>NZ_LT607753.1:6461979-6769693 GCF_900090295.1 Micromonospora coxensis | reverse complement strand
ACCAGATCTTCCACCGCACCACCCTGGTCGCCAGCACGACGGCGACGAGCTTCAGCATGCCGACGCCGCCGCCGATGGTCACCACCTACGGGGTACGCGCGCTCGACGCGGCCGGCAACATCTCCCGTTCGCGCCGATCCACTTCGGGCAGGTGCCGGACTCCACGCCACCGACCGCCCCGGCGAACCTGCGGATCGGGGGCCTCTCCCAGGCAACCTGGCGGTGCGCTGGACGCCGCGACGGACGAGACGTTCCTCGTCGGCTACGAGGTCTACCTCAACGGCACGCTGATCAGCACGGTCGGCGGCACCAGCGGGTACGTCCCGTACCACGGCTACGGCACGTATTGGGTGCGGTGCGCGCCCGGGACAGCTCGGGCAACCTCGGGCCGTACGCCGAGGTGGGTCTGGCGATCGACCCGCCGCCACCCACGCCTGCGTACGTTGACCTCAGCCCGCCGGCGAGGGCCGGCGAGCGGCGGCGCCCGGGGCACCCGGGTGGTCCCCGGCCCGTGTCACGCCTGCTCCGGTGGCCGCGCCCACCGCATCGGGGCTACTGCCGCACCCCTGGATGAGCCGACTCCGGAGATTCCTCCTCGGGGACCCCGGGCGACGAGGCGACGATCCCCGAAACGATCAGCGCGAGGGACACACCGATCCACACCGCCATGACATCTTGTTGCCGAACGACCCCAGTTTGACCGCCAGGCAGACCCACGTCAGCAGGAGCACAATGCCGCACCCCAATCGGCCCCGTCCCGGGGATTCGGGCTTCTCCGCCTCCCCGGCCGACCGCTTCGCCGCTACAGCCCTCAGTCCGGTCGCCACCTGTGCCAACACGACTGCTCGCGCCGCAGGGTCTCCGTACTCCGCATCACCACCCGTGGCGGCGCGTGTCCGTCCGGTCGCGAGCCGCTGAGCGTCGAGCCGTTGCAGGAAGGCGTGGGCGACGGCGTTCTCGGGTGCCATCGCACCCGAGAGCGTGTACTTGAACAGACAGATGTCCATGTCATTCGCGTACTCGACGGCGTGCGAGGAGAATCCGGCGCCGGAGAAGGCGAACAGGGCTTTCTCGATGTCGCGCCCCCGGGCGCCGACCAGGCGCTGCAACACGGGGCGACCGATCTGCACCGCTTCGAACTTCACCTGGGCGAGCGCTCGGCGTGACCAGACGTCCACGCCGGAGTCGGCGCCGCCCTCGGTGGTCCTCGCATCACTGAAGCCCCAGTACCGCATCCACTCCGCTGCGTTCGACTCAGCCCTCTGCCAACTGTCGATCGCCCGCGGCTGCGGTTCCGTCAAGGGTTCCTCCTCAGATGACCGTGAAGGTCGCGACCCGCACAGGGAGTGCACGACAAGCTCGAGCCGTCCTCCGACGGCAGACGAGCAGGGTAGCGGACCCCACCAGGGCGGATTCGAACGCCGGCCGGTGGGAGCGTCACCGCCATGGGCAGCCGGTGTGGGAGCAGCGGGTCGCTCGGATCATCCGCCCGCCGAGCTTGGTCGACCTCACCTCGCCGCGCACCGCGCGGCCACCGATCGCTGTGCCGCAGCTACCGGTAGCGAGGAACAAAGCAACCTTGTACCGCAATCCGGACAGCCCCTTGCCACACCCATAGACACCTCCCTATCCTCGGCTCGGAAAGCGCTTTCCAGAGCGAGGTGGAACGTCCCGGCGGAGGCGACCATCGGGGCATCCACACTGACCTCGGGTGTCCGGTGTCCGCGCCGCGAGGTGGCAGTGCCTCGCGGCGCACGCCTCGGCCGACGACTCCGGCCGTCGGTGGCGACACGACCCGCAGCAGTGGACGGCTCACGGTTACGGGGACGTCGCGGGCAGGCGTCCGCGCAGGTCGGCACGACTGCAGCGCCACCGCCGATCGACACCGTGAAGAGCACCACCTCGCGTCGAGCAGCGACCTGTCCGGCGGCAGGCGACAGCTCGACGGCCTGCCCGGACGACCACCTCGGGCACCACCACCACCGCAGTTCAGAGAGTAGGACCGAATGAGACGACCAGTCGTACGAGGACTCCAGGCGGCGCTGGCCACGACGGCCATCGGAGGCGTGATCGCAGTAGTGGCCCTGGCGGCGCCGCAGGCATCGGCAGCGGTCGGCAGCGCCACCGGCTTCGCGACGCAGAACGGTGGGACGACCGGTGGCGCCGGCGGGCAGACGGTGCGCGCCACCACGGGGACCCAGATCCACGCGGCCCTGTGCAATCGGGCCAGCAGCAGCACCCCGATCATCATCCAGGTCGAGGGGACCATCAACCACGGCAACACCAGCAAGGTGTCGGGCGGAAGCTGCAGCACCGCGGACGGCGTGATCGAGCTGAAGCAGATCAGCAACGTCTCGATCATCGGCGTCGGCAGCGGGGCGGTCTTCGACCAGCTGGGCATCCACATCCGCGACTCGCGCAACATCGTCATCCAGAACGTGACCGTCCGCAACGTCAAGAAGTCCGGCTCGCCCACGTCCAACGGCGGTGACGCCATCGGCATGGAGAGCAACGTCCGTAACGTCTGGGTCGACCACGTCACCCTGGAGGCCTCGGGCGGGGAGTCCGAAGGCTTCGACGGCCTCTTCGACATGAAGGACAACACCCAGTACGTGACGCTGTCCTACAGCATCCTGCGCAACTCCGGCCGGGGCGGACTCATCGGCTCCAGCGAGAGCGACCGCTCCAACGGCTACGTCACCTTCCACCACAACCTGTACCAGAACATCGACTCCCGCACGCCCCTGCTGCGCGGCGGCATCGCCCACATCTACAACAACCACTACGTGGGCCTGCACGAGTCCGGCATCAACTCCCGCGCCGGCGCCAAGGCCAAGGTCGACAACAACTACTTCAAGGACTCCAAGGACGTCCTGGGCACCTTCTACACCAGCGAAGCCGGCTACTGGCAGGTCAGCGGCAACACCTTCGACAACGTGACCTGGTCCAGCCGCAGCAGCGAGAACAACCCCGCCGGCCCCAACCCGCAGTCCAACACCACCGTCAGCATCCCCTACACCTACCGCCTCGACGCGGCCAACTGCGTGCCGAGCGTCGTCAGTCAGACCGCCGGCGCCAACAAGGGCCTGCAGGTGTCGGACGGCAACTGCACGCCGCAGTCGCCGACGGCGGGACCGACCAGCCCCACCCCGGGTCCGACCAGTCCCACGCCGGCACCGACCACCCCCACCCCGGCGCCGACCAGCCCCACGCCGGGCCCGACCCAGCCCGGTGGGACCAACCTCAGCATCGGGGCGGGCTCCGACGGTTCCAGCAAGGCCGACGGGACGAGCTACGGCAACGTGCGCGACGGCAACCTGAGCACCTACTGGTCGCCGGCGGGCGCGACCGGTTCCGTCTCGATCAAGTGGGGCTCGGCCACCACGGTCTCCACGGTGGCCATCCGTGAACCGTCGGGCACCCAGGGCTCCATCGGATCCTGGCAGGTCATCAACTACAACACCGGCGCCGTCCTGGCCTCCGGCAGCGGCGCGGGCGTCATCGGCATCCCCCGGACCTCACTGACCAAGATCACCTTCAAGATCAACAGCTCGAACGGCACGCCGAAGGTCGCCGAGTTCGAGACGTACGCCGGGTAGCAGCGCAGCGGCACCGTCCGTAGGCCCGGGGCCTGCCGGGAAGCAGCGGCCCGTCCGGCATCGACGTACGCCGCCGCCACCGATCCGCACCGCAACCGAGGGGCGGGGCCGTCCTCCACGACGCCCCGCCCCTCGGCCTGTACGCGCGACCCGTCGCCGGCCGCCAGCGACGTGTGGACGCCGCACGACGTCGTCACCGACCGCGCGCTCCGCCGGCACGCCGGGCCGTCCGAGCGGCCGGGACGACAGGCGGACCACCCCGCCCTCATCGACGACGGCCAGCCGGCCGCGAGCGCGTCGGGCAGCACGTCGGCGCGGTGTGTCCGGCATGGACGCGGAGCCGCCCGCACCCTTGACGCATCCCGAGCCCCCCGATTAAGGTCCGGGCCGTAATGATGCTGACGAACGGAGATGCTGATGCCCCTGAGCCGACGCACACTTCTCGCGGGTAGCGCCGCCACCGGAGCGGCCCTGGCAGTCGGGCAGGGCACGTTCCTCGCGCCGGCGTCCGCAGCGGAGGACGCTCTCACGCCGACCAGTTTCGGACCGGCCTCATTGACCGCTGCGGTCCGTGGCGCCGCCGTCATCGGCGACAGCGTCTTCATCACCTCGCGGTTCAACACCCCTGAGGGCAGGATGCGTCTGGGCGAGTTCGACGTGCACACCGGTGAGAACCGCGCGATCGTCGATCTGCCGATCCCGAGCAACGGCGGTCAGAAGGCGGCGGCAGATGGGCGCTACGTCTACCTCGGTCCGGCCGGCAGCGCGTACGTCTACCGCTACGATCCGCAGAGCCGTGAGGTCGTGGCCTGGTCCCGAGCCGGCGGGGCCACCACCTGGTACTACGACATGGTGGTGCACGGGGAGCACCTGTACATCGGCACGTACCCGGACTGCACGGTCAAGCGGATCCGACTGGCCGACGGCAGCGTCGAGACGTACGGCCGGATCTCCACCTCCCAGTACGCGGCGGCCGTGGCGGTCGACGACGAGTACGTCTACGGCGGGTCGGCCGCCCCCGGCACCCTGCTGAGGTGGCCGAAGGCCGGCGGAGCGCCGACCAACCTGACGTCGTACCTGAGCTCCTCCCCCGTCGGCATCCTCGACATGCTGGTCCACGACGGTGTCGTCTACGTGGCCTGCGGCCGGCAGCTGATCTCCTTCGCTCCGGACGGCTCCGGCCGGGTGTCGCGCGACATCCCGGCCGAGGACCGCTACATCGACCAGCTGACGGTCGGCAGCGACGGCACCGTGTACGCGCTGTGCCGGCTGACCACCAACCTGTACGAGGTGACGGCCGACGGCCTGGCCAAGGTGGGACAGCCCCTGGCCAACGTGGAGAACCAGTTGCTCGCGCCGCTGCCCGGTGGCGCGCTGCTCGGGGTGACCGGGCTCGGGCACGTGTGGAAGGCGACCCCGGGCGGCGCGGCGACCGTGTGGCAGACGGCCACCCGCGGCTTCGGCTACCCGGAGACGATCCAGTCGATGATGCGGCACACCCGCAACACGATCTGGGTGGGCGGGCACTACGCGATGACGGTGCACCGGCCGGAGGCCGGCACGAGCGACCGTTTCGACATCAACGGTGAGGTCAAGGCGATGGCCGAGGGCAAGGCCGGTGTCGTGTACGCCGGCCTGTACCCGAGCACGCAGATCGTGTCGGTCGACCCGGACAGCTTCGACGTCACGGTGCTCGGGCTGCTCGGCAACGAGCAGCTGCGCACCAAGCGGATCCACCACGACAAGCCCCGCAACCAGCTGATCGTGGCCTCCAGCCCGCAGACCACCAGGCACACCGGCGCGCTGACCTTCATCGACCTGACCGACAACAGCTTCGACACGCACCGGGAGTTCCTGCCCGAGCAGAGCGTGATGGACGTCGTGGTGCAGGGCACCACCGCGTACCTCGCCGGTGACACCTACGGTGAGGGCACCAGCGGCCCGATCCGCAAGGTCGCGCAGGTGGCGGCCGTCGACATCGTCACCCGGCAGCTGCTGTGGCGCGAGGAGATCAAGCCGGACTGGCTGTCGTACGAGAGCCTGCACGTGGTGGGCAACCTGCTGTACGCCATGGGTCGCCGCCCGCGCGGCGCGTGGTTCGCCTACGACCTGCACACCCGCAGGATCGTGATGGAGGGCGACCTGGGCGGCTACGGCCAGTTCAACGGGGTCGACGGTCGGGTGTTCTCCTGGGTGCACTGGACCAACGACATCTGCGAGCTGCCGACGGTGCCCGGCGGCGAGACCACCGTGCTGTACGACAACGTGCCGCGCGGCTGGTACAACAACCCGTCGTTCCACTTCACCCCGGACGGCAGGGCCACCTGGGGCATGCTCGGCAACGACCTGGCCCGGTTCCCGCTGCCGAAGAAGTAGTCGGCGGGCGTACGACGGCGGGGGCCGCTTCCCGGTTCGGGAGGCGGCCCCCGCGTCGTGTGCGCGGGGGTCGGGGTCAGCCGTCGACGTCGAGCCGGAACAGGTCGGCGGCGTTGCGCCAGGCGACCCGCTCGGCCAGCTCGGGGTCGAGGTCGGCGGCGAGCACGGCCCCGTAGGCGGCGGCCGGGTCGATGAGGGTGGCGTCGGTGCCGAACAGCAGCCGCCGGGGGTCGACGGCCGCCGCGACCGCGGCGAAGCGTCCGGCCTCGGTGTGGGAGAAGCAGGGTTCGAGCCAGAGGTTGTCCACCGCGTTCGCGGCCTCGACGGCATGGCGCCACCCGTTGGCGCCCATGTGGCCCGCGATGGCCCGCAGCCGGGGGATGTCGGCGCAGGCCTGGGCCAGGTCCAGCGGGGTGGCGTCCCAGGTGTGCACCAGGGCGGGCAGGTCGTGCGCGGCGACCAGCTCCAGGGCCGCCCGGGTCTGGGGGGAGGCCACCGGGGACCCCGTGTAGTCGGTGTGGATCTTCACCCCGACGAATCGGCCCGTGGGCAGCAGCTCCCGCAGGTCGCGTTCGGCGTCGTCGAGCCGGCGCGGGTTGACCGTGAGGTAGCCGAGCAGCCGGTCGCTGTCCTCCAGCGTGCGGGCCATCGCCCGGTTGCCGGCGGTCACGTCGTAGATCACCGCCTCGGTGGCCGAGACGACGGCGAGGTCGATGCCGTAGCGGTCCATGACGGCGAGGTTGGTGGCGAGGTCGCCGACCTGCATGCTGAAGAACCACGGCCCCCAGTGGGCGTGCACGTCGATGATCATGCCGGCGGCTCCAGGATCCGGTGGGCGTTGCCGCCGGCCACGGCGGCGACCTGGTCCGGCGTGAGGCCGCTGCGGGCCAGCCGCAGCCGGGGTACGACGGCCTCGTACCAGGGGGTGCGGGAGCCGTAGAGCAGACGGTCGACGCCCAGGTGCTCCGCGACGGTCTCCAACGCGTCGGGAGAGTTGAGCAGGCGGGTCGAGGTGTGGAAGCCCGGTTCGTCGCGGGCGGCGACCACGAAGTCGCCCAGGTGGTAGAAGTGCGTGTCGAGGAAGACGACGGTCGTGCCGCGCAGTGGGCGCCAGAAGCGGCGCACGTCGCCGCCGGCGAGGATCACCAGGCCGGCCCGGGCGGCGCGGCGGGCCACGTGCCGTACCGACGGGAAGTCCGCCTCGACCCGTTGCTCGTCGGGGAAGAGCCGCACGGCGCGTACGCCCCGCTCGGCCAGCCGGTCGATCTCCCGCTCGGCGCCGAGCGGGTCCCGCAGGTCGACTGCGCCGACCGGGAGCACGCGGGGCCCGGCGAGGGCCGCGGCCTCGTCGTTGCCGTCGGCGACGTCGAACAGGGCGGCGCGCAGGCTGGCCACGGCCGCCCGGGCGATGCCGTGGGTGGACAGCGCGGCGATGACCTGGCGTGTGTCTGCGTCGGGACCGGGTCGGTCGGGGTGGCGTCCGACCAGCACGTCGACGTCGAGGGTGACCGCCGGCAGGTCGCCGGCGACGAACGGGTTCACGCTCGCCTCGCCACGGCCAGCACCCGGGCACGGTCGTCCTCGGTCAGCGCCGGGCCGTACGGGTCGACGGCGTAGCCGGGCGGGATGCGGCCCTCGTCGGCGGCGATCCAGAGCATGCGACGCACGTAGCCCTCCATGGGCTCGGTGAAGGTCACCTCGGCGAGCCGGTCCAGGCGCGCGGAGGCGGCGACGAAGTCGGCGTAGCGCTGCTCGGCGAAGGCACGCAGCACGGTGGCGGCGACGGGCACCGCGGCGGCGGCGAGACCGACCAGGGCGGCCTGGGCGCCCCACATCAGCGACGGCCCGAACATGCGGTCCTCGCCGGTGACGGCGAGGCGGTCGGCGGCGTGGGCGGCGGCGAGGGTGGCCTGGCAGGCCATCGCGTCGTGCAGCCGGGCGACCTTGACGCCGGCGACGCCGGGGTGGGTGAGCAGGGCGGTGAGGTGGGCCGGGCGGTAGGGCCGCAGGTACAGGTCGAAGGCGAGCATGGGCAGTCCCGAGGCCTGCCAGATCGCGTCGTGGTGGGCGAGCGGGTCGCCGTCGACGGGGAAGAGCAGCACGCCGGCGGCGCCGAGGCTGGCGGCCCGGGCGGCCTCGGTGGCGACCTGGTCGGTGTGCTCCCCCGGCCGGCCGCCCACGCCGACGATCACCGGCACGCCGGTGTCGACCGCGCAGCCGGTGATCACGTCGCGGGTGGCCGCGTCGAGGTGTGGGCCGCGGCCGGTGTGGGCGAGGACGGCGAGGGCGTCGGCGCCGTCGGTGAGCAGGCCGCGCAGGTACCGCCGGCACAGCGCGGGGTCGGTGGCGCCGGTGGCGTCCATGGGGGTCGCGGCAGCGGCGACGAGCTGCCAGCGCAGCCGGTCGCGCAGGGCGGCGGCGGCCGGGGCGATCACGAGGTCACCGCGACACGGACGGCGTGGGCGATCTCGTCGACGTGCGCGTCGGTGTAGCGCTCGTTCCAGTCGATCACCAGCAGGGTGGAGTCGACGAGCCGTTCGGCGACCGGGCACAGCCCCGGCCCATAGGTGGGCAGCCGGTCGGCGGGCGGCACCGCGAGCGGATAGCGGGAGCTGCCGTAGATGGGGGCCTCGGTGAGCGCGGGCGCGCAGTGCAGCGGCTGGTCGAGGTAGCCGGGGCGGGCGGGGATTCCGGCGGCGGCGAGACGGGCGGCGACGCTGCGGTTGTCCAGCGGTGGTCGCAGCACGATCGGGAACAGCCACCAGGCGTGCGCGTCGACGTCGGTGGGCAGGTGCAGGCCGGGCACGTCGGACAGGGCGGCGTGCAGCCGGGTCGCGGTGCGGCGTCGGTCGGCGAGGACGCCGGAGAGTTTGGCGAGCTGAGCCCGGGCGACGGCGCCGGCGAGTTCGGTCATCCGGTAGTTGAGGCCGAGGCCGACGTGCTGGCGGCGTCCGCCGTCGCGGGGCCAGCCCTTGTCGGCGAACAGGCGCATCCGCCGGGCGAGCGCCGGGTCGTCGGTGATGGCCAGCCCTCCGTCACCACAGGTGATGTGCTTCCACTGCTGGAGGCTGAAGCAGCCGATCGCGCCGGCGGTGCCGACGAGGGTGCCGTCGGGATAGCGGGCGAGCCACGCCTGCGCGCAGTCCTCGATCAGCGGCACACCGGCGTCGGCGGCGACGGCGCGCAGGTCGGCGGCGGCGCCGAACAGGTGCACCGCGATGATCGCGCGGGTGCGCGGTCCGATCGCGGCGGCGACGGCCGCGGGGTCGAGATTGCCGGTGTACGGGTCGACATCGGCGAAGACCGGCACGGCGTTCTGCGCCAGGATGGGCGCGACGGTGCCGAAGTCGCTGATGGGCGAGGTGATGATCTCGTCGCCGGGGTCGGGGGCGACGGCGGCGACGGCCAGGTGCAGCGCAGCGGTGCCGGAGCTGGCGGCCACGGCGTGCGAGACTGCGTGACGGTCGGCCATCTCGCGTTCCAGGGCGCGCACCTCGGTGCCCCACACGGAGCTGAGCATGCCCGTCCGGAGCACCCGGGTGACGCCGTCGATCTCCTCCTGCCCGAGGGTTCGACCGTCGGCGTCGGCCATGCTGGGAAACGACACGTACCCTCCCCGGGGTTTCACCAATACCGGGCCTGACCGTAATCTTGAGCTACGGAACATGCAACCCTTCGACAGGAGGCCGGGCGTGACCATCGAGATCGGCGTCGTCGGACCGCACGACCTGGTCGACGACGTGGCAGCCACCTGCGAGGAGCAGCCGGGTGTCACCGTGCGGCGGCTGCACTACGACCACGAGTCGCAGGCGCCGGCCCTGGTGGAGGCCCACGGCGCGCACGTGCAGGCGTGGCTGTTCACCGGTGTGGTGCCCTACACCCTGGCGCGGCGGGCGAACGTCCTGCACCGTCCGGCGGCCTTCGTCGACTACACCGGGGCGACGCTGCTGCAGGCCACGGTGCGGCTGCTGCGCGACGGGCACGACGTGGCCCGCATCTCGATCGACACGGTCACCGGCGCGGACGTGGCGGCGACCTTCGGGGAGGCGGGACTGCCGGTCGACCAGGTGCGCTGCCTGCCGTACCGGGGTCAGCTCAGCTCCGACGACGTGGTGGCCTTCCACCGCCGTCAGCACCGCGCCGGCGCCCGGGTCGCCGTCACCTGCATCAGTTCGGTCTACGAGGTGCTGCGGCACGAGATGCCGGCGTACCGTCTCGCCCCGTCGGCGCATTCGGTGCGTACAGCGCTGCGCCAGGTGCTGCTGCACGCCGACAGCCAGGCCCAGGAGGACGCCCAGATCGCGCTCGGCCTGGCCAGCCTCTCCGACGGCGACGGCGGGCTGCTCAAGGAGGTCGCCGCCCTCGGTGCCACGCTGGCGCGGTTCGCACCGGACACCTACCTGATCGTCACCACCCGCGGGCCGCTGCACGACGCCACGGCGGGGTTCACCACGTTGCCGATGCTGCGCCGCCTCGCCGACCGGCACGAGCGGGTGCAGATCGGCTTCGGGCTCGGCCGCAGCGCGGCGGAGGCGGAGAACCTGGCCCGCCGCGCGTTGAGCCGCGCCCGCCGGGTCGGGCCCACCACGGCGGTGCTGTCGCTGCGCGGCGACACCGACATCGTGCTGGAGACGACGATGCCGCCGCCGCAGCCCGCCGAGGCCAATCTGGCGGTTGTCGCACAGCGGGTCGGCCTGTCGGTGCCGACCCTGCTGCGGCTGCGCGAGGTCCGTGCCGCCGCCGGTGAGACGCCGCTGACCAGCCGGGAGGTGGCCGAGCATCTCAGCGTGCAGCAGCGCACGGCCCGCCGGATGCTGCACCGCCTCGAGCTGGCGGGTCTGGCCGAGCGGCTGGGCAACCTGGCCTCCGGCACCAGCGGTCGCCCGCTGACCCTGTACCGCCTGACCCTCTGACCGGCCGGCCCGCGCCCCCGTGGCGCGGGCCGGCCCCGGCAGGGTCAGGACATCCACTGGTCCAGGTGCTCGGCGACGAAGTCGTCGTCGCGCAGGTGCGGGTACGCCGCGTGGACGCGGTCGAGTTCGGCGAGCTGGCCGGGCGAGAGCTCCTCGGCCGGGTCGAGGCACCAGCGGCCGGCCAGCAGCCCCTGGCGGCGCAGCACCTCGTGGATGCCGGGGATGCAACCGTGGTAGCCGTTCGCGGCGTCGAAGATGGCGGCGTTGGCGTCGGTGAGGTGCCCGTCCAGGGTGAGCAGGCGGCGCAGCGCGGCGTCGTCGCCGCCGCGGGCGGCCCGGGCGTCGTCGAGCAGGCCCACCGCGGTGCGCGCCCACACGGCCCACTGCCCGAGCAGTCCGCCGACGAACTCCACCTGCACCGGCTGCCCGTCCACCACCACCCGGTGCGGAGCGACCAGGTCGGCGAGGATGTGGTCGTCGTTGCCGGTGTACAGGGCCAGGTCGCCCTGGCGGCCGGCGGCGCACACGCCGTGCAGCACGTCCAGGGTCCGGTAGCGGTCGAAGGGTGCCACCTTGATGCCGACCACGGACTCCAGCGCGGCCAGTCGCGCCCAGAAGCCGCGGGACAGTTGCCGACCGCCGACGGCGGGTTGCAGGTAGAAGCCGATGACCGGCAGCACCTCGCCGACGGCGCGGGCCCGCTCGATCAGGGCGTCCTCGTCCAGCGGGGCGTACGGCGACAGCAGCACCAGGTGGTAGCCGAGCGAGGCGGCGAGTTCGGCCTCGCGGACCGCCTGGGCGGTGTCGCCGCAGGCGCCGGCGACCATGACGGCCTCGGAGCCGGCGGCGGTCTCGGCGGCCAGTTCCAGCACGGGAGCGAGCAGACCGACCTTGGGGTCGTGGATGGCGAACTGGGTGGTGTGCACGCCGACGGCGATGCCGCCGGCGCCGGAGGCGAGGTAGTAGCGGGTCAGCGCCCGCTGCCGGCGCTCGTCGAGGCGACGCTCGGCGTCGAGGGCGAGCGGGTGGGCGGGAATGGCACAGCCCCGCGCGAACCGCGCCAGGGCGGTGGTCTGTCGGGTGTCCGATGCGGTCAACACGGTCTCTCCTAGAAATTGCCGTCGCGGCGCTGGAATCCGGTCGGCTTGCCGAGCAGGGGATTGCCGTCGGCGACCCACTGCGCCGTCAGGTCGATCAGCTCGGCGACCGGCACGTCGGGGTATCCGAAGAGCCGGTGGCAGAGCTGGGCGTTGGACAGCAGCGCGGTCGGTGCCTCGGTGCCGGTGAGGTGCGCCTCGCGGCCCATCCGGGCGGCCAGGGCGGTGGCGACCTGGCGGATGGAGACCAGCTCCGGGCCGGTCAGGTTCAACACGAACGGCGGCGTCGCCGTGTGGTGCAGGGCGCGCAGGGTGACCTCGTTGGCGTAGCCCTGCCAGACGATGTTGGCGTGCCCCATGGTCAGGTCGATCGGGTGTCCGCCCAGGACCGCGGCGGCGACGTCGACGAGGACGCCGTAGCGCATCTCGACGGCGTAGTTGAGGCGGATCAGCGCCATCGGGGTGTCGTCGCGCACGCTGAAGTGGCTCAGCACGCGTTCGCGGCCGAGGCAGGACATGGCGTACTCGCCGACGGGCTGTACCGGGGTCTGCTCGACGCAGCCGCCGGTGGTGACCGGCACCAGGGGGTAGACGTTGCCGGTGCTCAGCGCGACGATGCGCGAGCCGGCGAAGCGCTGTGCGACGCGCCCGGGCAGGTAGGCGTTGGTGGCCCAGGTGGCGTGCTCCCGGCCGGAGGTGCCGAACTTCGCCCCGACGAGGAAGAGCACGTTCGCCGCGTCGGGCAGGGCGGCCAGGGCGGCGTCGTCGGCGACGTCGGCCTCGACGATCACCGCGCCCTGGGCGCGCAGGGCGTCGGCGAGTCCGGGTTCGGAGAAGCGGGACACCGCGATCACCCGGGCGCCGGTGCCCGCCTCGGCGACGCCGCGCAGCGCCAGCCGCACCAGGCTCGGGCCGAGTTTCCCGCCCGCCCCGAGGATGAGGATGTCGCCGTCGAGCTTGCGCAGGTCGTCCACCAGGACGTCCCGCGGGCGCGAGAGCCGCTCCTCCAGTTCCGCCACCGTACGCATGACAGCCACACCCCTTCCTGATTAACGGTCATGACCGTAACTTCCGTCTGTGGGGGCGTCAAGAGCCGTAGGGCCTGCCTCCCGATGGGAGACAGGCCCTGCGCGTGAATTACGGACGCGCCCCTCGCGCGCGACGTCGGGCGATCTCAGGCCAGCGCCCGGGCGGAGGTGAGCACGTCGAGCACCGCGCGGGTCTGCGACCACGGCACCGGACTCGGCGCGCCGCCCACCATGGCCACGAACGCCTCGACGGTGGACCGGTACCCCAGCTCCTCCGCGCCGCCACGCAGGAGCACCCGACGTTCTCCGTCGACCGTGTGCACGGTGACCTCGTACGTCTCGGCGGCGCTGACCCCGAGCACCTCGACGGTGCCGGTCACCCCGTCGTCCCAGCGCAGCGCGAGCACGCCGGTGTCCTCCGAGCGCAGACCGTGGTGGCGGCGCACCGCGCCGGCGGCGCCGACCAGCCGTACCGCCGGACCCAGCAACGCCACCAGCAGCTCCACCCCGTGCAGGCCCATCATGACCAGGGTGCCGCCGCCCACCGCCGGGTCGTCCTGCCAGGGGTTGTAGCCGGTGGCCCACAGGCCCACGTCGTGGCGCACCGTCGCCCGGACCGCCAGCACCTGCTCGCGCGGCACGTCGAACGCGACGAACTGCGGGGCGAAGCGCAGCACGGAGGAGGTCAGCACCAGCTCCGGCGCCCGCGAGACCACCCGTTCCAGCTGGTCGAGCTGCTCACGGGTGGCCGCGGCGGGCTTGTTGACGAAGCACGGCAGCCCGCGGTGCAGGACCTTGTCCAGTGCCGGCGGCACGTCCGGGGTGGGCACGGTGAGGACCACGCCGTCCGGGTCCGCGGCGAGCAGCGCGTCGAGGTCGGGCAGCACCGTGGCGTGCGGGTGTTCGGCGCGGAAGCGGTCCAGCCGGTGCGGGTCGGGCTCCCACACCGTCAACTGCGCGACGTCGCGCAGCGCGCGGGCGTCGGTGTAGGGGTGGCTGGTGGCGAGTCCGGCGAGGGCGATGCGCATGATCGCAGAGGCTACTCAGTGTCGCGGTGGGCCCGCCACCGCAGGTCAGCACGGCCACAGGCGCGCCGGCGCCGGTGACGGGAGCTGGTCATCCCGTGCTGGTGAGCAGGTCCGGGGTCACCTCGTGACGCAGCGGCTCACCGCGCAGGAACCGCGCGACCTCCGCCGCCACGATCGCCCCGGCCCGCCGCCGCGACTGCACCGTCCCCGCCGACTCGTGCGGGGTCAGCAGCACGTTCGGCAGCGCCCGCAGCGGGTGGTCCACCGGCAGCGGCTCGGCGTCGAAGACGTCCAACGCCGCGTCGATCCTGCCGGTGGACAGGACGGCCAGCAGCGCGGCCTCGTCGACCAGCGCGGCGCGGGCGGTGTTGACCAGCAGGGCGCCGTCGGGCAGCAGGGCCAACTCCCGCGCGCCGATCATCCCGGTGGTCTCCGGCAGCACCGGCGCGTGCAGGGAGACCACCAGCGAGCCGGCCAGCAGGTCGTCCAGGTCGACCCGCGTCGCACCGAGCCGATCGGCCTGCTCGGCCGACAGGTACGGGTCGGCGACCAGCACCCGCGCGCCGAGCGCCCGGACCAGCTCGAGGTAGGCCCGGCCGGTCCGGGACGCGCCGACGACCCCGACGATGGCGCCACGTAGTTCCTGACGCGGCGGGGCGGCCTTCGCCGTCGCCCAGTCCTCCCCGGTACGCAACGCGTGGTCGAAGCGGTGCAGCCGGTGCAGCAGGGCGAGGGTGAGCGCGAGGGCCTGCTCCCCCACCGCGTAGGCCATCGCGTCGCCGGCCTGGGTGACGCGTACGCCCCGGGCGAAGCTGGCCGGGGTGACGAACGGTTTCACGCTGGCCCCGGTGTGCGCGAGCAGACGCAGCCGGGGAGCCGCGGTGAGCAGCTCGGCGGTCAGCGCGGCGGTGCCCCAGCCGGTGACGACGACGTCGGCGTCGGCGAGCAACGGGGCCAGTACCGCCGGGTCGCCGACGTCGGCGTCGGGCGGTGGCAGCCGCAGCCGGCCCAGTCGGGCCAGCTGCGCCACCGTGGCGTCGTCGAGGAACATCTGCCGCACCTGTGGTGACACCGCCAGCGCGATGACGGTGCCGCTCATCCCTTGATGCCGGTGGTCGCGACGCCCTCCTGGAAGTAGCGCTGCCCGATCAGGTAGGCCATGAAGATCGGTACGAAGGCCACCACCGAGCCCGCCAGCAGCATGTTCAACGCGACGTTCTCCTGTTGCAGGGAGGCGATGCCGGTGGTCAGGGTACGCATGTCCAGGCTCTGTCCCACGATGAGCGGCCAGAGGAAGTCGTTCCAGTGCCAGAGGAAGACGAACACGCCCAGGGTGGCGAGGATCGGCTTGATCAGCGGCAGCACGATCGAGACGTACACCCGCCACTCGGAGCAGCCGTCGAGGCGGGCCGCCTCGAACAGTGAGTCGGGCAGCGAGGCGATGAACTGTCGCATGAGGAACACCGCCTGGGCGTTGGCCAGGGTCGGCAGGATCATGCCCCAGTAGGTGTCGACCCCGCCCAGCTCGGAGATGACGATGAACGTCGGGATCATGGTCACGTGGTACGGCACCATCAGCATGGCCAGGAACGACCAGAACATCGTCTCCTTGCCGGGGAAGCGCTTCTTGGCGAAGGCGTAGCCGGCCATCGAGGCGAACAGCAGCACCCCGATCACCGACACCACCGAGTAGACGATGGTGTTCCACATCCAGCGCAGCACGCTCTTGGCGCCGATGACCTGGTCGTACGCCTCGGTGGAGATCGGCCAGGGCAGCAGGCTGTCGGGGAAGGTGACCGGGCCGGTCGGTTTGAACGACAGCACGACCATCGCGTAGAAGGGGAACAGGGTGATCGCCGCGCCGATCAGCAGCAGCACGGTACGGGTGACGAGCCAGCTCCGGCCGGGTCGACCCACCCGGTACGGGCGTCGACGCCCGCCGGCGGGGGCCTCGGCGACGACGGCGACGGGCGGGGGTGCCACGGTGTCGGTCATTCTTCCCTCCCGAGGGTCAGCCGCTGGATCAGCGCCACCACGATCGTCATCACGAACAGCGCCACCCCGATGGCGCTGGCGTAGCCCAGGTCGAAGTACTTGAAGCCCTGGTCGTAGAGGAGGTAGACCAGGCTGTAGCTGGCGCGCACCGGGCCGCCGCCGGTCATCACGTAGATCATGTCGAAGACCTGCACCGCCACGGTGGTCTCGATGACGGCCACGAAGAACAGCGCGGGTCGCAACTGCGGCAGCGTGACGTAGCGGAACCGCTGCCAGGCCGAGGCGCCGTCGGTCAGCGCCGCCTCCTCCAACTCGGCGGGGATGTCCTGCAGGCGGGCGAGCAGGATGAGCATGCCGTAGCCGAAGCGGGACCAGACCGAGACCAGCACCAGCGCGGGGACGACCAGCACACTGTCGGCCAGCCAGGAACCGGCCGGCAGGCCCAGCGCGCCCATCGCCCGCGACCAGGGGCCACCCTCGGCGAACACCCAGGTGAAGACCACCCCGGCCAGCACCAGGCTGGTCACCACCGGCAGGAAGAACACCGACCGGAACAGCTTCACGCCGCGGAACACCCGGCGGGTCAGCAGGGCCACGCCCAACGACGCCAGCATCGACAGGGGCACCGACAGCGCGGTGAACACGACGGTCACCCGTAGCGCCGACCAGAACGTGGGATCGTCGAGCAGCCGGCGGAAGTTCTCCAGGCCGACGAGGCCGGTGTCCCCGCCGATGGTGTAGTCGGTGAATCCGAGGAACACCCCGGCGATCGCCGGCCCGAACCGGAACAGGGCGAACAGCACCAGGAACGGCAGGACGAACAGCAGCGCCGTCCCGGCTTCCCGGGCGGACGGACGACGGACGCGTCGTTGGCGACGCACCGGTAGTGCAACCATCTGGCAACCTTTCCGAGGCCCTCGCGGTGGGTGGGGTCACCACCCACCGCGAGGCCCGTGGTGACTAGCCGAGCAGCGGGTCGGCGGCCTTGGCCGCGTCGTCGAGCGCCTGCTCGACGGACTTCTTGCCGAGCAGGGCGGCCTGGATCTCCGGGGCGAGCACACCCTGGACGTCGCGTGCCTTCTCGTTGAGCGGGCCGACGGTGCTGTTGGCGACCTGCTTCTCCTGCTCACCGAGGACCGGGTCGGAGGCGTAGAGCGCGCCGACCGACTTCTTGGCCGAGAAGAAGCTGGCGGCCAGGTCGTACTTCTTGGAGTTCTCGGCGTTGGAGGCGAACGCGATCCACTTGCCGGCCGCGTCCTTGTTCTTCGAGTTACGCAGCATCGACAGGGAGCCGACGGTGCCGTAGCCGATCTGCTTGGACTCGGTGAAGTGCGGAAGGGCCTGGATGTTCTCCTTGCCCCAGAACTTCTCGATCTCGGCCGGCAGGACGTGCCAGACGCAGCCGACCTTGTTCTGCGCGATGCGGGTCTGCTCGATGGGCGGCAGGGTGGTGAGCAGGCTCTTGTCCACGTAGCCGCCGTCGACGAGCTGCTTGGCGAAGCTCAGCGCCTTGCGGCCCTCGGGGCCGTTGAAGGCGACCGACTTGCCGTCGGGGCTGAACACGTCGCCACCGGCCTGCCACAGCAGCGGGTAGAAGGTCTGGTTGAGGGTGTTCTTGACGTCGCCGGCGTACGCGGTGACGTCGTAGCCCTTGGCCTTGAACGCCGGCGCCATGGCCAGCAGGTCGTTCCAGCTGGTCGGGTAGCTGGTCTGGCCGACGGCGGCGAAGACCTTCTTGTTGCAGATCGGGGTCACCGCGCTGGTGAGCACGGGGGCGCCCATCATCTTGCCGTCGATGGTGACGGACGTGACGACGTTGGGCAGGTAGTCGGCCTTGGCGGCGTCGTCGAGGTACTTGTCGACCGGCTCGATGTTGCGGGCGTACTTGGGCAGCTGGTCGGGGATGAGGTAGACGACGTCGGGGCCCTTGTTGCCGGCGATCGCCGTGGCCAGCGCCTGGTCGCGGTTGGCCCACGGGAAGATCTCGGTCTTGACCTCGACGTCCGGGTTGGCCGCCTGGAACGCCTTGGCCGTCTCGTCCCAGTACGCGCGGTGCTTCGCCTCGTCGAAGATCACCGGGTAGATCCACATGGTCACGGTCTTCTTGCCGGAGTCACCGGAGCCGGAGCCGCCGCAGCCCGAGGCCGCGAGCGCGGCGACGAGCGCCACCGCGACGGCCGACAGGCCCTTCCGTAAACGCATCTCGCATCCTTCCGGGGGAGGTCAGGTGGGCAGTACATTAACTTACGGTCCGGGCCGATACTAGGGCCGAAAAGGTCCGAGGTCGTGTCGTCACTGATCGTGCGCCCGGCTCTCCAGATCGATCCACGCCCGTAATAGTTAAGGACACCGATGAGCGTCTCCCTCGCCGTCGTCGGCGCCGGCAACCGCGGCAGCACCTACGCCGGCTACGCCCTGCGCCACCCCGACCGCGCCCGCGTCGTCGCCGTCGCCGACCCCCGGTCCGCGCACCGCCGCGCCCTCGCCGACGCCCACCAGGTGCCGGCAGAGCGACGCTTCACGTCCTGGCACGACCTGGCGGCCCGGCCGCGACTCGCCGACGCGGTCGTGCTCGCCACCCCCGACCGCGAGCACGTCGAGCCGGCGGTCCGCCTCGCCGCGCTCGGCTACCACGTCCTGCTGGAGAAGCCGATCGCCCCCACCGAGGCGGAGTGCGTGGCAGTCGCCGAGGCCGCCGAGCGCAGCGGCGTCCTGCTCGCCGTCTGCCACGTGCTGCGCTACACCCGCTACACCGACGTCGTGAAGCGGCACGTCGAGACGGGCGCGCTGGGCCGCGTCGTCGGCGTCGAGCACCTCGAACCCGTCGGCTGGTGGCACTTCGCCCACTCCTACGTGCGCGGCAATTGGCGCCGTGCCGAGCAGTCCTCCAGCAGCCTGCTCGCCAAGTGCTGCCACGACCTGGACTGGCTGCGCTACATCGTCGACGACACTCCGGTGCGGGTGAGCAGCGTCGGCGCGTTGCAGCACTTCCGGCCGGAGCAGCGCCCCGAGGGCGCCGCCGACCGCTGCCTGGACTGCCCGGTGGAGCCGAACTGCCCCTACTCCGCCGCGCGCCTGTACCGCGACTGCCTCGCCTCGTCGGACCGCCACCGGTGGCCGCTGTCCGTGGTGACCCTGGACCTCACCCCGGCCGGCGTGGAGGCGGCCCTGCGGGACGGCCCGTACGGCAGGTGCGTCTACAGCGGCGACAACGACGTCGTCGACCACCAGAGCGTCACGATCACCTTCGCCGGTGGGGCCACGGCCACGCTCACCATGAGCGCCTTCACCCCCGACGGGCACCGCCGTACCCGCATCATGGGCACCCACGGCTACCTGGAGGGAGACGGCGAGCAGGTGAGCGTCACCGACTTCGTCACGGGCCGCACCGTCACCACCGACACCCGGGCAGGCGGCGCCGACGCGGCCTCCGGGCACGGCGGTGGCGACATGGGGCTGATGGCGGCCTTCGTCGACGCGGTGGCGAGCGGCGATCGGTCCCGGGTGCGCTCGGGCCCACGGGAGTCGCTGGACAGCCACCGCATGGCGTTCGCCGCCGAGCGCAGCCGGGCGACCGGTGGCGCGCCCGTCACGCTCGCGCCGCTCGGCTGATCCGCGCGCTCACGACGGCCGGCCACCCGGCCGCGCCGCTCCCCCGTGGGCCCGGGCGGATCACCCAGGCCCACGGGGCCACGCGGCGCGCCGCCCGGCACCGGTCCCGGTCACCCGCCGACCGGGACGGTCAGGTCAGGTCGACCCGGATCAGGTTGGTCCCACGGGTGGTGAACAGGGTGCGCACCCCGTCGGTGACCACCTCCGGAGCGCCGAACCAGGACTGGTTGAGCCCGTCGGCCAGCACCGTGGGCGACGGCTCGCGGCGACCGGCCCGCACCGTCCACAACCGGGTGCCGTCGGTTCCGAAGACCCGCTCGTCGATGACCGCGAGCTTGCCGCCGACGGCGCCGACGTCGACCCGCCACAGCACCTCCCGGGTACGCGGGTCCAGGCCGAACAGTTCACCGTCGCGGGTCACCCCGACCAGCACCCGGCCGATCAGTTTCAGATCGACGATCACCCCGCCGGTCGTGGGTTCGACGAGCCAGGCCAGGCGCTCGGTGCGGTAGTCGAAGTAGCCGAGCTTGGCGCGGGTCGTCGTCGGGGTGGTGCCGTAGCCGTTGATGATGCTGCCGCCGAGGAACACGCCGTGCGGGTCCGGGCAGAGCGACTGGACGGTCTGGTCCGGCAGGATGCCGCGCCAGCTGCGGAACCGCTGCCCGTCGAAGATATTGAGGGCGCCCTCCCACCGGCCGTAGTCCGGCTCGGTGGCCATCAGCACCAGGCCGCGTCGCCGGTCGACGACCAGCGACGTCGGGCGGGTCTGCTCCTGGGCGGCGTCGACCCGGGCGACCTCGGTGGCGGTCCGGGCCCCGACCGGCAGGGTGAGGTAGCGGGCCAGGGTGTAGACGCCCATGTGGGTCACCCCCTGCCAGGTGTCCATGTCCTTGGCCTCACCGCCGAAGGGCACCCGGTAGGTGTCGAAGGCGGGGGTGGGCTCGGTGGAGACGACCTGGACCCCGAGGGTGCCGCCGACGACGATCCGGTCACCGGCGTGGCAGAGCGACATCGGCCGCTCCGGGGTGGGCGCCAGCTCCGGGGAGCTCATGTCCAGCGCCTCGGTGCTGCGGGTGGCCAGGTCGTAGATGATGCCTCCGGCGCCCTGCACGGCCCAGAGCCGACCGTCGTCGAGGAAGCCGATCCGCACGTTGGACGCCTCGGCCACCGGCACGCCGACCAGCGTGGGCGCGGTGTCGCCGATGGTGAATCGGTACAGCGACCCGCTGGGGCGGGTGGTGTAGAAGATCTCGTCACCGCGGCTGGTGATGCCGACGACGAACGAGTCGTTGGGCGTCTTGAGGATCTGGTGGCTGCTGTGGTCGCGGGTGTCGACGACCAGGATCTCGGCGGTGGGCGAGATCCCGACCACGAGGTGGTCGCCGGCCAGGTGGCAGACCGCGCCGAAGGTCCGGCTGCGCAGGGCGTCCGGCAGGATGTCGGTGCGCGTACCGGTGGCGCGGTCGTAGGCGACGAGCCCGGCGCGGGAGCCGATGCCGCAGTAGACGGTGGTGTCGGTGGCGACCAGGTCGCGCACGTAGGTGTCGTCCGGGTCCATCCGACCGTGGTCGGTGGCCCGGCCGGTGGCCGGGTCGTACTCCCAGAGCCGGGCCGAGGGGTACGTGCCGACGAACACCTTGCCGTCCGGCGAGGCCTTGACGCTCCACCCGACCTCCTGGGCGAGGTCGAGCACCTGCGTGACCTCGAGGCTGACGGTGTCCACCTTGAACAGCAGACCCGGCGAGTACGAGCTGACGAACAGGTCGGTGCCGACCGCGTCGATGCCCCACAGACCGGGCACGCCGGGGATCAGCGCGGTCTTGGTGATCCGGCGCTCGGTGAGGTCGTACGCGGCGACCCGGGTGGGCAGGATCTGCCGGGTGGCGAACCAGATCTCGTTGCCGACGCGGATCCCGTTGCCGAAGTTCAGCACCCGGGAGGCCGGGCCGAGGTCGGTGATCGCCACGTCGAGCGGGTCACCCGTGCCGGAGCTGGTCTCCGCATGGGCTGCTCGAGGAAATACGGCTCCTGCCGTTACCGCACCAAGACCGGCGAGCAGCGCTCGTCGCGACACAACTCCCGACATGATTCGCCCCTTCCGTTGGGGGCGGCCGCAGATGACCCATTTACGGTCCCGCCCGTTATTGGGGTCGACACTAGGTTCGAGCGTCGTACCCGTCAACAGCCCACGCCACCCCGCACGCCGGGGACGCCGACGACCGGGGCGACAGGACGCCCGCCGAGGGGTGTGCGGGCTCGGCGACGTCGACCTCGGCGCGGGCCCCGGCACCTACCCGCTCGACGTCGCCTCTGGATCCGGAAGGCCGTCCGGTGGAGCTTCGCCGCGGACCCGGCCGACAGAGGCCCGACCCCAGGCGCTCCCCGGTCACCGCCAATCAGGCAGCCAGGGCGAGGTCCGCCACCTCGGCGCCGCACCCCCAGGACAGGGTCACCCCGGCTCCGCCGTGCCCGTAGGCGTGCACCAGCCGGCCGCCGGACGGTCCGGCCGGCTCCACCTCGACGCGGGGGCCGCCGTGCCGGGCCGGCCGCAGACCGATCCGCTCGCCGAGCACCGGTGAGTCGGCGAGCTGCGGCACCAGCGCGAGGCAGCGGCGTCGGATCGCCGCCGCCTCCTGCGGGTCGGGCCGGGTGTGCCCCACCCCCGGCTGGTAGGTGCCGCCGAGCACCACGTCGTGCCGACGCGGGTGCACGTACGTGATGCCGGCCGGGTCGTCCTCGTCGCGTACCGAGACGGTCAGGCCGGGGTTCGCCACCAGCACCACGTGCCCGCGCGCCGGGTGGACGGCCGGGTCGTCGGCGAGCCGGCCGGCGGCCAGACCGGTGGCGTTGACCACCGTCGGCGCGGTGTCGAACGCGTCGGCGAGCCGGTCCAGGCGACGGCGGACGACCCGGCCGCCGCCGGCCTCCAACTGCTGCCGTAGCCAGGGCAGGTAGCGGGTCATCTCCACCGCCGGGACGGTGAACCGCAGCAGCGCCGTGTACGGCGCTGCTGCCGGCTCCGCCACCAGGTCGCCGCAGGCGTCCGCCCACCACGGCGGCGCGGCGTACGGGCGGCGCAGCCACATCCGGGTCGGCCGGTCCACCACGCCCGGCACCCCGTCGGCGCCCTGGCGGCGAAGTTCCGTGTACGTCTCCCGGGCCCAGCGCAGCACCCGGGGATCCTCCTCGGCGTGACTGGGGTACCACACCGCGGCGGCCACCGCGGAGACCGTGTCCGCCGGGTCGTCGGCGGTCAGCACGGTGACCCGTGCGCCCCGCCGCTGCAGGGTGAGCGCCGTCGTCATCCCGACGACCCCGGCGCCGACCACCACCACGTCTGTCGCCGTCATCGCCCGCTCCCGTTCCTCGTACCGTCGTGTTCGGATGGTGCCGGTCCGGGCCGGGCACCGTCCAGGCCGGGTCGCGGGTCGGCGACGAGGGGCACGCGCGGCGACGGCACGGCGGGCCTGCGAGGCCCGCCGTGCCGTCGAGGTGTCGTCAGCCCTTCTCGGCGCCCTCGTTGCCGCCGCGTACGAAGTATCGTTGGAAGATCACGAAGAGGACGGCGACCGGGATGGTGGCCAGCAGGGCCGCGCCGAGCTTGAGCGGGTACTGGGTGCCCTTGCCGAGTGAGCCGCTGACCAGGTCGGCGAGCCCTCGTGGCAGGGTGAACAGGTCCGGGTCCTGGACGGAGACGAGGCTGTGCGGGAATTCGTTCCAGGAGCCCTGGAACGACAGGATGGTCAGGGTGATCAGCGCCGGCCGGGCCATCGGCAGCACCACCGACCAGTAGGTGCGGAAGATGCCGGCGCCGTCGATGCGGGCGGCCTCCTCCACGCTGACCGGTATCGACTCGAAGAACTGCTTCATGATGAAGACGCCGGCCGCGTCGGCGAGCAGCGGCACGATCAGCCCGGCGTAGCTGTTGTAGATGCCGAGCTGGTTGAGCACCAGGAACTTCGGGATGAGCAGCACCACGCCGGGCACCGCCATCACCGCGATGACCGCGGCGAAGAGGCCGGCGCGGCCGCGGAAACGTAGTCGGGCCAGGGCGTAGCCGGCGAGCGAGTCGAAGAAGACCCGGCCGAGGGTGACCAGCACGGTGACCAGCAGCGAGTTGCCCAGCCAGAGCGGGAAGTTGGTGCCGGCGACGATGCGTTCGAAGCCGGCGGTGCTCACCGGGTCGGGGAACGGGGAGAGCGGGTTCGCCGCCGCGCCCGGCTCGGTCTTGAGCGAGTTGGCGAGCTGGATGACGAACGGGTAGAGGAAGACCAGCCCGAAGAAGATCAGGACGGCGTACCCGAGGATCCGGCTGGCCAGGGTGCGCGCCGCG
Source organism: Micromonospora coxensis (assembly GCF_900090295.1). Classification (NCBI taxonomy): domain Bacteria; kingdom Bacillati; phylum Actinomycetota; class Actinomycetes; order Micromonosporales; family Micromonosporaceae; genus Micromonospora; species Micromonospora coxensis. Next base: position 6,745,712 of record NZ_LT607753.1, on the reverse strand, counting down.
CGGTGGTCGCGGGCCGCGACCGGCGGCCGGGTGGTGAGGGTGGTCATGACGACGACCCTCCCGGTACGCGCCGACGCCACCACCGGCGGCCGGTGGGCGCGTCGGTGTCGCGGTCGGCCATCACCCGGCGCTGCACCAGGGTGAGCACGATGATGATGAGGAACAGCACGAACGAGATGGCCGCTCCCGAGCCGTAGTCGAAGTCCCGGAACGCGGTCCGGTACGACAGGTAGGCCGGGGTGAGGGTGGTCTTGGCCGGCTCTCCCTGGCTCATCACGTACACCTGGTCGAAGACCTGCCAGGAGCCGATGAGGCCGAGGGTGAGCACCAGGAACGTGGTCGGCTTGATCATCGGCAGGGTGACGTGGCGGAACCGCTGCCAGCGGGTGGCGCCGTCGAGGGTGCTGGCCTCGTCGAGGGCCACCGGCACGCTCTGCAACGCGGCCAGGAACATCAGCATGAAGGTGCCGGAGGTGGTCCAGACGACCAGCGTGATGATCGAGATCATCGCGACGCTCGGCCCGGCGAGCCAGTCCCACCAGCTCAGCCCGAACGGGCCGCCGTCGGCGAGGACGGCCGGCGCGGTGTCGAGTCCGAGCACGCCGAGCAGCACGTGCAGCACCCCACGGGAGTCGGCGAACCACTGGGGACCGTCGATGCCAAAGACGCCGAGCAGCTGGTTGACCGCGCCGGAGTTGGCGAACAGGAACAGGAAGACCACGCTGATCGCCACCGAGCTGGTCACCGAGGGGAAGTAGAAGGCGCTGCGGAAGAACGCCTTGCCGCGCAGCATCCGGTTGTTGACGACCAGCGCGAGGCCGAGCGCGAGCGCGGTCTGCGCCGGTACGACGATCGCGACGTAGTAGATGTTGTTGCGGATGCTGGTCATGAAGTCGCGGCGGGCCAGCCCGTCCTCGGTGAACAGCGTGGTGTAGTTGTCGACGCCGACGAACGGCACGCCGGTGGTGAACGGGCTGCCCTGGCCGTTCCAGTCGGTGAGGCTCACCCAGAGCGCCATCAGGATCGGCAGCAGCAGGAACAGCCCGAGGATCACGATCACCGGGGCGACGAAGAGCCAGCCGGCCAGGTTCTCGTTGCTCCGGATGCCGCGTCCGCCGCGGCGCGGCCGGCGGTGGCCGGCGGTGGCCGGTGCCACCAGTGCTTCGGTTGCCATCTCCCCTCCTTCGACTCGCGCGTGGCCGGTGGGGGCGCCGCGGGGCGGCGCCCCCGTGGGTCACGTCAGCTGCCGAGTGCCGCCTTGGCGTTCTTGTCGAAGGTGGCGAGGATGGTCTTGGGATTGCCGTTGGCCAGTCCTTGCAGGCCGGTGTCCAGGTCGCCGACGACGCTGTCCATCTTCGGGGCGTTGACCGGGCCCTGGGCGTAGTCGGCGCCGGCGATGAACGGCTTGTCGGCGGGGAACGCGGTGGTGTACTGGTCGCGGACGGACTGCCGGGAGGGCATGACGCCGAACGCCTTGGCGAAGGTCATCTGCTGCTCGCCGGTGGTCATCGCCTCGACGAACTTGATCGCCTGGTCCTTGTACCTGGACTTGGCGGCGATGCCCCAGCACTGGGTGAAGGAGAGCGTCCCCTTGCCCTTCGGGCCGGCGGGCAGCTCGACGACGGTGTACTTGACGTTCGGGAAGTCGTTCTGCAGGGCGCCCTTGATCCAGTTGCCCTCGATGGTCATGACCGCCTTGCCCTTGCCGAACGCCTCGCCGGACCAGCCGGCGTCGAGCTGCTTGGGGAAGCGGGCGAGGCCTTCGGTGAGCAGCGACTTGACGTAGGTGAGGGCGGCCTCGTTCTGCGGGGTGTCGGCGGTGGGCTGCTTGCCGTCGGGGCTGAGCAGCCAGCCGCCGTTCTGCACGAGGAACGCGCCGATGCGGTCGCGGGTGTCCCCGAGGGCCAGCGGCACCTGCCCCTTGGCCTTGATCTTTCGGGCGGTGGTGGTGAGCTGTTCCCAGGTGGTCGGCACGTCGGCGTCGGTCAGCCCGGCCTTGGTCCACAGGTCGGTGTTGATCTGCAGGGCGAGGGTGGAGAAGTCCTTCGGCGCGCAGTAGAGCTTGCCGTCGTAGGTGAACGTGGTGCGCAGGCTGTCGTAGAAGTCGTCGGGGTTGCTGATCCGGTCGCCGTACGGTTCGAGGGCGCCGACGCTGGCGTAGTCGGCGAAGCGGGCCGCGTCGACGTAGAAGACGTCCGGTGGGGTGCCGCCGGCGAGGGCCTGGCCGAGCTGTTGGGTGAGGTCCTGGGCCGGGGTGACGGTGGCCTGGTTGCCGGAGCTGCTGGCCCATTTCGCGGCGGCGTCCTGCACGGCCCTGGTCTCGGCGTCGCCGGAGGAGCCGATCAGGATCTGCAGGTTGGCCGGTCCGCTGGACTGCGTGACGTCGGAGTTGTCGTCGTCGAAGCCGCTTCCGCAGGCTGTGGTGGCGAGCAGGGCGACGGCGGCGAGGCCGGCCACCGCCGCGCGGGTGAGGGATCGAGGTGTCATCGGTACTCCTGGTGGTGGGGGATGCGGTGCGGGGGGGGGGGGGACGTCACGCGGTGCGGCGGCGGACCAGGGTGGGTTGCAGCAGCACCGGGGCGGGGGTGCGGTGCGGACCGTCGAGGACGGCGGTGAGCAGGTCGACGCAGCGGGCGGCGGCGTCGCCGAGGGGCTGGCTGACGCTGGTCAGGCCGATCGCGGCGGCGACGGGGGTGTCGTCGAAGCCGATCACCGGCACGGCCGGCTCGGTTGCGCGTACGGCCTGCAGGGCGCCCAGCGCGAGGGAGTCGCTGGCGCAGACCAGGGCGGTCGGCGGGGTGGCCCGGGCGAGCAGTTCGCGGGCGCAGCGCTCACCCTCGCCGATGCCGTCGACGGTTTCCCGGGCCAGTCCGGTCGGGTCGAGGCCGGCGGCGTGCAGGGTGTCGGACCAGCCGGCGCGGCGGTCGTCGCCGACGCCGGAGCCGGCGGGCCAGCCGATCCAGCCGATGCGCCGGTGTCCCGAGGCGAGCAGGTGGGTGGTGGCCTGGGCGGTGCCGGCGGCGCCGTCGACGTCGACCCAGCAGTGCGCGTCGAGGTCGTCCCAGGGTCGGCCGAAGGTCACGAAGGGCACGCCGCGTTCGGCGAGCCAGCTGGTGCGGGGGTCGCCGTGGTCGGTGCCGGTGAGTACGAACCCGTCGAGGTCGTAGGAGCCGAGCAGGTCGTCGTAGACGGCGATCTCCCGTTCGGCGTCGGTGGCGGTGTAGAGCATGGTGCGGTAGCCGGCGGCCTCCCCGGTCTCGGTGAGCCCGTGCAGGAACCGGTCGAGCACCGAGCCGTTGATGCCGTCGCGAGTGGGTTCGATGCGCACGGCGATGAGTCGGGAGCGGCCGGTGCGCATCTGGCGGGCGGCCTGGTTGGTGCGGTAGCCGAGGGCGGTGATGGCGTCCTGCACCCGGCGGCGGGTCTCCTCCCGCACGATGTGCGGGGCGTTGAGCACGTTGGACACCGTCTGCCGGCTGACCCCGGCGCGTTCGGCGACCGTCGCGATGGTGACCTTGTCGGACACGTGATCCCTCTCGCCGTCTTGAACGATCCAATTCCGATGAGGCAGTATTGGATCGTTCAAACCCCTCGGAATGTTTGGCACTTTGCACCGCCCGGGACGGCTTGTCAAGACGTCGTCCGCACCCCCACAGGATCTGGAGACACCCCCGTGACCGAGCGCCACCTGCAACCCCTGCTGCACGAGCTGGTCGGGACGGTCCTCGCCCCCACCAGCGCACTGGGTGACCGGGCCGGGCAGATCCGCCCGACCGGCGTCCAGGGCGTCTTCCACGCCGACGCCCGGGTGCTGTCCCGAGCCGAGCTGCGCGTCGACGACCGGGAACCGGAGGCGCTCGCCCACGGCCCGGCCGGCCCGCACGGCACACGCTTCGTCGGCGTGGCCCGCTGGCTCGGCGACCCCGGCCCCGACCCCACCGTCCGCATCGAGCGGACCCGCCGGGTCGGCCCACACGGCCTCGACGAGGAGGTCCGCGTCATCTCCGCCGCCGCCGCACCGGTGCGGGCCACCGTCGCGGTCGAGCTGGCCTGCGACCTCGCCCCGATCGAGGTGGTCAAGTCCGGGGTCACGGCCGCGCCGCTGAAGGCCGGCACCGGACCCTCCGGCGAGATCAGCTGGACCGCCGACGGGGTCACGGTCACCGTCACCGGCGACGGCGCCACCGGGCACGCCGACGGTGACCGGGCGGTCGCGCCCCGACTCTCCTGGCCGGTCACCCTCGGCCCGCGGGAGACGGTCACCCTGCGGTGGCGGCTGCGCGTGCACGACCCGCGCGCCGTGGTGGCCGCCCCGGCCGGCGAGCCGGAGTGGGCCCGTCCGCAGGTCCACGCCGACGACCGCCGCCTGGTCCGGCTGCTCGACCGTTCGCTGGACGACCTGCGCGGACTGCGCCTCACCGACACCACCACCCCCGGCGACGTCTTCCTCGGCGCCGGAGTGCCCTGGTTCCTCACCCTCTTCGGCCGCGACAGCCTCTGGGCGGCCCGGATGATGCTGCCGCTCGGCACCGACCTGGCCGCCGGGACGCTACGGGTCCTCGCCCGACGCCAAGGCACCCGGACCGACCCGGCCAGCGGCGAGGCCCCCGGCAAGATCCTGCACGAGCTGCGCCGGGGCGACTTCACCCTCGACGACGGGCTACGACTGCCACCGGCGTACTACGGCACCGTCGACGCCACCATGCTCTGGGTGGCGCTGCTGCACGACGCCTGGCGGTGGGGGCTGCCCGCCGAGACGGTGGAGCCACTGCTGCCCCACCTCGAGGCGGCGCTCGGCTGGCTCGGCGACCACGCCGACGCCGACGGCGACGGCCTGGTCGAATACGTCGACACCACCGGGCACGGCCTGGCCAACCAGGGCTGGAAGGACTCCGGCGACGCGGTCCGCTTCCACGACGGCCGGCTCGCCGCTCCGCCCATCGTCCTCGCCGAAGTGCAGGGGTACGCGTACCAGGCGGCGACCAACGGCGCCGACCTGCTCGACGCCTTCGGCCGCCCCGGCGCCGACCGGTGGCGCGGCTACGCCGCCCGGCTCGCCGACCGCTTCCGCGCCTCGTTCTGGGTCGACGGCGGCCCCGCCGGCCCCCGCCCGGCGCTCGCGCTGGACCGGGACAAGCGCCCGGTCGACTCGCTGACCAGCAACATCGGTCACCTGCTCGGCACCGGCCTGCTGTCGACCGAGGAGGAGACGCGGGTGGCGGCCCTGCTCACCGGCGAGGGACTGGCCGGCGGCTTCGGCCTGCGCACCATGTCCACCGACGACGCCGGGTACAGCCCGCTGTCGTACCACTGCGGGTCGATCTGGGCCCACGACACCGCCATCGTGCTCGCCGGACTGGCCCGCGCAGGCTTCCGGGAGGCCGCGCTCGGCCTGGCCGACGGGCTGCTCGGCGCCGCCGAGGCGTTCGACTACCGGCTGCCCGAGCTGTACGGCGGTGACGACCGTGACCTGCTCGGCCGACCGACGCCGTACCCGGCCGCCTGCCGGCCGCAGGCGTGGTCGGCGGCGGCCGCGGTGCTGCTGCTGCAGGCCGCCACCGGGCTCTACCCGGACGTGCCCGCCGGGACGGTACGGCTCGCTCCGCTGGCCGGTGCGGAGCTGGGCGCGGTCGCCGTGGCCGGACTGCGGGTGGCCGGTGCCTCGGTCGACGTCGCCGTCCGGCGGGACGGCAGCACTGCCGTGTCCGGGCTGCCCGGGTTGCGCGTCACCACGGTGCCGACGGCCGGCAAGGCGGGGGTGCCGGTCCCCCGCTCCGCCGACGACGGTGTCACGCTCCCCCGCTGACCGGGAAGGGTTTCGGTACGCGCAACCCGCCCTCATCGGTGTGCGCGGCGGCCGGCTGCGGCCGCGGTCGGCGTGGCGGTCAGCCGTAGGTGGGCCGAACGGCGACCGCGGCGCCGCGTCCCCGCCCGGCAGTGGCACCGTTCCTGGCGCCGGTGCCGGTTTGCCGCCGCGCAGCGGCCGTCAGGTGGCGGCCACATCCCGCAGCGCCGCCCGCAGCGCCTGCTCCTGTTCCGTCCTACGCGGTCCAGGAGCGTGCGGGTCGGCCAGGGTGATGGCGGCCTTCCACACCGCCCACCCCCGGGCGCGACGCCACGTCTCGTCGTCGAGCCCGACCGCGCGACGGAAGACCGGCCGCGTCTCCTCGGTGAGCCGGCCTGAAACACCTCAAGCCACCAGGCGCACGAGGCGGGGCGCTTGGAGGTCGGTGCGGACCCAGCTCGTGGCGGGACCTCACTCGCCAGGACGGCGATCGCCCCCCAAGACCGGCACTACCGCCCCGGTCACGGGAACGGTTCACGCTCGTCGGCTGCACCCCTGCCGGCTCGTTCGCCGAACTGCTCGACCGGTTGCCCACCGGACGATCTGGGTGTCGGCGGAGGCGTTGCCGCCGAGGGCGACGATCGGGCAGTCGACCAAGGCCAGCCTCCGCCGTCGCCGGATCCGCGCCGAGGTTCACATGGTCACCCGCGACGGTTCGACCAACCGGGTGACCGGCGCCGTGGTGTCGGGAACGGTCCAGGCCCGCGAGCCATCGCGGCTCGGTGCCGGGTCGTCGATGTGACCGTCGACAGCGACCCGCAGGAGCCACTACCGGGTGGAGTCCCGGTCCGACGAGCTGGACCGGCGGGCCGGCTCCACGTACGACCTCGACGGCCGGTTCGTCACCGACATCGAGGTCGCTCACAGACGTCTAAATAGTACAAAATATCAACCACCAGCAAAGTCTCCCGGGGTGGAAGCTCACCTCGAGTGTCCACCGACACGACCGACTCCTCCGCGAATACAAAGGCACCTCCAGTCCAGTTCTGATGACGGGGTCGGCATCCGAACGGTGCGAATGTCAGGTTCGTTTTGAGGCCAGGCTGGCGACTGGGACGCCGTTGCGCGGTGTGTGGCCGCCGGACTAAAGTCGATATCGATGAATGCAACGGTTGCCTCGAACGCGAACGCCGCCGGTGCACGATGCTCTTCTATTTGTCTGCACCCGCGCGTCAGGCTCGGCCGGTAACGCCGAATGTTTTACGAAAGCCACACCTACGGGGAGGAAGATGTGCCCGACAGAACCGTTGAATCGTTGTTTTCTCCGCTCCCGCCCGCCCCTGCCGCGCCAGCGCTGACGCATTCTCGCCCCGCCGGACTTCAGCGGCGCACGGCGGTCGAGCAGTGAGCCAATCGCTCGTCGGAGTACATCGTCACGTGCCGGTGGTGTTCCACGGCACCGGCCCCGGCAAAGGCGAGCTGGCGTGGGGGCAACGCGCCATCTGGCAGGCCATGCATTGGCTGGGTGACGGCAACCATTACTTCAACCTGGTCCGGATGGTCGCCGTGCCGGACGGACGCAGCATGTCCGAGGTCTGTACAGGATTGCGCCAGGTGGTGGAACGGCACGAAGGCCTACGGACCCGCTTCCCCGGCTATCCCGACGAACCTCGGCAGGAGCTGCATCCCGAGGGAACGCTCGACCTGGTGGTCCACGACGTGACGGCGTCCGCGGACGTCGGCTCGGCTGCCGAGGAACTGGCTTTCCAGCTACGCGGGCAACTGTTCCGGCACGAGCAGGAGTGGCCGCTGCGGGTCGGGGTGGTCTGCCGTCAAGACGTCCCACTTCATCTGGTCCTGGTCGTCTCGCATCTCTGTGTCGACGGGGCCGCGCTGCGGCAGCTCTGCGCTGAGATCGCCGCGGCGCTGGCGGCGGACGAACCGGCCGGCCCCACCCAGGCCGAGCCGGACGGTGCGGGCGGCCCACTGGCGCTGGCCCGGGCTGAGTCCGATCCGAGGGGGCAGGCGAAGAGCGCTGCGGCGATGCGGCACTGGCGAGCGGCACTGACCGCCACGTCGCACTCGATCTTCGACTTTCCCACGGTCACCCCGGACGAACCCCGCTACGCGGGCCTGACCCTCGAGTCGTCCGCACTGGCGGTCGCCGCCGAGCACATCGCCCGCCGGCTCCGCGTCACCAGTTCGTCGGTGCTGCTCACCGCCGTCGCCGCAGTGCTCGGCCACTACACCGATCACGACCACGTGACGCTACAGATCATCGCGGCCAACCGGCGGCCGGAGCTGCGCACCACGGTGGCGCCGCTTGCCCAGAACGGAATGTTCACCACCTCGGTCGCGGGGTCGCCATTCGACGAAGCGGTCCGGAAGGTGTTGCGGAGTTCGCTGAGCTGTTTCCGCCATGCCGCGTACGACCCGCGGGACCTGGCCGCCCTGCTGGAGCAGGTGCGCGTGCAACGAGGCGCGCACCCGGATCGGGAGGCGTTCTTCAACGACGCCCGGCCCGACGGCCGGTGGGACGCGCTGCCGCAGGTCGACCCGACGCCGGAGAACTTGCGACGGCTACGTGACGATACCCGGCTGGCGGTGACCGACCGCTGGGAGCGGCTCGGCATCAAGGCGTTCTGGGCGGTGCATCCCATGCCCGACCGGGCGGTGCTCCACCTTCAGGCGGATACCGCGTATGTGCCGGTGGAGGCTGCCCTCATGCTCATGCGCGGGGTGGAGGAGATCGTGGTTCGTGCGGTGCACGAGCCCGTCGTCCTCGCCGACCTGGAGACCCTGATCGGTGTCCGGCCGGTTCGCCGGGGAGAGAGCTGGCTGCGTACCGCGGCCGGTTGGGCGCATGTGCCCTCGGTGGCGGAAGTCGTCGCCGCCTCGCCCCGGCTGGCGGCCTCCGCCGTGTTCGCCGACGGCGGCGAGTTCGGACCTATGGTCGCCTACGCGGTGCCGACCGAGCCGGGGTTGACGGTCGAGCAGCTGCACGCCGAGTTGTGCGCAGCCGTGGGCGAGCGGACCGACGCCGTGACTCCCGGCCACTACGTGCTGTGCGCGTCGGCGCCGCCGCCCGGATCGCCGCTCGCCGTGTGGCAGCGGCAACCGGTGTCGGCCTCGGGTTCCGGCCGGCCGCCTCGGTAGAGCGGCTGCGGCGGCCAGCCGCGTGGAACCGGTCCGGCGTGGTATCGCCGGACCGGTTCACCTGTAGGCGCGCGCCTGCATTCCGTAGAGTTCTGCGTAGAGGCCCCTGGAGCGCATCAGCGTGGCGTGATCGCCGGCCTCGACGACCCGACCGTCCGACACCACGACGATCATGTCGGCCATCCGCACCGTCGAGAAGCGGTGCGACACGATCAGCGTGATCCCTCCGGTCTTCGCGGCCACCCGCGCGGCCTGCGCCGTATACCGCTCGAACAGCGCGTACTCGGCCTCGGCGTCGAGGGCCGAAGTGGGCTCGTCGAGGACGAGCAGCAGCGGCTGCTCGCGCATCAGCGCCCTGCCCAGGGCGAGCTTCTGCCACTGGCCGCCGGACAGCTCCACGCCATCGGCATAGCTCTTGCCCAGTTGGGTGTCCAGCCCGTCACGGAGCGCGGGCACGATGTCGGACGACCCGGCCCGCTCCAGCGCCGCCTGTACCGCGTCGGTGGACGAGACCCGGTCGAGGTCACCGACGCCGACCGCCTCGCGCGCCACCAGCTCGTACCGGACGAAGTCCTGAAAGCCGGCCGCGATCCGGCGCCGCCAGTCGGTGAGCGACATCCGCGCCAGGTCGACACCGTCCACCGCCACCTCGCCGGCACTCGGCCGGTAGAAGCCGCACAGCAGCTTGACCAACGTGGACTTCCCGGCGCCGCTCTCCCCCACGATCGCCACGGTGGCGCCGGCGGGCAGGTGCAGGTCCACGTCGCAGAGCACCGGTGTCCCCCCGTCGTACGCGAAGGACACGCCGCGCAGGTCGAGGCCCAGGCGCAACCGGTCCGGCACCGCGGTGTCGGGAACATCCCCCGCGGTCGCGTCGGCGGCTGCCCGCAGCTCCCGCAGCCGCCGATGTGTGCCGGCCATCCGCTGCAGATCCTGCAACAGCGCCACAGCCTGCACAACCTGCTGGTTGACCTGGGCGGCGAGGACGGTGACGAGCACCACGTCCCCGACAGTGCGATCACCCTCGATCGCTTGGCGGACCACCAGCAGCACGGCCGCCACGTAGCCGGCGGCGAACAGCAGCTGACCGGCGGCGCGGACCGCGGTGGCCCTCACCTGTGCCTGCCACAGCCGGCCGGTCACGTCGGTCCACAGCTCGCCGTGACGGGAGCGGACCTCCCACTGCAGCCGGAACAGTCGCAGTTCCTTCGCCGGCGCCGCGGTGGTGGTCAGCCGGAACAGGTTCAGCGCGAGCCGGGTCGCCTCGGCGGTCGCCGTGGTGGCCCGGTCGATGGCGCGTTCCGCCCGCCGCCCGGCCAGCAGTGGCGGAATCGAGGCCAGCGGCAGCAGGATGAGCACCGGGTTGAGCATCGCGAGCAGGATGCCGGTGACCACGGCGGCCAGGATCAGGCTGCCCGTGTTGAGCAGCGCCTGCAGCGACGCACGCGCCTGCTGCACCTCCTGCTCGAGCACTGTGATCCTGTCGGCGTGCTCCGGGCGCTCGTGCAGTTCGAGGCCGGCCGAGCCGTTGGTGAGCGCGATGAGCTCCTCGTCGTACCTCAGTGTGATGAGATCGGACAGCTCGAAGTGGGCCACGTGCGCGAAGTGCCCGAAGGTGAGCACGGCGACGGCGAGCCCGGCCAGGGTCACCGCCGCCCCGACCGCGGCCCCGGTCCGCCCCTCGACGACGGCGTTGATCAGCCACTTCAGGGCGAGACCGGTCAGCGGCGCGGCCACCGCACCGGCCAGCATCAGCGTGACCGCCACGACCGTCTTGCCGCGGTGTTCCCGCCATGCCGCGCCCAGCAGTTGCCGGACCGCCGCCCACAGGTTGTTCGAGGAGGATCCACGCATCACACCGTCACCCCGCTGTGCTCGTCCTGGGGCTCGTCGTCGGCGAACCGGTCCGCCTGCAGCCGGAACAGCTCGGCGTACCGGCCGTTGCGGCGTATCAGCTCCTCGTGCGAGCCCTCTTCGTGCACCCGCCCGGAGTCGAGGACGATGATGTGGTCGGCGTGACGCACGGTCGAGAACCGGTGTGAGATCAGAATGGTGGTGGCGTCCCCGGTCAACCGGACGAACTCGTCGAAGAAGCGGGACTCCGCGCGCACGTCGAGGCTCGCCGTCGGCTCGTCCAGCACGAGCACCGAGGCCCCGCTGCGCAACGCGAAGAGCGCCCGCGCCAGTGCGACCCGCTGCCACTGGCCACCGGACAGATCCGCTCCGCCGGTGACGTGCCGGGCCAGCGGCGTGCCGAAGCCGGCGGGCAGCCCCTCCAGGGTGGTCTGGATCCCCGCATCAGCCGCTGCGGCCCGAATCCGGTCCACATCCCCGAGGTACTCGACCGCGCCGAACGCGATGTTGTCGGCCGCCGACACCTCGTACCGGTTGAAGTCCTGGAAGATGACGGCGAGCCGGGCCCGCCACGCGTCGACCGGGAACGCCCTCAGGTCCGTACCGTCGACCGTCACCGCTCCTTGCTGCGGGTCGTACAGCCGGGCCAGCAGCTTCACCAGTGTGGTCTTGCCGGCGCCGTTGACACCGACGATCGCGGTGCAGCGGCCGGCCGGGACGACGAGGTTCAGCCCTTCGTAGACCGGCTGTGACTGCCCGGGGTACCGGAAGGTCAGGTCGCTGAAGCGGATCTCCCGGCGCGGTGCCGGCACCGTCGGGAGCCGCTCGCCGGCCGGGACGGAGGGCAGCGCCGCCGCCGCGGGGTACTCGTCCACGGCCCGTTCGAACGCGCGCACCGCACGGAAGGCGTTCATCCCGAACTGGGTCTGGACGTCAGCCTCGGGATAGAACTCGCCGAGCCGCATCGCGCCCAGTACTGCCTGCAACACCAGCACCAGGCTGGTGACGTCCATCCCCGCCAGACCGGCGCGGGCCGTGGCGACCAGCACGGCCGAAGTCGTCGCCAGGCCGAGGACGGTGTACCAGCCGTACGGCCGCAGCAGGATGCGGCGGCGGGCCGCCCAGACCGGGCGTGTCCACTCCCGGTAGGCGTCGGCGTACTGGTCGCGCAGCCACTCCACGAGCCCGAAGACCCGGATCTCCTTGGCCGCGACGCCGCCCATCGCCAAGTTCCGGAAGTAGCGGCTCTTGCGCCGGGCGGCGGCGAACCTGACGACCACCTGGGAGTACCGGCGCAGGCCGCCGCGCTGGCCGTAGCGGAACGCGAGCACCGCGACGAGCACCGCCGCCGCGGCCCACCAGGCGAATGCCAACCCGATGACGATCACGTACCCGAGCAGCGCGGTGACACGGGCGATCAGGTTGAGCAGGCCCGCGCACGCCCTGCCAGGGCTCTGGAAACCGTGTTCGAGCTCGTGGCTGGCCTCGGCGAGGTCGTCGAGCAGCCGCTGGTCCTCCAACGGGGCGATGCCCGGGCTGCGCAGTGACGCGCCCATGAGGCGGTCGAAGATCCTGCCGTCGACGCGCCGGGCCACCAGTTCGCTGAGCGCCGCCTGCAACGGGCTCAGCGACTGCTGCAACGCGAACGCGCCGGACGCGACGACGAAGGCCCATACGACACCTGACCACTCCGGCGACCCGACGCCCACCGCCACCGCCGGCGGAATGCGCCCCAGCATGACGCTGGTCGCCACGACGAACGCTACCGGCAGCAGCCCGAGCAGCAGGTTCACCGCCGCCAGACCGGCCGTCGGACCCACCCCCGCGTACGGCAGCAGACCGGCGATGCGGAACCTGGCGAAGACGGCGTCGGCGAGCGATCTGCCGGAGGTATTCATCGAGAGGCACCATCCTGATTCGAGCTCCGGTCGGGTGGCTCACCACCGGCCCCTGTCGGCGCCGCGACGGTGCGCAACACCCCGACCGGCTACTGCCGAGTCCACGAACGAGACAACGCCGCCCGCGCCGCTCTGCGCGACCGGCCGCCGCCGACCTGATCGACTACGCCATGACCCTGGGCGTCAGGTGCAGCGGCAGCTCCTCGAACCCGCGGAACGTCGGGCTCTTGATCCTGCGGAACGGTCCGCTGAGCGCGATCCGTTCGGTGCGGGCGAGGAGCTGCCGGAGGAACGTCGACGTCTCGAGGCGGACCAGCGGCGCACCCACGCAGAAGTGAATGCCGCTGCCGAACGCCACGTGGCCGTCGGACTGCCGCTCGACGCGGAACCGCTCTGGATCCTCCCACCGGCGAGGATCCCGGTTGGCGGCCGCGAACGACAACTGCACGCGGGATCCCTCGGGAATGACGGTCCCGCCGATCTCGACATCCGTGGTGGCGGTGCGGAAGACGCTCTGCACGGGCGGGTCGAACCGCAGTGTCTCCTCGACGGTGCCGGGGATCAGCTCCTGCCTCGCGCGCACCAGCGTGTCCTGGTCAGGGTGGTCGATCAGGGCGAGGCACAGATTGCCGAGCAGATGGGTGGTCGTCTCGTTGCCACCGACGAGCAGGGCCAGGCACAGCCACACCAGCTCCTCGTCGCGGAGCTGGTCCTCGTTCGCCGCGAGCAGCTTCGAGATCAGGTCGTCGCCCGTCGGCTGCCTGCGGCGCTGGTCGAGCAGAGTTTGGAAGTAGACCGAGATACCGGCCACCGCGGACAGCGCCTTCTTGGCCGCCCGCCGCCGGTCCGCCGAGTCCGGGTCACCGTCGTCGAGGCCCGAGCGGGGCCGCAGCCGCGCGTTGGCGTTGAAGCCCTCGATCACCCCTGCGGACCAGGCCTTGAACTGCGCCACGTCGTCGCCCGGGATGCCCAGCACGGCGGCGATGACCCGCACCGGCAGCGGCACGAGCACCTCGTTCACCATCTCGACGTCCTCGGCGGCCAACGCCGCGTCGAGGAGTTCCCGGCAGATCTGCTCGACAAAGGGCCGCCAGGACTCCACCGCCCGTGGGGTGAGATCACGATTGATCAGGCGCCGGAGCCGGGTGTGGTCGGGTGGATCGACGCCGAACAGAATGGGAAGGCTGGATTTGTCGTAGGCGATTCCGTCGGCCGAGGAGAACCGCTCGTGGTCCTTCGCCGCCGCGCGGACGTCGTCGTAGCCACTGACGATCCAGATTCCGCGACGGTCCAGATAGACCGGACCGTCGGCGCGCAGCAGCGTGGCGTAGACGGGATACGGATCGGCCATCATCTCCGGCGAAAACGGATCGAAGTCGCCGATGAGCGGTGCCATGGTCATTATCCTGCCCCCGTAGCCGGATGTCCCGTGCGGCAGCGAGACTGGCACACAACCGCGTTCATGGCAATGGATGGACACGCTCCCACGGAGCGGCTATCTTCTGCGTTGGCTTCGGTGCGCACAGTCGTCACGACGCCGCCGACCAGGGCTTGACCTGCTCAACAAGGTCATTGATCTGCGATGCAACGGGGGAACTTCACGATGGCCGTGCTTGATGTCGAATCACGAATACAGTCCATTTGTTGGGACGTCCTGAAGCGTTCCGATCTGGGTCTGGATCACGACCTGATGGAAGCCGGCATGGACTCCCTCGCGGCCGTCGAGATAGTGACCCGCGTCGAGTTGGACTTCGGCGTCGACGTGGTGGACGCGATCTTCGAGACGCCCACGGTTCGCCAGCTCGCTGCCCTGGTGCGCCGGTCGGCGAGGGATGACGGATCGGCCGGCCCGGCGGCCGGGGCGCCGGCCGCCTGGCAGCCCCCGGACACCAGGAACTTCCTCGACCTCATCGCCGCCGCCGCCGATCGGTACGGCGACCGGCCGTACCTGCTCCAGGCCGACGGGGAGGCTCGCGACATCAGCTTCGCGGAGGTGCTGGCGTTCACCCGCGGCTGCGCCGCCCTGCTCGACGAACACGGGGTGCCGCCGGGCGGCCGGGTCGCCATGGTGCTGCACAACTCCTCGCTCGCCGCGCTGCTGTTCCTCGGCGTGGTCGGCGCACAGCGGGTGCTCGTGCCGCTCAACCCCAAGTCCGGACCGGCCGAGCTGGAGGCGCAGCTGGCGCACGCCGAGCCGGCCCTGGTGCTGGGCCGGCAGAGCACGTCGACCAAGCTGTCGCCGGGCACGAGCTGGTTGTCCGTCGACGACGAGGCGGGCTTCATCGGCAACGTGCTCACCAAGGGGGCGGGCGAGCCGGGCCGGCCGTCCGCGCTCGACAGCAGCGGCGAGCTGGACGCGGTCGTCGTCTACACCTCCGGCTCCACCGGCACCCCGAAGGGCGTCGTGCTGTCGCACCGCAGCCTCATCTCCGGCGCGGTGGCCATGGCCGAGTGGGCAAAGGCGGGCGAGGACGACGTCTTCCTCAACGTCAACCCGCTGTTCCACGCGGGCGGCCAGATGTTCCCGACGCTGACCCCGCTGTGGTGCGGCGGCCGGTCGGTCTGCGTGCGATCCGAGGCGGCACTGGCCCGGTTCTGGACGTACGTAGACCGCTTCCAGCCCACCTGGACGCTGGTGGTCAACGCCTACCTGGCACACCTCGCCGAGAAGCCGGAGCGCCCGGCGGCGCGGAGCCTCCAGGGCGTGCTCGCCGGCGGCTCGCCGCTGAGCCCCGCCCTGATCCACCGCTTCGAGAGCACGTTCGGCATCCCGGTCTACCAGGTGTACGGAATGACCGAGTTGGCGACGATCACCACCGTCGAGCCGCGCGACCGCAAGCCGGGCGACACCCGTACCGCCGGGCTGCCGGTGGCCTGCTCGCAGGTGCGGGTGGTGGGCCTCGACGGGAGCGACGTGCCCGCGGGCGACAACGGCGAGGTGCTGCTCACCGGCGCGAACCTGTTCACCCGCTACGAGAACGCCCCGGAGCTGACCGCCGAGCGGCTGCGCGACGGCTGGATCCACACCGGCGACCTGGGCCAGCTCGACGCCGGCGGGGAGCTGACCATCGTCGACCGCCTCGACAGCATGGTGATCGTCAACGGCGAGAACGTCTACCCCGCGGAGATCGAGTCCGTCGTACCGCACCTCGCGGGCATCGAGGACGCGGTCGTCACGGCACTCCCCCACCCGGTGACCGGCGTGGAGCTAGTCCTCGTCTACAAGCTGCTGCCCAGCGCCGCCGCCGACGAGGACGTGTGGCGGGCGACGCTGCTGAAGCACGTGAGCACGTTCAAGGTGCCGCGCCGGTTCGTCGCGCTCAAGGAGCTCGACGTGGAGGAATTCCCTCGTACCCCGTTGGGCAAGATCGTGCGGCCGGACGTGCAGCGGCTGGCCGTTGAGCATTTGTCATGATCCGCCGGAGGTCGTCCACCGTGGGCAGCGGGACGTGGTGCGGCGTGCCCACCATCACCCCGGTCTCATCCCGCAGACACGGCGGCGCGAGGCGGCCGTTGCGCAGCGACGCCGGCGTACGCCGCGACCTGCGCGAGTGGCATGAGGTGACGCACCACCGGCGGCTTCCCGATGCGGTGCTGAACGAGGCCGGCGCGACCGGCCGCCAGGCGACCGCATGCTGCGCGTGACGTCTTCGCAAGCAGCCTGACTGAGGGATCAGGCGGTATCGACCGGAGCAGACATCGTTGTCTGGCTGCCGGAACAAGTGCGTCCACAGTCGACCAGCGCTGACAAGTGCGCAGGCCAACGGGTCATTGCGCGCTCACGCGGGTCTCATGCATTGGAGGTCGATGGTGACGGTGACCGACCGTGTCACAGTTTTCGACGACGAGGCATTCGTGGTGCGGACCCCGGAGGAGTTCCGTCGCGCACCTCGCGAATACCAGAAGATGCTGATCAGCCAGATCACCATCAACACCGAGGGCGAGCTGTCCGGCGGCGACGACTACACGATGATGTTCCTGCCGATGGCGCCCAACGCCGAGGAACGCCAGGTCTGCGCCGAGCGGGCGGTCGAGGAGTACGACCACTACAAGATCGGCAAACGCATACTCGCGGACCTCGGTGTGGACACCAGCCACATGGAGACGCAGCGGCTGGAGGACCGCAACCTGTTCGCCGACCAGGGCCTGCACACGTGCACGACGTGGGCCGAGCGCGGGGTGTTCTCCTACATCGGCGAGGAGGCCGCGCTGCTGATGATCCGCGAATTCGCCGACAGCAGTTACCAGCCGTGGGCGGAGGCGGTCCGCACCATCATCCTCGACGAGAAGATCCACATCGCACACGGTGCCAGGGTGTGCCGCAACATCGCCACCACCGAGGAGGGCCGGCAGCAGTTGCAGACCGCGCTCGACCGGCTGTGGCCCACCTTCATCGGCGTCTTCGGCAACCCCCACTCCAAGCGGGCCGAGCTGGCGATTCGCTACGGTCTTCGCAAGACCACCAATGCGCAGGCCCGGGACCAGTGGACGGCCATCGTCTCGCGCCGCATCATCGAACTCGGCCTGCGGGTTCCCGGCGGCGAGGCGGCCTGATGGCGGTCGTGCCGCTCCACCTCAACCCTCCTCCGCCGCCGCGGCGCGAGGCGAAAGTCAAGCTACGTGACCTCCTGGCCGCCCGTCCCGACCTGAACGAACGGATGCTGGCGCTACGGGACATGGGCCGCCGGGTCAGGGCGTGCGAGGTCCACCTGACCACCACCTGCAACATCAGGTGCAAGGGCTGCTGGTACTTCGAGGGCGGCTTCGACGCCGCGGTCCCGGAGACCTCCGACATCGGCGTGATCCGGGCGTTCGTCGACCGGCTCGACGCGGCCGGGGTCACTCAGGCGACGCTCATCGGCGGAGAACCGACCCTGGTGTTGAACCGCATCGTCCCGTTCGTCGAGCGGCTGCCCTACCTGACCATCTCCTCGAACGGGCTGCGGCCGCTGCCCGTGGCCGGTTTCGAGAACGTGGCGGTGGCGATCAGCCTGTTCGGCGGCGGGCCGCTGGACGACGACCTGCGGGCGGTCCGGCCGAACGGGTCCACGTTCACGGGGCTGTTCGACAAGGCGCTGCGGCACTACCGCGACGATCCCCGGGTGACGTTCGTCTTCGCACTGTCCGAGAACGGCCTGCAGTACGTCGAGCCGACCGTGCGGGCGATCGCCGACAACGGCAACCAGGTCACCTTCAACTTCTACAGCGCACACGGCACCGACCAGCCCCTGCGGATCGATGACGAGAAGCGGACCCTGGCCGAGGCGCTCCGGGTCAAGGAGTTGTATCCGGACGCCGTGGTCAGCCACCCGTACTTCATCGAAACGCTGATCACCGGGCGTACCCACTGGGGCGGCAGGTTCGGCTACGACGTCTGCCCGAGCATCAGCGTCGACCTGCCGGAGCACGCCGCCCGGATCGGCAACGGCCAGCCGGCCATCGAAGGGTTCGCCGTCTACGGCGCCGACTACGAGACGCTGCAGTTCTGCTGCACCTCCGGCGACTGCGGCGGCTGCCGGGACAGCCAGGCGGTCTACACCTGGCTCGTGGTCAATCAGAATCGCTTCCTCGACAGCGCCGACCAGCTGCAAACGTGGGTCGACCTGGCCGAGGCCTATTGGCGGCAGTGGTACTGGGCACAGCGTCACTCGCCGAACTTCGCCCGCCGCCACTCACCCGCACCCACCCGTTGAACTGAAGGGAAAGCACCCATGCCGCAGGACACCGTCGCCGCCGACGTCGAGCAGTTTCTCCACACCGAACTCGTCGACCTCGGCGTGGAGGAAGAGGCGATCCGCCCGGACGCGAAGTTCGACCAGCTCGACATCGACTCGCTGGACGTGGCGGATCTGATGACGAGCGTCAAGAAGAGCTACGGGGTGGACATCCCACGCCGGGATCTCATCGGCATGACCCTCCGTGAGCTCGTCGAGCGGGTGGTCGCGGAGAGCACCGCAGCGTAGCGGTGACGGCACAGCTCGGCCGCCTCGCCAGGGGCTCGCAGCGGAAAGGCAGCGCAGGTTGGAACTGTTCACCGGGCGGACGTACATCATCACCGGCGTGCTGAACACCGAGTCGATCGCGTGGCACGTCGCCGAGGCACTCCAGCGGGCGGGCGGGACGGTCGTGCTGACCTCGTTCGGTCGCGCGCTGCGCATCACCCGCAAGGCGGCCGAGCTCCTGCCGACACCCGCGGACGTCGTGGAGCTGGACGTCACCGACGACTCCAGCTTCGAGGCCCTGGCCGCCGAGGTGGCGCGGTGGGAACGGCTCGACGGTGTCCTGCACAGCATCGCGTACGCACCGTCGGATGCGCTCGGCGCGGCATTTCTCACCACCCCGCCCGGCAGCGCGCTGGAGGGTTTCCGCACCTCGGCGTACTCGCTGCAGCAGCTCGCCCACGCGCTCACCCCCGCCCTCAGCCGCAATGAGCGCGGCGGCGCGATCGTCGGGATGACCGTCGACGCCGGGCGGGCGCTGCCGGGGTACGACTGGATGGGCGTCTACAAGACGGCGCTGACGTCGATCGCCCAGTACCTCGCGCTGTATCTGGGTCCGCAGGGAATCCGGGTGAACCTGGTGGCCGCCGGCCCGGTGGAGACCGTGTCGGCACGCGGCGTCACCAGCTTCGGCGAGCTGGCCGACCACTACGAACGCTGGGCACCCCTCGGCTGGGACCGGAACGATCCGGCCCGGGTGGTCGGTGCGGTGCTGTTTCTGCTGTCCGGTCTCGCCCGGTACACCACCGGGCAGGTGCTCTACGCCGACGGCGGCATGCATGCCGTCCTCGGCGGCGTCGGAGCCCCGACACCGTCGTCGGGCGAACCACCGCACCGCAGCCCTCGCCCGCAGTGAAGGAGGAACTGTGCGTCTGCTGGTCAAGGGCCGCATCGGGTCGCTGACCGGGGAGCTTCACGTCCCGGTCTCCAAGTACCACGCTCACCGTGCCCTGATCCTCGCCTCACTCGCACCGGGCACCACCCGCATTCAGGGCTTGTCCGACGCCGGCCACGTGCAGCACACGATCCAGGCGCTGCGCCAGCTCGGCACCGAGATCCAGGTCGGCGACGACGGCGACACGCTCCTCGTGACCGGTGGTCAGTACCGGCCGGTCCGGGAGCGGGTGTCGGTGGGCAGCTCCGGCACGACCCTGTACTTCCTCACGCCGCTGGTCGCCCTGGCGGCCGCGCCGGTCACCATCGTCGGCCAGAAGTACTTCCGGCGCAGGCCCATCCGCCCCCTGCTGGGGGCTCTCGAGGGACTGGGGGTGCGGCTCGACGCACCAACCGGTACTCCGCCGATCTCCGTCGCGCCGCGCGTGCCCACCGGCGGCAGGGTGCGCATTCCGGGCACCTTGTCACAGTGGATCTCGGGGCTGCTGCTGCTCGCGCCGTTCGCCACCGGGCCGAGCCTGATCGAGGTCACCGGTCCGTTCAACGAGCGTTCCTACGTGGGTCTCACGATCGCGATGATGCGGCGCTTCGGTCTGGTCGTCGAGACCGGGCCGGACGGCCGCACGTTCGCCGTCGAGCCGAACCAGCGGCCGCATCCCGCAGTGATCGAGCTTCCGCCCGACATCGGCTCGGCCGCGTTCGGTCTCGCGGCTTCGGCGCTGCGGCCTTCCAACGTGCTGTTCCGCGGCCTGTCCGCGGTCGGCGCCGCGGAGACCGATCACCCGGAGGCGGACCTGCTCGACATCCTGACCGGAATGGGCCTGCCGCTGCGGCGCGACCCCGGTACCGGGTTCGTGCGGGTACAGCACGACGGGCTGCGGCTGCGGCCGGTCTCGGTCGACTGCCGTTCGGTGCCGGACATGCTGCCGGTGCTGACCGTGCTGGCCAGCCAGGCCGACGGCACGTCGACGCTGGACAGCGTCGACCATGTGCGGCTCAAGGAATCCGACCGGGTCGCCGCGATGCTTCAGCTCAACCAGATGGGCGCCCGGCTGGACCTGCACGGCGACCAGCTGCGCTGCCACGGGGTCTCCGGGCTCACCGCGGCGGAGCTGTCGTCCTTCAACGACCACAGGGTGCTGATGGCGCTGGCCGTCGCCGCGTCACAGGCCGAGGGGGAGAGCCGGCTCACGTACCCGAACGCGTACCGGATCTCCTACCCCCGCTTCGTTGACGAGATGAACGCGATCGGCATGTCGATGTCGGTGGAATCCGGCCGCAAGCCGGATCGCCGGCGGGACGCGCAGCAGGACGTGATCGACCCGGGCCGGATCGCCACCGAGCCGCTCGACGCCCTCGTCGGGCGGTGGGCGCGGCGGCGGCCCGACGACCCGGCGGTCGTCGAGGCGGCCTCCCCGGGCCGTGCCGAGCGGTGCCTCACCTGGCGTGAACTCGACCAGCGCGCCGACGCCGCCGCCTCGATGCTGCTGGAGCTCGGTGTGGAGCCCGGCGAGCCGGTGGCCTGGCAGCTGCCGAACTGGACCGAGTCGGTCGTGCTGACCATCGCCACGCTGCGCATCGGCGCGGTGTGCTGCCCGCTCATGCCCATCTTCCGCGAGCGCGAGCTGAGGTACATGCTGGGCCGCGCCCGGGCCCGCGTGGTCGTCGTGCCGGAGCACCACCGCGGCCGCGACCACGCTCGCGAGCTGGCTGCGTTGCTGACCGGCCCGGAGGCGCCCGCGGTCCGGCACGTCCTGGTCGTCGCCGGCGACGGGCCGCTGCCCGAGGGCGGTGGCGCCCGGTGGCACCGATTCGACGAGGCGCTCGCGCGGCAGCGTCCCGACCGAGGGGTCCTCGACGCCCGCCGCCCGGCGCCGGACATGCTCGCCCAGCTGCTGTTCACCTCCGGCACGACCGGCGAACCCAAGGGCGTGCTGCACCGGATGGAGACGCTGACCAGGGCGGCCGCGATGGCGGCCCGGCATCTGGGGCTGACCCGCTCCGACCGCGTCTTCGTCCCGTCACCCCTGGCCCACCAGACCGGGTTCCTGTACGGGATGTGGCTGGCGCTGACGCTCGGCGTCCCGCACATCCTCCAGCCGGTGTGGGACGGGCCGGCCGCGCTGGCCACCCTGCGCCGATGGCACGGCACCTTCGTACAGGCGGCCACCCCGTTCCTGGTGGATCTGGTGGCCGCGGTGGAGTCCACCGGCCGTCCGCCGGCCGATCTGCGGATCTTCGTCGCCACCGGCGCCGCCGTCCCCCGGGCACTGGCCGAGCGGGCGACCCGCGTGTTGGACGCCGCGGTGTGCGGTGCCTGGGGGACCACCGAGACCTGCCTCGGCACCCTGGGCGCGCCCGGTGACGAGCCGGCCTCGGTATGGGGCACCGACGGGCGGGCGCTGGCCGGTGTCGGCATCCGGGTCACCGACGACGCCGGCGCCGCGCTCGGGCCCGGGCAGGAGGGCGTCTTCGAGGTCGTCAGCGATTGCCTGTTCGCCGGATACCTGGACCACCCGGATTGGACCGCCGCGGCGATGACGTCCGACGGCTGGTACCGCAGCGGTGACCTCGCGGTGATCGACGAGTCCGGCTTCGTGCGCATCACCGGCCGGGTCAAGGACGTGATCAACCGGGGCGGCGAGAAGATCCCCGTCGCGGAGATCGAGCAGCTGCTGCACGCCCATCCGTCCATCGCCGATGTCGCCATCGTCGCGATGCCCGACGAGCGGCTCGGGGAACGCGCCTGCGCATACGTGGTGCGTACCGGCGACATCGACTTCGCCGAGGTGCAGCACTTCCTCGACGAGCAGAAGGTCGCCAAGCAGTACTGGCCGGAACGACTCGAGATCATCGACGAGCTGCCGCGCAATCCCGTGGGGAAGGTGCAGAAGTTCCTCCTGCGGGAGTGGGCGAGCCGGTGACGCCAAGGCCGACGCCGACGATGACGCCCATGGCGACCATGACGAGAGGAACGCGGTGATGACCACGGACGAGAGCCGTTTCCAGGCCCTGCGGGAGGAGGTGGAGGCGTTCGTCCGCGGGCCCGGCGAGCAGTACGCGGCGCAGATCGAGCAGACCCGCGCGGTGCCCGGCAGGCTCTACGACGAGCTACGCGACCTGGGCTATCTCAGGTTGGCCGCACCCGAGGAGTACGGCGGCCGCGGGCTGCCCTTCGTCCGCTACCTCGAGCTGCTCGAGCTCTTCTCGATGTCCCACGCCTCGCTGCGGATGATCGTGCACGTCTGCAACGGCGTGTGGCGGTCGATGGACCAGTTCGCCAACGGCGAGCAGCGCAAGAAGTTCGTGCTGCCGCAGGTCGCCGGGGACATCAGGGTCGCGTTCACGCTGACGGAACCGACCGCCGGGACCGGAGCCGACCTACGGTGCAGCGTGGTGCGCGAGGGGGACACCTACCTGCTCTCCGGTGACAAGCATCTGATCACCTTCGGGGTGAGCTGCGACTGGTGGTTGACGTTCGCGCGGCTGCACGGCACCACAGGCAAGGACGGCACGCTCGCCCTCATGGTGGACCGGCACGCGCCCGGCGTCACGGTGATGCCCATGCCCGACACGATGGGCGTGCGCGGCACCGACCACGCCAGGCTCACCTTCGACCGCACGCCGGTCCCGGTGGCGCACCGGCTCGGCGAGGAGGGTCAGGGCCTCGAGGTCGCGCTCGGCGGCTTCCTCACCCCGAGCCGGATCGCGGTCGCCATGACCTGCGTGGGGTTGGCCCGACGGGCGCAGGAGTTGGCCGTTGCCCATGCCCGCGCCCGGCGTACGTTCGGCAAACCCCTCGCCGCCCGGCAGGCCGTCGCCTTCGCGCTGGCCGAGAACGCCGCAGACCTCGAGGCCGCCCGCCAGCTCGCGCTGTACGCGGCGGGCCGATGGGAGTCCGGCGACCCGCGCGCCGCGGCGCTGTCCTCGATGGCCAAGCTCACCGCGGTCGACATGCTCGCCCGGGTGACCGACAAGGCGCTCCAGGTGCACGGCGGCATCGGCTACTGGGAGTCCAGCCCGATCGAACGGGTCTACCGGGACGCGCGGGCGCAACGCTTCGAAGAGGGCACCAACGAGATCCAGAAGACCGTGATAGCCCGCGACGTGCTGGGGGATGTGCGATGACCGACCACCCGACCGGTGTCCACGAGGGAAAGGTCTCGCTGATCACCGGAAGCTCCCGCGGCATCGGGCGGGCGCTGGCGCTGGCGCTGGCCGGCTCCGGAGCCTCCGTCGTGGTGAACTACAAGAAGAACGCCGATCTCGCCGACCAGGTGTGCGGCGAGATCGAAGGGCTCGGCGGCAAGGCCGTGGCCGTGCAGGCCGACGTCGAGGACCCGGCCCAGATCGAGCGCCTGTTCGACACCGTGGGCAGCACCTTCGGCCGGCTCGACTACTTCGTCTGCAACGCCGCCGCCAGCTCGTTCAAGAACATCGCCGACCTCAAGCTGCACCACCTGGACCGCTCGTACGCGATGAACATCCGTGCCTTCGTGCTGGGCACCCAGCGCGCGGTGGACCTGATGGACAACGGCGGGCGCGTCGTGGCGCTGTCGAGCTACGGCAGCATCCGGGCCTACCCCACCTACGCCAATCTCGGCGCGGCCAAGGCGGCCATCGAGGCGTGGGTGCGGTACATGGCGGTGGAGTTCGCGCCGCGGGGCGTCAACGTCAACGCCGTCAACGGCGGCATCATCGAGTCGGACTCCTCGGAGTATTTCTACAACGTCCCCGGCATGGCTCCGCTGTCGCGGGTGCTGCCGAAGATCCCCAGGGCACGCATGGGCACCGTCCAGGAGGTGGCCGATGTGGTCGCGTTCCTGCTCGCACCCGCCTCGGAGTACATCACCGGCCAGACCATCGTGGTGGACGGCGGCCTGTCGGTGGTCGCACCGCCCTTCGCCGAAGATCTGACGCCACCGCTGGGCCGGCATGGCTGACGAGTTCCGGCACGTCTTCCGGGCCGGCCGGATCGGGTCGCTGCACATCCCCCACCGCATAGTCATGGGCGCGATGCACCTCGGGCTGGAGACGCGCGAGGACGGCGGTGCCGCGCTGGCCGCGTTCTACGCGGAGCGGGCCCGCGGCGGTGCCGGGTTGATGATCACCGGCGGCGCCGCGGTGAGCGTGGCCGGCGCGGGCGGGCGCGGGTACGGCGTGCTCGGCGACGTCGCCTTTCGCGACCGCCTGCGCCGGGTCGTGACAACGGTCCACGACGCGGGCGGGCTCATCGCGTTGCAGTTGTTCCACGCCGGCCGGTACGCCTCGCCGACGGCGTTCGGGGTGTCTCCGGTCGCGCCGTCCGCGGTGCACAGCAGGTTCTCCGGCAGCACACCGCAGGCCCTGACCGCGGCGCAGATCCGTGCCACGGTGGCGGACTTCGCACGAGCGGCGGCGCTGGGCCGCGAGCTCGGGTTCGACGCGGTGGAGATCATGGGCTCGGAGGGCTACCTCGTCGACCAGTTCCTCTCGCCGCTGACCAACCTCCGGGACGACGAGTGGGGCGGCGACGCGCGGCGCCGACGGCGTTTCGGGGTCGAGGTCACCCGGGCGGCCCGGGAAGCCACCGGCGCGGACTTCCCGATCGTCGTCCGGTTCACCGGGCTCGACCTGATGGCTGGTGGCACCCCGCACGCCGACGTGCTGGACTTCGCCCGGTCGCTGGTGGCCGCCGGTGCCGACGCGCTGAACGTCGGCGTCGGCTGGCACGAGTCCCCGGTGCCCAGCGTGCAGGCGATCGTGCCGCCCGGTGCGTGGATTTCCGTGGCCGCCGCGGTGAAGGCGGCGGTCGGATCGACCCCGGTGATCGCCAGCAACCGCGTGAACCGGGTCGGGCATGCCGAGGACATCCTCGCGACGAGCGGGCTCGACTTCGTGTCGATGGCCCGCCCGTTCCTGGCCGACCCCGAGCTGATCACCCGCAGCCGGCGGCGGCGTCCGGTGAACGTCTGCATCGGCTGCAACCAGGCCTGCATCGACCGGTCGCTGGTCGATGGGGAGGTGTCCTGCATGGTCAACCCGCGGGCCGGCCGGGAGCTGACGGCGCTGCCGGCGCGCAGCGCCCGACAGCTGCGGCTGGCCGTGATCGGCGGCGGCCCGGCCGGCCTGCAGGCCGCGCACGCACTCGCGTCGGCCGGGCACCGGGTCGACCTGTATGAGGCCGCGGACGGGCTCGGTGGCCAGTTCCGTCTGGCGGGCCGGGTCCCGGGCAAGGCCGACTACCACGCCACCATCGACTATTTCACCGCAGACCTGGACCGCCTCGGCGTCCGGATGCATGTCGGCCGCCCGATCGGCGCCGGTGACGTCCCCCTGCTGCGGGCCTTCGCCGGCCTGATCGTCGCCAGCGGGGTACGGCCCCGCCGGGTCGAGATCCCCGGCGCCGACCTGCCGCACGTACTGACCTACCCCCAGGCGTTCGCCGGCGGCGCGCTGCGCGGACGCGTGGCGATCATCGGAGGCGGAGGCATCGCGGTCGACCTTGCCCACCTGGCCGCTCGCGGTCCGGAACGGCCGGACGAGATCGAGCGCTTCCTGCGCACGTACGGGCTCGCCGCAGGTCCGGCTCCGGCCGCCGCCGAGCTTGAGGTGACGATCCTGCACCGCGGTCCCCGGATCGGACCGAGACTCGGTCGGTCCAGCCGCTGGGCGGTGCTGGCGGACCTGCGCCGGCACGGAGTACGGATCGTCTCCGGGGTCCGGTTCCGGCGGATCACGTCGGACGGCGTGCACATCGTCGACGCCGCCGGTGCGGACGCCGTGGTACCGGCGGACACGGTCGTGATCGCGGCCGGGCAGACGGCCGACGGGGTGGTTCCCGCGCTGGCCCGGCAGGCCGGCGTGTGGCACCGGGTCGTGGGCGGCGCTCGCGACGCCGATGGGCTGGACGCCGTCCGGGCGTTCGCCGAGGGGTTCGCCGTGACGGCGGACGTGGTGGCGGAGCTGGAGCAGCTCACGCCGGCTGTCCACACGACGCGGGCCGGTCGCGATGCGGCGCAGGGCCGGTCCGGACAGCTGCTCGTTCAGGGAAAGGCCGGTCATGGATAGCGGACACCCGACCCGTCCAGAGGTGGTGATCACCGGCATCGGTGCGGTCACCCCGGCGGGAGTCGGCAGGGAGACCACCTGGCGGAATCTGCTCGCCGGGCGGTCCGGCGTCGGCCCGGTCACGGCGTTCGACACGAGCGCGTTCCCGACCCGGATCGCGGCCGAGGTGATTGGCTTCGATCCGTCGGACCACCTGGACGCCAGACGTGTCCGCCGGTCCGCACGGTTCTCCCAGTTCGCGGTGGTGGCGGCGCGGGAGGCGATCGCCGACGCGAAGCTGGAGATCGACGCCGACAACGCCGGCCGGGTCGGCGTGGTGGTGAACGCGGCCGTCGCCGGCTTCGACACGGTCGAGACGGCCACCCGGGGACTGGTGGCCCTGCCCCAGCCCGTCTCGCCGAGCAGCTACTTCGTCCCGTCGTCACTGACCAACATGCCGGCCTGCGAGGTGGCCATCGACCTGGGCGTGCACGGCCCGGTGAACGCCAGCGCGTTGGCCTGTGCCAGCGGGCTGTACGCGCTGCTCGATGCCCGGCGACTGATCCTCGCCGGTGAGGCGGACGCCGTCGTGTGCGGAGGAACGGACGCGGCGATCACCCCGGTCATGTTCGCCGGCCTGAGCGCCATGGGTGCGATGTCGCAACGCAACGACGATCCCGCCGCGGCGAGCCGGCCGTTCTCGGCCGACCGGGACGGCTTCGTCTTCGGCGAGGGGGCAGTGCTGATGGTGGTGGAGTCGGCCGAGCATGCCGCCCGGCGTGGCGTCGTGCCCTACGCCACTGTCTCGGGTGGTGCCCTGACCTGCGACGCGTTCCACGTGAGCGCACCGAGCCCGGACGGCGCACACGCGACGGCGGCCATCGGCGATGCGTTACGGCGTGCCGAGGTGCATCCCTGCGAGGTGGACTACATCTGCGCACACGGAACGTCCACCCAGGCCAACGACCGGACGGAGACCAGGGCGATCCGGGCCGCGCTGGGTGAGTCGGCGCAACGGGTGGCGGTCAGCAGCCCCAAATCCATGGTCGGTCACCTGATCGGAGCGGCCGGCTCCCTCGGAGCCATGGTGTGCGCCATGGCCATCCGGGAAGGCGTCGTGCCGCCCACCATCAATCTGGACGTGCCCGACCCGCAGTGCGACCTCGACTACGTCCCTCACGTGGCCCGGAAACTGCCTGTCAGGGTGGCGGCGGCCAACGCGTTCGGGTTCGGCGGGCAGAACTGTGTGGTGGTGTTCCGTGCGCCAAAATATTCGATGCCCGCCCAGGAGGGGATTCGATGAGTATCGCGTTTCCGCTGCACCGTAACGAGAGTCCGCTGCCCGACGGCGACCGGGAGGCGATTCTCGCCGCACCCGGGTTCGGCCAGTACTTCACCGACCACATGGCGTCGGCGGTGTGGACAGCGGATTCGGGCTGGCACGACGGGAAGGTGACCGCGCTGGCGCCGATCCCGCTGCATCCGGCGGCCGCGGTGCTGCACTACGCCCAGGAGATCTTCGAGGGACTGAAGGCGTTCCGGCACGCCGACGGGAGCGTCTGGCTGTTCCGGCCGGATTTGAACGCACGGCGGTTCGTGCACTCCGCGCGCCGGCTGGCGTTGCCGGTGCTCGAGGAGGAGGCGTTCATCGCCAGCATCGAGGCCCTGGTGCGGGCCGACGAGTCCTGGGTGCCCGCGCACGACGGCCGGACGAGTCTCTACATCCGCCCCTTCATGTTCGGCTCGGAGGCGTTCCTGGGGGTGCGCCCGGCGGCACAGGTCAGTTACTACGTCATCGCTTCACCTGCTGCGTCGTACTTCTCCGGCGGCGCGGCCGGGGTGACACTCTGGGTCAGCAGCACCTACACCAGGGCGGCCGAGGGCGGCACCGGCCGGGCCAAGTGCGGCGGCAACTACGCGGCCAGCCTCGCCGCTCAGGTCGAGGCTCATGACAACGGTTGCCAGCAGGTGCTCTACCTCAGCGAGCCCGGCCGGGGTTACCTGGAGGAGTCGGGCACGATGAACCTGTTCCTGGTCACCGCGGACCGTGAGCTGATCACACCGGGCCTCGGCACGATCCTGGACGGGGTCACTCGAGCCAGTGTCCTGAAGCTGGCAGCGGAGCACGACCTGAAGGCGGTGGAGCGGCAGATCGGCATCGACGAGCTGCGGGAGCGCTGCGCGGCGGGCTCGATCTCCGAGATGTTCGCGGCCGGGACCGCGGCCGTCATCACGCCGATCCTCGCCATCAAGGGCGAGGGCTTCGAGCAGGTCGTCGGTGACGGCGAACCGGGATCCTCCACACTGGCGATCCGCGAGCACATCGTCGGCATCCAGAGCGGCCGCCTCGCGGACAGCCACCACTGGCTGCACCGGGTGGTGTAGCCAGTGGCCCTGGACCCACCACCCCCGGCACGGGCGGCGCCGCAACGCGTGGCGATAGTCGGCGTCGGCATCCGCGCACCCGGTGACGTCGTGGACACCGCGTCGTACTGGTCGGCGTTGTTGGAGGGCCGCGACCTGACCGGCGAGATGCCGGCCGATCGGCGCGCGCCGTTCGGCGCGGAGTGGGACGACCTGATCACCCGTGGGGGTTATCTCGAGCGTGCCTTCGACTTCGACGCCCGGTTCTTCGACATGTCGCCCCGAGAGGCGCGGACGGTAGACCCACAGCACCGGCTACTGCTGGAGGTGGTGTGGGAGGCGTTCGAAGACGCGGCCATCCAGCCGGGTGCGGTGGCCTCCTCGACCGGCGTGTTCGTCGGGATCACCGGGCAGGATCACTGGTCCTGGCTCACGGGCGAACCCAACTCGTACTGGACGATCGGCAACGGGCACAGCTTCGCGGCGGGGCGGGTCGCGTACACGCTGGGTCTGCAGGGCCCGAGTTTCGCCCTGGACACCGCATGCTCGTCCTCCCTGGTCGCGGTGCATACCGCCTGCCGTGCGCTGACCGCCGGAGACTGCGACATCGCGGTAGCCGGCGGCGTGAACCTGATACTCGCGCCCCGGACCACCCGGGCCGTCGCCCGCACCGGCGCGTTGTCGCCGGACGGCACCTCCCGGCCGTTCGACGCGGCCGCGAACGGGTTCGTCCGCGGCGAGGCATGCGCGATGCTGGTTCTCAAACGACTGGACGACGCCGTGCGCGACCGGGACCGGATCCACGCGGTCATCGACGGCACCGCGATCAACCAGGACGGACGCTCCGCCGCCTTCACCGCACCCAGCGTCGAGGCGCAGACCCGCCTCATCCGGTCCCTGCTGGCCACGATCGGCCTGACCGGCGCGGACATCGGCTACCACGAGGCGCACGGCACCGGCACCCCGCTCGGCGACCCGGTCGAGATGGCGGCTGTCACGGCCGCGCTGCGCGGCGGGCCCGGTGAGGGCGCACTGCACGTCGGCTCGGTCAAGGGGAACGTCGGGCACACCGAGTCCGCCGCCGGCGTGCTGGGGTTGATCAAGTCGGTGCTCTGTCTGGAGCACCGGCTGATCCCACCACAGGCCCACTTCACCACGCTCAACCCACGCATCGATCTCACCGACACCGGCGTGGTCATCCCCACTACGCCCACCTCGTGGCCGGCCGGGGCGGGCGGCCACGCGTCGGTCTGCTCCTACGGAATGAGCGGCACCAACGCCTATGCCGTTCTCTCCCCGGCGCCCCGCATCACCCCGGTCGCGGCTCCGCCGCCGGGGTTCGCGGTCTCCGCGCGCACGTCGGCGGCCGTAGCCGCGCTCGCCGGGCGGTACCGAACCCACCTCGCCGGGCTCGACGAGGCCGACTACCCCGCGTTCGCCTACAGCGCCACGCATGGGCGCACCCGGCACCGGCGCACCGTATGGGTGGACGCCGCCTCCGCCGCCGCGGCGCGGGAGGCGGTGGACGCCGTGGCCGCCGGCGTGGAGCACCCTGCGGCAAGGTTCCTCGACGAGGCGGAACCTCTGCCCTGGCAGGCGTCGCGCGCCGCACGGCGCGTCGCCTCGCTGCCGAGCTATCCGTGGGAGCACGTGACCTACACGGCTGACATCAGGGGGTCAGATGACCGTGACCGAGCCACTGGACGAACGCGACGAGACGCAGCCGAGCGTACCCACCGGGTTGCCGCCGCGCCTGACGCTGCCCGAGCTACGTGAGCTACTGACCGAGTTCCTGCCCGACTCGGGCCTGCGGGTGACGGAGATCTCGCCGCACCGGGTCGTCGTCACCGCCGGCCCCGACGGGCTGGAATGCCGCCCCGGAGGAACGCTGTCCGGTCCCGCCATCTTCAAGGTTGTCGATCTGGCGGCATTCCTGGCGGTGAACGCCTACGCCGGGAGGGTGCTGACCGGGGTACTGACCCACGGCAGCGTCAACCTGCTGGAGGCGACCGAGCCCGGTCCGCTCGAGGTGGTGATCGAGGTGGTGAAGCTGGGCCGCCGGATGGCGGTGACCAACGGCCGCGTCCACGATCAGTGCGGACGTCTCGTCGCCGTGGCGACCATGCAGTTCGCGTTGCCGTCGCGCCAGGTACACGGCCTGAGCCGGACATAGGGCAGAGCAGCGAGTGCTGGGTACACGAACTCGCCGTCGTGGTGGCCGCTGAACCGTCCTTGATCAGAAGCGTCGCGACCCGGAGGAAGGCAACCTTGAGGTCGAGTGCGGGGCCGGCGAGACGTCGAGCAGCCGACGCGCGCGACGGTGTTCGCGCGACCGAGTCGCCTGCATCGAGTGGCGCCGAGCCAGTGGTGGGGGGCAACCGAGGCCGTCCGGCGGGCGCCTCGGTGTGCCGGTGGCCAGCCGTGCCGGTATCGCGACCGGCTCTCCATGGCGGTCGCGCTACCGGCAGGCGCTCTGGGTCGTACGGCCCCTGGCATCTCCGCGCTGTCGGATCGGCGCGCCCTTGGGAGCGCCGGTCCGCAGGAGTTACCCGAGTGGACTGTCAGCGCGGACGGCGGTCACGGCGGCCGCTATGCGGGCGAGGCGTGCGCCCTGGAAGCGCGCGGCTTCGAGGACGGCCTTGACGTACTCGGGATCCCGGCTGGCGCGGCTCTCGACCTGGCTGACGCCGTACGGGTTCCCGCCGGCGGCGTGAGCGGTGTCGTAGTTCAGGTAGCCCGTCGGCACGATGATCGCCCCCCAGTGGTGGAAGGTCTGGTAGAGGCTCAGCAGTGTCGCCTCCTGGCCGCCGTGTTCCTCGTACGTGGCGGTGAAGCCGGTCGCCGGCTTGTCGGCCAGTTCCTCCGCCTGCCAGGGGGCAGTCGTGGTGTCGAGGAACTGACGCAGCTGGGAGCAGACGTTTCCGAAACGGGTCGGCGTGCCGAATGCGTACCCGTTGGCCCACCTGAGGTCGTCCAGGGTGGCGAGGGGGATGTCGGCGGTGGCGTCGAGGTGGGCCCGCCACTGGGGCTTGGCATCGATGACCTGCTCCGGCGCCAGCTCTGCCACCCGGCGCAGGCGGACTTCCGCGCCGGCGTCGGCGGCGCCGTCGACGAATGCCCGGGCGAGTTGGTGCACGGTGCCGGTCGCGGAGTAGTAGATGACGGCGATCCTGGCGTCCGCGTGCATGGTGCCTCCTTGGGTCGGCTCAGTTCCCGATCAACCGTGCCGGGCAGGCTTACCGACTGCTGACCGTCTTCTTACCGACGCCGTCGAGCGCAGGTTCGTCGAGGTCGAGCTGCGCGCCGTGACTCAGCTCGGCAGCGAATTCCTCGCCGCCGAGCGCGTCGCGGACGCGAGAGGTGATACGCCGTACGTCATGCTGCTCGCCGGCGGGCAGTGGCGCTCCGGCTGCCTCGCGCAGTGTCCGGGCGGCGCCCAGCAGCCGCGCGGCCCGGCGGTGGTGACCGCCGAGGCTGGTGGCGCCGGCCATGCCTTCAAGAGCCAACGCCACTGCTCGGTGGTCTCCGGTGGCGAGCGCCGCGTCGAGCGACTCACGGTGGCGGCGCTCAGCGAGGACTGCGTCACCGCGGTGTTCGGCGATGAACCCCAGCTCGGCCAACGCGAGTGCGCTGCCTGGCAGATAACCAGTGCGGTGGTTCCAGTGGAGCAGGTCCTGCTGCTGGGCCTCGGCGGCGTCGAGGTCGCCGCGCCGCCGCGCTGCCATCGCCAGCCCTGTGCCGGCGAACGCGGCTGCGGAGGGGCTCGACTGCTCTTGCGCCACCTGTAGGGCGCGGTCGTGCCAGGCAACGGCTTCCTGGTAGTCGCCCCTCAGCA
The DNA here is from genome assembly GCF_900090295.1 of Micromonospora coxensis. Taxonomy (NCBI): domain Bacteria; kingdom Bacillati; phylum Actinomycetota; class Actinomycetes; order Micromonosporales; family Micromonosporaceae; genus Micromonospora; species Micromonospora coxensis. Next base: position 6,712,898 of record NZ_LT607753.1, on the reverse strand, counting down.
GGGCGAGCCGACCGATGTTCGCCAACTGCCGGGACATCGACGTCCATAGCCGTAGGTGTTCGGCGATGCGCAGCGCTTCGCGGTGGTACGCCTCGGCGCGATCGTAGTCGCCACGGATCTCCGCCAGACTGCCCAACAGGCTTGTCGGATGCACCTGACCCCAGCGGTCGCCCAGTTGCCCGAACAACGACCGGCTGACCTCGCAATCACGCTGGGCGGCGGACAGGTCGCTGCGTAGTACGAGCGCGAGGTCGGCCCGGGTGGCAGAGGCGGCAGCGATGCCCCACCGGTCGCCGTGGGCGCGAAATGCCGACAATGCCGCGTTGACCAGTACGTCGGCCTCGCCCGGATCTCCGGAGCCGAGCATCATGGAGGCGAACAACCACTGCGCGAACGCCCTGTCCGGCCCGTCGGTGTCCCGGTAGCCTTCCAGGATCTGCCGGCGAGCAGCGGCCGGGTCGCCGTCCCGGGTGGCGAGAGCGACGAGCCACATGTCCGCCTGCTGCCGAAGGGCGTCCGGTGCGGCGTCCTCCTCGCTCGTCGGGACGACGTTCAACGCCGTTCGCAGCGACCGGCTCAGTTCCCCGAAACGGCCTCGGAGCAGCCGGTACCAGGACAACGAGGTGGCGAGCGTCAGCGCCGCGCGGGCGTGACCGTCGGTGGCGGCGACGTCGAGGGCCGCTCGGAGGTTCGCGTTCTCGGCGTCGAGCTCGTCGAGCGCGCGACTCTGGTCATGGCCTCTCAGCCGTCCGGCGACACGCGCGGCGAGGGCGGCGAAACAGCAGGCGTAACGACGACGGGTTGTGGGCAGTTCGTCGGCGCCGTCGAGCTGTTCGAGACCGTAGGCGGCCACCGTCTCCGGCAGCCGGAAGCGTCGCGGGCTCTCCCCGGGCCGCACCATGACCAGTGACCGGTTGATCAGGTGTGCCAACACGTCGAGCATGTCGTGCGGGGTGACCTGCCCGCCTGAGCACACCTGCTCGGCAGTCGCCAGGGTGGCGCCGTCGGCGAAGACCGCCAACCGGCGTAGCACCGCGCGTTCGGCAGGCGACAGCAGCTCCCAACTCCAGTCGATCATGGCGCGAAGCCCCTGCTGACGCGGGGGCGCTGTGCGCCGGCCGGAGGACAGCAGTCGAAAGCGGTCGTCGAGCCGCGCTGCCAGCTCCCTCGGATCGAGTACCGGCAGACGGGACGCCGCCAGCTCCAACGCCAACGGCACGCCGTCGAGACGCCGGCAGATGGTGGCGATGGTGTCCAGGTCTTCGTGCTCGACGGTGAACCCGGGCTCGATGGCGCGGGCGCGAGCCAGGAAGAGCCGAACCGCCGGAGCCTCGACGATCTGCTCCGCGGTGGCTCCGGGCTCCGGCAGGGCCAGTGGCGGCACCGGAAGGACAACCTCGCCGGCGACCCCGAGTGGTTCCCGGCTCGTCGCCAGGATGCGCAGGTCGGCTGCGGCGCCGAGAAGTTTCTCGGCCAGTTGGGCGATCGGCACCACCACGTGTTCGCAGTTGTCGAGCAGCAACAGCATTCGCCGATCCCCCAGCGCGGCGACCAGCCGGTCCATCGGCTCGCGTGGTCGGTCACCGGGCGGGCTGTCGTCCCGGATCTCCAGCGTCGCCGTCACCATGTCGACGACCTCGTTGCAGGTGGTGAGCTCACCGGAGTGTGGCTGGCCGGCCAACTCGACGAGCCACACTCCGGCGGGGAACGTGTCGGCCAGCAGCCGCGCGGCCTCGAGCGCCAGCCTGGTCTTTCCTACTCCGCCCAGGCCGGTCAGCGTGACCAGTCGTCCGCTCGTCAGACACTCCCGCACCGCTTCGACAGCCTCGTCGCGTCCGATCAGTCCGCCGTACGGGCCTGGCAGCAGAGGTGCCGGCAGGTTGGTTCGGGCGGGAGTGGACGGCGGTGCCGGCGGCTGCAGCGCGGGATCCTGACGCAGAATCGCCCGATGCAGCTCGGCCAGTTCCTGCCCGGGGTCGATGCCGAGTTCGTCGCGCAGTTGCCGACGGAACTGCTCGTAGGCGGCCAGGGCATCACGTTGGCGTCCGGAGGCGTACAGGGCACGCAGGTGCGCGGCCCGTAGTCGCTCGCGCCACGGGTGGCGTGCGACCAGGTCGGCCAGCTCACCGGCGAGGAGATGGTGCTCACCGAGATCGAGCCGCGCCTCGACCTGCTCCTCCAGCGCGGCCAGATACTGGTCGTTGAGCCGCTCGGCGGCCTGGCGGGCGAATCGCTCGTCGCTGAAGTCGGCGTACGGGGAACCGCGCCAGAGTGCCAGCGCCTCGGTCAGCGTTGCCGCCCGCCGTGTCGGCTCCGGCTGCGCGCGCGAGCGTGCCAACAGTGCGGTGAAGCGTACGGCGTCGATCGCTTCCGCCGACGTCCGCAGTCGGTAGCCGGCATCACCGGACTCGACCAGCGCACGGCCACCGGCCTCGCCCGCCTCCAGCGCGCGGCGCAACTGCGACACCTTGGTCTGCAGGGCCCCGAGCGCGTTGCCCGGCGGCTGGTCACCCCAGAGATCCTCGATCAGGCGATCGGCGCTCACCGGGCGTCCCTCGTGAACCAGCAGGTCAGCCAGCAGGGCACGAACCTTCAGCCCGGGCACGGTGACCGGTTCGCCGCCCGACGTCCATACCGCGATCTCCCCCAGCACTCCGAAACGCACACCGTCACCCTAGCCAGCCAGCTGTCCCGGGCAGCGGGCTGCGCCGTCGGGGCAGCTTCGCTCATCAGGACCCACGCCGACGTCACGGTCATGAGCAAAGGGGCCGGAAACGGGCGAGCCTGACCAGCGCCGACTTCCGGCGGACGATCTGACCACCCGCCTCGACCGCATCCCCGCCCAGACGGGAGCGGTGACTACCGGTCGGGCTGCGACGCGTACGTCAGACGGCCGTCAGTAGACGGTAAGGACGCTGGGCAGGCTCGATCCCACCGACCGACACCGGAGGAACGCGATGGATCAGCTACAGCGCAGCGCGGCCGCTCGCCACGGCGGACAGCCCGGACCCCGGCGGGTCGCCACGCCCTGGCTCGCCCTGCTGGCCGGCCCGCTGTCGTACGGGATCTCCGCACCGGCCTTGGTCCTCGACGACCTGGCCCGCGCGATGGGTACCGGGCAACAGGCAGCGGCCGCCGGCGTGACCGCCTTCGGGTGGGGGATCGCGTTGGGAACGCCGCTGTTGGCGGCGCTGCTGGCCCGCCGCGGCGTACGAGCGGTCCTGACCGTCGCGACCGCGCTGGTGGTCGCAGGGACGGTCCTGCTCGTGCTGAGTACGCGCGTGCCGGCGTTGGTGGCCGGCGCGGCGGTTCAGGCACTGGGATCTGCCGGACTCACCGTGACAGCCATGAAGCTGGCCGACTCGGCTCGACGGATGGGAGCGGTCGCCGCGTCGCTGGCGGTCGTCGGCGCCACCGGCCCGCTGACCGGCGCGCTGGTGGCCGACCTCCTCTCCTGGCAGGCGGCGCTGGCGTTGCCGCTGCTGGCGGTGGTCGGCGTGCCCGCCGCTCGCCGCGGCGCTCCGCCACCGGAGACGGTGCCGGCGCCGTTCGATCCCCTCGGCATGGCTCTTGTCGCCCTGCTGGTCACCGCGGCGGTTCTAACTCCGCACCGGCCGCTGGTCGCGGGCCCGGCCACCGTCGCGCTGCTGTTGTTGCTCGTGGTTCGGACGAAGGTACGCCCCGACGGCTTCCTGCCCGCCGCGCTGGCACGTAGCGGCCGGTTCCTCGCGGTGTGCGCGCTGGCCTTCGCGTTAGGCGTGGTGAACTTCGCCCTGCTCTACGCCGCACCGGATCTGCTGCGAGAGCACGCGGGATGGGACGGCACCCGCAGCGGAGTCGTGCTGCTGGCACCGTACCTGCTCGGCGGCTTCGGCTCAGGATTCCTGGTCGCGGCGTCCGTGCGGGTGCCGCACCGGGCGGTGGCCGCCGCATTGCTCGTCGCCGGCACCACCGCGCCGCTGCTGGCGGCGGCCACCACCGCCGTACCGCTACTGCTCGCGGCGATGACGCTCGCCTCGCTGGCCGCCGCGACCGGTCAGGGCGTACTCGCCCTACGAGCGACCGACGGCGTGCCCGCCTCGCACCAGGCCGAAGCCCTGGGGCTGTTCAACCTCGCCTACCTGCTCAGCGTCGCGTTCGGACCAGCGATCGCCGTGACGCTCTCGCAGTGACCGGTGGAGATCCGGCGTGAGGCCCCGGCCTCGCGCCGATCGTTCGGTCAGGAGTTCGCGGGCCAACTGCGGCCACAGCTCGGCCAGTTCGGCCCGGGCTACCAGAGGGTGGCGCAGCACGACGCCCCTGGCGATCCGGCCGAAGTCGAACGTTGGCGCCAGTGGCGCACCGGCGGCATTTGGCGACGTGGACCGGCGAGTGGGCGGCACACCAGACCGACGACCATCAGTCGATCCGGTGAGCGATAGCGGGACGGCCTTTCGTCACGTGGTGCCCGGTGCCGGCAGCTCCAAGGCCTCCACTGGCCGGCCAGCCCGGTCGGACCGCTGACCCGAGGCCGCCGACGGGCGCCCCCACGGCGATCGGACCCCAGAGCCGAACGCCCTGCTCCAATCAAGGGGGCGACAGCGCGGAAGTCCGCTACCGGCTGAACCGGTGACGGGCTTCCTACCTGCGTAGATGAAATCTACAGTGGGCGATATTGCGATCGAACCAGTGACCTCTTCGGTGTGAAACAGGACGCCACACCGACTCTGACCAGCGAAAACGTGAAGCCGCAGGCAGGGGTGGGTGCAGTTGAGCGCCGTTCGATGCCGTTAAAAGCAGTTCAAGGCCGTTCAGGGCGGCCCACTGCTCCCAACCTGCTCCCCGAACCAGTCCCGCACCGGACCAACCGACCGCCGACCGATCGTAAGCTACCGGCCCAATGCCTTGACTTGCGCCAGCGCTGGCTCACGCAGCCGCGTCGATCGATCGGGCAGCACGCTCAAGATCGCCGCGCTATGTCAGCGGCAGACAGATGTTGATCGAGGGCCCTCAGGCGTAGCCTCGTACTGCCGCAGATCATGGTGGCACGACTCGACCGCACGATCGATCACCGATTGGTTAGCCCGGCAAGGACGTCCCCTTCGTCCTCACGGCTTCGGGAGGACCGCCGGCTGGTGGTTGGTTGGTCCCATGCTTGCCGCCGGAGGTGCGATCATCTTTCGATCTGCCACATCCATCATGTGCCGGGCACGGCGGCGAAAGCGTTCCGGGAGTGGCGGTGCAGTGTCCTCGACCTGTTCCCAGGTTCGGGATACCTCATGAAGCATTGCGGGCGAAACTACCGGGCTCGCGAGGATTTCCTCGGTTCTCCGACGTAGCGTCCCGTACTTCACGGCAGCGTACTTGTGTCGCTGAGCGAGCTGTGGATAATTCCATATCAGCTGCGCAGTACTTAAGCCGGCCGCGATAAGACTCGCGACGCCAGTAGCGATCCGGATCTCAATACGCGTTGAAGCTGCTAACGACGCGAAGATGGCGGTACCAACGATAGAGCCGACAACTGCTGAGGCCACCCCTGTCACGCGGGCCCACTTGTCGAACGCTTCTCCCGCTAGGTTGTGGCCGATGTGCAGGGTGCGTATACCCATACGCCACCCACGAAGAAGCTTCTGGCCATCCTCTGCGCTTCGGAGCTCAGCGGGTGTGGCTTCCTCTGGTGTCACAAGGTCACGGTGCCCGGCCGCGTGAGAGGTGACAAGGTCGGATGTCCGACACCTGCTGCTGACCTTCCGTCGTACGTCCGAGCAGTCAAAGACGGCACCGCTGCCGCTGTGGCGCCGTCATGTTCGCCGGCCGAACTGCAGCGAGTGTTCGCGGCGCTGCTCGACGACCAGACCCTCGCTCCCGCGAGGTCGTTCGGTCGCTCGCGACCGGCCTCTGTGCCGCCGACGTGCCGTCCGACAGGAACGATCCTGGCTCCGACAGTTCGCCAGCGGCAGCACGGTGGCAGAGCTCGCAGAAAGGCCGACTACTCGGAACGCATGATGGTCCGGCACCTGCGGCTCCCCCGTGCTTGGCACGACACCCACAGCCTCGTTGACCAAAGCCGGCGGAGCGTGCGGCCACCAAGATAGGCAGTCCCGCTCGACGCCGCGACCCGGGCGGCAACAGCGGGGTTTCTCCCCGCTGAGCGTGATTCCGCTGCTGCACGTGGCTATCGCTTCCACAGTTCGGCTGGTAGGCAGCGCGGCGCTCGATCAGGGCGCAGCGGTGATGAAGTATCCGCTCTGGTCGATGATCACGTGCGCGCTTCCTGAGCTGCCGTTGTAGACGGTGAGAGATGTCTGGTTGGCCTTGGTGAGGGTGAGGTTCGAGGCGGTTTCTCCGGCGATGAAGTTGACGTTGGATGTCGTGGGTCGCGTCGTGAGATAGGGGTAGGCGGTGAGTACGCCGGGTGCGGTTGGTTCCGTGATGGTCACGTTGGCCACGAGCGCGGTCGGGACAGGGCAGTTGATGTTGCACCCGGTGGTGAGGTTGGTGGGGTTGTCCCCGTAGTACTGGGCGTAGAACGATGTCGATTCCTGCGCGCGTAGGGAGCCGGGCTGGCGACCGAGCAAGCCTGTGCCGGTCCGGCTGTCCACGATTCGCCTCGGACCGATCGGCACGTAGTGCTCGGTTGCGCCGGAGGCTGCCGACCCGAAGTAGCCGCCCAGGTCGGCCGCGACGTGGGTGCTACCCGCGCTGGCGTTGCGGATGACGATCTTGCCGTTGCGCACGGGCACGATCACCAGGTTCGGGATCGTCTGCCCGGCGACGAAGTTGAGGTTGGAGGCGACCGGTGCGGTCAGGCCGTAGGGGTAGACGGTGAGCACCCCGTGGGACGCCGGTTGGGTGACGGTGACGTTCAAGACCGCTGCGGTGGCGTCGGCGGGCAGCTTGGCCGACAGGTCCAGGACCTGGTCGGCCCTCGCAGGGATCGCCGCTGCGGTGCGGGTGTCGAGCACCCGGGCCGGTGACAGGGATTTGAAGCCTGAGCCCTGCGGGCCGTAGACGCCCTGTAGGTCAGCGATCAGGTGGACGGTTCCGCCGCCGCTGTTGCGCAACCGGACCTTGCCATTGGTGACCGGAACGGTTACCAGGTTCGCGACGGTCTCCTGAGCGACGAAGTTGACGTTCGAGGTGTTCGGCAGGGCCCCCTGATCAGGGTAGACGGTTGTGCTCCTCCGGAGGTGTGGACACATCTGCCGCTGGATCGCCTTCTACAACCACCGCCGTCGCCACTCCGCCCTCGGCTACCGCAGCCCTGCCGAGTACGAACCCTCGACCCACTATGCTGCTACCGATCGCGGCACAACCCGGTGTCCAGACCCATGGGGTAGCCCAGTTCTGCCAGCCACGCAGCGTGAACGCCGACACGCCGCTCGGCCGAACAGCGTGTCAACCAACACCGTGAACGTTTTTGTGGTCAGGGCACTAGATCACACGGCGCCGTACCCGCCACACCACCACACCGATCAGGACCGCCGCGACGGCGATGAACAGGGCCGCCTCGATGAGCTGGAACGTCCAGAACCGGTCGGCCGGGTGGTAGACCTTGAACTGCTGGATGCCCCGCGCGTGCAGGAACTGGTTGAGGTTGGTGCCGGCCCGGTTGGCGGCGGCCTCCAGCTCGTAGTACTCGGTCCAGGTCAGCCTGCGCCCGGTGGCGTCTGCGTAGCCGTGTTCGATCATCCAGTCAGCGACGCTGGCCACGGGCCGGTGCCCCGCCTGGTCCTTCGAGCCGCCGACGGGGACCGGCTCCATGGTGGTGAGCGGCGTGGCGTACGCGGGACGGGCCAACAGCGCCACCGACATCCGGGCGGCGAGGAACGCCCCGATCGCGACGCCGAACGCGGGCAGGCTACGCCGCAGGATCGCCCCGGCGGCGGTGGCGACGCCGAACGCGAACAGCGCGTACGCCATCGGAACAAGTCCCTCCAGGTCGAAGGCGTCGTACTGGAACCGCCCTTCCCACGCGTCGAATGGCTGACGGAACCAGGTGAGCACCGCGGTGAACATCCCGGTGAGCGTGACGGTGACGCCGGCCAGTGCCGCGAGCTTGACCGCCAGCCAGCGCATCCGCGGCACGGCCTGCGTCCAGGCGAGCTGCCAGGTGCCGTCCTCCAGTTCGCGCGCGAGCAGTGGCGCACCGAGGAACGCACCGATGACGACGGGGACCAGATAGAAGGCCGCCAGGAGGTTCTCGACGTACCCGTACTCCTCGTCGAGCCGGCGGAAGGAGGCCGCGCAGGCCTCGTTGATACCGGCCTCTCCCGCACACCGGGCGGGACCGCCGGGGAACAGGTCGTGGGCCTGCGTCCCGAGCACGAGCAGGGCGATGCCGAACATGCCGACGAGCAGACCCAGGACGTAGACCTCGGTCCGGTGCTGGCGCCAGATCAACCACGTCATGCCGCCACCCCCGACGTGACCGAGGCGCGCGGCTCGGACGGCCGGCGCAGGTACGCCAGCACCAGGTCCTCCAACGCGACCGGCTGGGCCTGCCACCCGGGCGCAGCCGGGATCGCGCCGTCGCGTACCAGCAGGGTCGTGTGCCGGTCGCTGTGGACGGCCTCCACGACGGTGCCGGCCCGGTCGAGGTCGGTGGCCGTGCGCGGGCCGACGAGCAGCCGGTGCTCGGCGAGGAGGGTGTCGATGTCACCGGTGAGCGTGACCCGGCCGTGGTTGAGCACGACCAGGTGGTCGCAGACGCGCTCCAGCTCGTGCACGACGTGGGAGGAGAACAGGACGGTCACCCCGCCTTCGGCCACCGCGCCCATGAGGACCTGCAGGAACTCGTGCCGGGCCAGCGGATCGAGACTGGCCACCGGCTCGTCGAGGACGAGCAGGTCCGGCCGCTTCGCCAGGGCCAGAGCCAACGCGACCTGGGCCTGCTGCCCGCCGGAGAGCGTGCCGGCCTTGCGGTCGAGCGGGATGCCCAGCGTCGCCAGCCGGCGCTCGGCCAGCCCCTGGTCGAACCGCAGGTTGCAGGCCCGGCCGAAGCGGAGCATCTCGGCGACGGTGAAACGCTTGTACAGCGGGTGGTCCTGGGCCAGGAACCCGACCCGGGACAGAGTTTGCGAGGTGCTGGCGGTGACGTCGTGGCCGAGGACCTCCACCGTGCCGGTGCTCGGTGCCAGCAACCCGACGACCAGGCGCAGCAGCGTGGTCTTGCCTGCGCCGTTCGGCCCGACCAGGGCGATCACGCCGCCCGCCGGCAGGGCCAGGGTGCAGTCGCGCAGCGCCCAGCCCTTCCGGTACCGCTTGCCCACACCGTCGGTGCGCAGCGCGAACTCGGTCGCTGTCACGCCACGTCCTCATTCCTCGTCTGCTGGTGGACGGAAGTGAAGAGCGCGTTGACCGCCTGCTCGTCGAGGCCGGCGGCGTAGGCGCGGCGCAGCCAGGTCGCCAGGCCGCGGCGCAGCGACGTGTACGTCGATGCCGGTATCACGGCCGACTGCTGTTCATTGACGAACGTGCCCTGGCCGGGCCGACCGGTGACCAGGTTCTCCTGCTCCATCTGCCGGTACGCCTTGGCGACGGTGTTCGGATTGATCGCCAGGTCCTCGACCACCTCGCGGATGAGCGGGAGGCGGTCACCGGGTTGGAGGAAGCCCAGCAGCACCGCCTGGCGGACCTGCTGGACGAGTTGCAGGTACGGCGGCACGCCGGAGTGGGTGTCGAGCCGGAAGGTGAACACGGTAGCCCCTTAGCCCCTTACTGCTTTGCTAGTACCATAGTAAAGCAGCAAATTGAGGGTCAAGAGAGCCGACGCGCCCGCACGACCGCGGCACCGGATCCGGGCGCATGTCTGCCCCGACCGCCGGGGACACCGGGTGGTCGGGGCGCGGCGGCGACACAACGGATCGGCGATGTACGCGATGAGGCGGCTGGCCGCCTGGGCCGCGGCTGGGGCACGTATCGGTCTGGCCGTCCTCGGTGGGGTGGGATGGAACTTGCTCCACTGCCCGGCCCAGGGGGTGCTCTCGGTCGGGAGGACGCAGTTGTTGACCGAGGCTCCAGTGACCAGGGACAGGCCGCCGGAGACACCATGAATCTTTGTATCGTGACGGGGCGTGGGCGCCGCTGAACTCACCGCCCTACAGCCCACTGGACCAGCGAAGCCAACGCCATCACCGCGAGATCGGGTCTGCTGCACCGATAGGTGACATCTGAGATGGCTTGCCCTGACGGCGGGCTGGAAGGATGTTGCTGTGCCCAAGCCCTACCCTCGAGAGTTCCTGGCGGGAGGCGCGTAAGCGGATCAGGCCGCTCGAGCCGGGCCGACGGGGGCTGGGCGACGGCGTGGAGCTGCAGTCGCGGTCGGACGCAGCCCTCACGGTGCTCACTCGGGCAGAGATGGCGTTGGTGCGGGTGCAGCTGTGCTGGCTGGGCCGGCTCCGCCCGGCAGCATCCCGAACCGGCGGCGCAGATCGCCGAGGTCCGAGCCGTGGGCACGCTGGCGCCTTGTGGGACCCACGACTGGATGTCTTTCCCGTACGGTAGTCATGCTCACCTTCACGGTGAGCCACGGGGACGAGTCGATTGTGTGATGGGTCGGGGCATGCAGCACGAGAGACGGAACCTACGCCTGTCCCTGGCCAGTCTGGATGGTCTCGGTTCCGCCCCCGAGCTGCGCGCACGAGCCGAACAGGTCCGCCGCGAGGCGCAGGCCCAACCGGCGCCCGACTCCCCTGCCGGCCACGACCGGACCGGTTCGATTGCGGTGCACACCGACCGCGAGGGGCGCGTGGAGGACGTGACAGTGCTGCGTGACTGGCGCGCACGGTTGACCCCAGGTGAGGTACCCGACGCGCTCTTCGAGGCTTATTCAACTGCTATGCGGGCGGTCGTCGAACTGGCGGCGATACGTCGGCTGACGGACGACCCGACCGGGAGCACTGCCTCAGCGGCAAGGCCCGGGACGGGGCACGACGAGGACGAGCTTGACGAGCACCTCTGGCTGCGCCGCACCTGGCGGACGCTGCACGAGATCGACGCCGATCTGGAACGGTTGACCCGCCAGCCGGACATGCCAGTGGAGAAGACGATCACCAGCCCGAACGGCTGTCTGACGCTGCACCTGCGCGGGTCCGGCATCACGGCCATCACGGGCTCGGTGGAGCGGATCGGCAGGCTCGACGCCGGTGAGCTGCGATTCGAAGCTCGCTCCCTGTTGCAGGCCCACGCCCTGGCCAGCTCACGCGCCGATCACGAGGGGGACCGATGAAGGAACTACAGGTCATCACCGACGCTCTGCGCGACGAGGGCGGTAAGTGGCTGACGCTGTCGGATCGGATCGCCGTCACGAGGACCGCTGCACAGCAGCTCACTCTCGACAGCTCGGCGTTCTTCATCGGCGACGCCAACACCCATGTCCACGCGGCGGCGTACCGGAACTTCCAGTCCTTCATGGTCGAGGTCCTCGCGGGCGCGGTGACCGAGTTCGAGCAGATGGGCGGCGCGCTGCGCCGGGTAGCCGACGAGTACGACCGTGCCGACGAGATGATCTCGCTGGATCTCAACAAGATCTACTCTGCCTGAGCGCGAGGGGACGAGCGGGTGCAACCGGGAACCACCGACATCGAGTACGGCGAGCCGTTCAACAAGGCCTTCGATCAGATTCGCTCCGGCATCGACGAGGCCGTCGGTGAGTTCAACCAGATCGTGGAGCGCCTCAACGACTGGAGGTGGCTGCTGGGACCTGCTGCCGTCTGGTGGATCAAGAGCAACCTGGACACCGTGCGTGGGGCGCTCGACGCGGTGCTCGACCGGGTCGACAACGCCCTGGAGCATCAACTTCCGGTGCTGTCGTTGATCAACATCAGCTTCCGGTGGGTCAATGATGTGAAGACCCCCGTGTCCGACCTGTCATTCGTCACCACTGAGCCGGTGAATGAGAACCTGGCCAAGTGGTCCGGTGACGCGTCCAGCGCCTACCAGGCGAAGGCAGGCAAGCAGAAGGCCGCGGTGGACGAGACCGTGCTCAAGGCGGAGTTCATCAGTCAGTGGCTGTTCAAGATCGCGAAGGCGAACGTCGACTACGCCGTCCAACTCGCCAAGATCGTCACTTCCCTGGCCGGCAAGCTGGCCCAGGCCGCGAGCGAAGCGGCGACCGTCTTCGCGCTGCCCTGGGCCGTCGAGACGCTCGCTGATTCCGTCGGCGATCTGGTCCAGGCAGGTCTGGACACGCTGCTCACCATCGGACAGCGGTTCGTCGACGCGGTGGGGAACGTCCGGGACATCGCCACCCAGGTCGGTGACTACTCGAAGCTGCCCGGTGGCAAGTGGCCGGAGGCCGTCCGCGGCTGACCTCGCGAGGTTCGGGTGCCGGCAGTTGCAGGGACGCGACTCGGACCTGCCACAGCCGGACGCGGATGGCACCGGGAGCACACAAGGGCCACCGGTCTACTGGCTGGCTGCGTGACCGGTCGTTCTCGCCCCACGCCTCATGTGCCGATCGACGATTACTCGTACCTGGCGGCGGAGGTCCCTGCTGCTCGTGTTGCTCATCCGTTCCGCCTCGAGGACGGCTTCGGTGAAGCTGTCCGGGTCGCGTGGAGGGGAATTGCGGATCCGTAGGTTCTCCTCGGGCGGCAGGCAGAAACCCAGCTTGCTGCAGAGTTCGTCGAGGAGTCGCTGAACATCTGACGGCTGAGGGTCACGGCGGTCCATGAGGGTGAGCGTGTCGTCTCCTGTCGGAGATGCCAGCCCTGCCGACGATGGTCCTTTGCAGAGCGGCAGGACGGATCAGGCGACCGGAACGGCGGACCGGGTCGCCGACAGGATCGCTACGGCTCTGGCGGCGAGGGTCTCCGTCGGGGTGAACGAGTCCCCGCCCACCGCCAGCCACACCTTCACCACCAGGTTGCCGGTGCGCGAGTGCACCATGTACTCGGCGTACTTGAACCCCGGCGTGGACTGCTTGGTGAAGGCCTCCGCCTCCTCCCCCACGCCGGCGACCGGACCCGCCGACGCCATGCCGGTCGCCTGCCGCGTCCCCCGATACAGACTCGCCGCCTCCTCCGCGGTCGCAGGGGTCGACGCCTCGACGCGCAGGTTCGCCTCGTGGCCTGTCTTGGTCCGCATCTCGAACAGACACGCCGCCCCAGGCCGCCCGTTGGGCGGCCTCGCGTCGGTCCGGCGCACCGTCAAGCCCAGGTCGGCAAGCACACCCACATCCGTACGCGCACACAGATCCAAGCCGGCAGCATCGTAGGACGCGGCACCGGTCGAGGACGATGCCCGCGGAGCACCCGACGGCGTCGAGGCCGCAGGCGTTGGTGCCGCAACCGAGGAATCCCCGCTGCTACAGCCTGCCAGAGCCAGCACGGCAGTCAGCGTGACAACGAGGAAAGGCTTGCGGTACGGCGCGGACACGACCACGACGATACCCGCGGTAACCGGACACCACTGTCCGTGCACCCGTGATTAGGGTGCGGTCATGGCCGCCCAGGAAACCCCTGACCACATCATCCGCACCCGCGCTGTCACCGCCGACGCCATCCTCGCCAACCGCGCCGACCTACGCCCCTACCCCTACCGTCTCATCTCCATCGTGTCCCACCGGGGAATCGGCGGAGACCAGGTCACCCAAGCACTGGCCGCCGCAGAAGTGCTCGAAACCTTCGGCTGGCAGCTGGTCAGCGTCTCCGAGTTCGCCAGCAGCAGGATCGTTCACGCGATCATGCGGAGACGATGACCACCGCTCGGCACCTCGGCCTGCCCTCGGCGGCCGGCGCGCCCCAGCTTGCTGCACCTCCCATCGAGCATGCCAGGGCCGCCCATGAAGAGCTGGCCAGGGCGGTACGCGCGGAGCGTGAGCTGCGCGCCGAGGCCGAACAGCGCGCTGCGGCAGCCGCCGGACCTGGCCGAGCGGATGCGAGCCGCCGCAACCGTGCAGGCCGCGACCCAAGCACTGCCAGCTCGGCGATGCCCAAGGATGCGCACGCGCGCCCGCCGAGATCAAGATCGCCGGCTCGTGGGGCGACTCCGCGTGGGCTGCCCCGGTCGAGGAAGCCATCTGCGCGTACGGTCGATGTTCATCGCCAATGAAGAGCTCGGGCGCTCAGCCGCCTATCTCCGTCGGTAGCAAGGCGGATCGCCGGCCGTCGTCAGCGCTCGGTGTGGCGTAGTCGGGCCCCGTCGTGGTGAATCTGCTTCGCCGCGTGGGGCTCGGAGTCCCGGCATAGGGATGGCTCGTCGAGCCACCGGAGTCGACGCTGACACTTCGCGATGTGTCCCTGGTCGGGGCACCGCGTGTGCCCTGACGGCGTTCGTCACGAGCCGGCCCGTTGACCCCACTGCCGGCGAAGCGTGTAGAGGGCCGCGCTGCCGGCGAAGAGCACACCGGTGAGCGCCAGCCACCGGTACAGCAGCGGCCGGGGCGCCAGACCCGTAGCCGCCGAGTAGGTGTCGCCGCCGAGCCCGAACACGCCCGGCAGATATACCAGCAGGAGCAGTCCGGCGGCGAGCGCCGGAACCCGCACGTGGTTGAGCGCCGAGGGGCGCCCGCCCCGCGCCGGCCACTCCCCCCGCCGTCCGGGCGCGACGTCTCGGTGCAGGATGGCGCGCAGGACGCGGTCCGCCAGCGCGTACGCCGGGAAGAGGAGCAGGTCGTGGACGACGACCGCGCCGAGGAACCAGAGCAGCATGCGTCCGGCGGTCGGCTCCCCGGCGAGCCGTAACGCGATCCCGCCGGTGACCGCGAAGCAGCCGAACAGGAGCAGCAGGTGCCAGGGGGCCGCGCCGTAGCGGCGCCGGAAGTCAGCCACCGTCGGCCTCCTCGAAGGTGATCTCCCGGACCCACTTGGTGCAGTGCACCCCCGGCAGCGCGGGCACGACGATCCGCGCCGGCCAGCCGTGGTCGGGAGAGAGGTCGACCGCGTTGACCCGCAGGGCGAGCAGCGAGTCGCCGTCGAGGACCTGGCCGGCGGTGAGCGCGGCCTGGTTGAACAGGCCGGCGCGTTCCAGGGAGCGGACCCGCGCCGTGTCCGGCGCGGGCACGCCGGCCAGGGCGGCCAGGTCGCGCAGCCGTACTCCGGTCCAGGTCTGCGTGGTCGACCAGCCCTCCACGCAGGCGATCGGCAGCCGGGCGGTGTGCTGGGCCATCGCCAGTAGCGCCCGGCGGTCCAGTTCGATCGTGCGTCCGGCGGCGCGCAGGGTCAGCCGCCACCCGTCGCCGGTCTGCTCGGCGTCGATGCCGGCCGCGGCGGCGGTGCGGTTGACCGGGAAGCCGTTCGGTCCCTCGCCGGGTTGTCGGCCTCGGGGTAGCAGCAGGGCCGTGCGGCGCAGCGGGCCGTCGAGGCTCTGCCCGACGGTCAGCACGGCCAGCAGCGCCGCGCCGCTGCCGGTCAGCGCCAACACGCCGCGCCGGCTCATCGTCGCGGGGCCGGGCCGTCGGGGGACCAGGCCGTCCGGATCTGCCGGCTCCGGCCTGGTCCGCGCCACCGGGGTACCGGTGAAGCCCGGCCCGCGCAGCGCGGTGACCAGTCGGGGCAGCTTGATCGTCACGTGGGTGACGAGGGCGGCGGTGAAGACCCAGGCGCCGTACCAGTGCGCGGTGTAGAAGTCGAAGCCGAAGAGGTAGGCGTACTGGACGTTGAGCAGGCCGGTGGCCGTCTCGAAGAGGATCCCGCCGACCAGCAGGAGCAGCGACAGCCGCTCCAGCACCTGGGCCGCCGAGCGGGCCGGTGGCCAGGTGAACAGCTTCGGCACCACCGACCACAGCTTCGCCAGCACCACCGGGACCAGCACGATCCCGAGGGTCACGTGCAGCCCCTGGGTGAGCCGGAACAGCCAGGCCGGGCGGGTCGGCCAGTCGAAGACGGGTGGTCGCAGCCAGCCCACGTCGCGCGGGAACGCCTGGTCGAGGCGGGGGCCGTAGGCGATCCAGTCCAGCAGGCCGGTGACCATCAGCAGCGGCAGGGTGGCGAGCAGCACCGCGCCGAGCACCGCGGTCAGCCAGGGGCCGCGGACCGGGCTGCGCCAGGCGTCGGCGACGGCGTCCGCCCCGGGCGGGCGGCGCCGGTCCAGCGTCTGCCACAGCCGCGCCGGCACGGCGTACCCGTTGGGCGGGTCGGGGCGGCCCGGTCCGGGCGCGTCCGGCCGCTCCGGACCGGCGGGGTCTCCCGGCTGGCCGGACCCGCCGTGGCCGACCGGCGGTGGCTCGGGTGGCGGTGTCGGCACCGATCCTCCTGTCGGTCGTCGCCTCCTGCCCGCCGTGGACAGGACGTCACCCGGAACGCTAGACGGCGCGGCCGCCGGCCGGTCCGCTTCGCGGCATTACCGAAGGATTACCGCCGGTTGCTTACGGAGTGCTGACGTCCGTCGCCGAACCGGCCCGCCGAGCGCAGCGCCTGACCTAGCGTGAGCGGCATGCGGGTACTGGTCACCGGCGCGGCCGGCTTCATCGGATCCCAGGTCGCGGACCTGCTCGTCGCCGAGGGGCACGAGGTGGTGTGCCTGGACGCGTTACTGCCCCAGGCACACGGGGGTGGGTTGCCCGAGTGGTCCCGCCGGCATGACCCGGTCGTCGGGGACGTCCGTGACCCCGCGCTGCTCGACCGGCTGCTGTCCGGCGTGGACGCGGTGTGTCACCAGGCGGCCATGGTGGGGCATGGGTTGGACCCGTCCGACGCTCCCGCCTACGCCAGCCACAACGACTTCGGCACGGCGGTGCTGCTCGCCGCGATGCACCGGGCCGGGGTGTCGCGCCTGGTGCTGGCCAGTTCCATGGTGGTCTACGGCGAGGGATGCTACGAGTGTGCCCGGCACGGCGCCGTCCGGCCCGCTGCCCGTCGCCCCGTCGACCTGGCTGCCGGCCGGTACGACCCGACCTGCCCGCACTGCGCGGGCCCGCTCACCTCCGCCCTGGTCGGTGAGGACGCCCCGCTGGAGCCGCGCAGCACGTACGCGGCCAGCAAGCTGGCCCAGGAGCACCTGGCCGCCGCGTGGGCCCGGCAGACCGGCGGCGGGGTTTGGGCGCTGCGGTACCACAACGTCTACGGTCCCCGGATGCCCCGCGACACCCCGTACGCCGGGGTGGCCTCGATCTTCCGCTCCGCCCTGGCCGACGGGCAGCCACCCCGGCTGTACGAGGACGGCCGGCAACGGCGGGACTTCGTGCACGTCACCGACGTGGCGCGGGCGAACCTACGGGCACTCACCGCGCCGGCGCCGGACGGCCTGGTCCCGGTCAACGTCTGCTCCGGTGAGCCGCACACCGTCGGCGACCTGGCCGCAGCGCTCGCCTCGGCGATGAACGGTCCCTCCCCGGTGGTGGTGGGCGGGGCCCGGGTGGCCGACGTGCGGCACGTGGTCGCCGACCCGCGTCGGGCGCGGGAGCTGCTCGGCTACACCGCCGAGGTCGGCTTCGTCGACGGGGTCACCGCCTTCGCCACCGACCCGCTGCGCGAGCCGGCCACCCTGGCGGGCTGACCCGCCACCGTGGGCGGCCGGGGCCGGCCCGGCAGTGCCGGCGGTGGTCAGGAGACGGTGAACAGCAGGTGGTTCACGGCCAGCGCGGTGGCCGCCTGTCCGGCCAGCCACCAGCGCCGGTGCGGCCCGGGCAGGTGCGCGGTGGCCACCAGCGCCCACACCACGAACGGCAGCCAGATTCGTTCCACCTCGGCCTTGCTCATCCCGGACAGGTCCGCCGCGACGACCGCCAGTACGGCGGCCGCAGGCAGCGTGACCGTCGGACCGAGTGCCCGGACCCGGTCGGCGGGCAGCGACCACCGCCACCGACCGGCCCGCGCGCCGTCGGCCGTGGCGCCCCACCGGGCCGCACGGGCGGCCAGGAGGGCGCGTCGCACCGCCGGCCCGAGCACCGGACCCGCGGAGAGCAGCAGCGCCGCCAGGTTCGCCCAGATCCAGTAGGCGTACGGCCGGTCGGCAGCCCAGCCCTGGTAGTAGCGCTGCACCACCCGGTCGTACCCTTCCCACCAGGCGAATCCGGCCAGGGTGAACGCCACCGTCACCGTACCGACCCCGACCGCTGCGGCGAGCAGGGCCCGGGCCCGGCCCGTCGGGCGCAGCGCCAACGCCGCCAGGGCGAGCGGCCCGACGAGCACGAAGCCGTACGACAGGTACAGCGCGCAGCCGAGCAGCAGCCCGCCGGCCAGCGCCACGGCCGGGCCGCGCACCACCAGCAGGGCCAGCCCGGCGGCTACCACGCCGGTGAACAGGCCGTCCGCGGAGGCGCCCACCCAGACCGCACCCGGCAGCAGCACCAGGAACGGCAGCACGGTGCGGGCCGCGTCCGCCGCGCCCAGCGCCCGCAGGGCGGCCGGGACGCTCACCGTCACCGTCGCCCCGACCAGGACGCAGGCCAGCGCGGCGGCCGTGCCGCCACCGAGACCGACCCGGTCCAGCCCGACGAAGACCAGCAACGCGCCCGGTGGGTGCCCTGCGGTGTGGGTCGACCAGGAGTCCGGCTGGAAGTCGAGGATCCGGTCGGCGAAACCGGCGAGCATCCGGGGCACGTCGGTCACCCGGGGCACCTCGTGCAGGTACTCCGCCTGCACGGTCAGCCGCCGGGTGAATCCCGCCGACCAGCCGTCCACCAGCGCCAACGCGAGCGTCCAGGCGGTCGCCGCCAGCCAGCCTGCGGCCAGCAGCGGCCCCCACCGGGCGGTCCGCGCCCAGCGCGTGCCGGGCCCGAGGACAGCGGCCGCGACAAGCACCGCCACCGGCGTAGCCCAGCCGACGTGCGGCTGCCAGGTGGCGTAGAGCGGCGCGGCGTCGGCGTGCAGGCCCACGCCCCGGTGGTTGAGCACCGCGCCGACCGTCACGGCGGCGAGCAGTAGCGCCGCCTCGACGCCCAGCACGACCAGGTCGCCCCGGTCGTGGGTCGGCTGCCGGGCGGCGTCGCGGCGGGCGGCGAGGGTGGCGGGTCTCATGACGACCGGACGGTACGCACCACCGTCGGTACCCGTCAGCCGAACCGCCGATGCGTCATCGGATGGTAAGAAATGCCTGGTCGGTAAGGGTTCTGTAAGGCCGATCGAGGCTCCGGCGTCTCGGTGTGGACCTAGCGTCGGCGACATGCCGAATCAGATCGACGTGGTGCTGCCCTGTCTGGACGAGGCCGCCGCCTTGCCCGGCGTGCTGGCCGCGCTGCCGCCCGGCTACCGGGCGATCGTGGTGGACAACGGCTCCGGGGACGGCTCGCCGGAGGTGGCCGCCCGGCACGGCGCCCGGGTGGTGCACGAGCCCCGCCGGGGGTACGGCGCGGCTGTGCACACCGGTGTCGAGGCCGCCGGGACCGAGCTGGTCTGCGTGCTCGACGCCGACGGCTCCTTCGATCCGAGGGAGCTGCCTGCCCTGGTCGCGCCGGTCGCCGCCGGTGTCGCCGATCTGGCGGTGGGCCGTCGCCGTCCGGTGCGGGCCGGTGTCTGGCCGTGGCACGCCCGGGCCGGCACCGCGCTGGTCGCCGCGCTGCTGCGGCACCGGGGCGTGCCGCTGCGGGACCTCAGCCCCATCCGGGTGGCCCGCCGCGAGGCGCTGCTCGGGCTCGGCGTCACCGACCGGGCCTTCGGCTACCCCCTCGAACTGCTGATCCGTGCCGCCGCCGCCGGTTGGCGCATCCATGAGCGGGACGTCGCGTACGCGCCGCGGGCCGCCGGCACCCGCTCCAAGGTCTCCGGCTCGGTACGCGGCACTCTGCGCGCCACCCGGGACTTCGCCGCCGTGCTGCGCAGCGTGGACGGTCCCCGGTGACCGTGCTGCTGGTGGTGGCGAAGGCGCCCGTGCCCGGCGCGGTGAAGACCCGGCTCTGCCCGCCCGCCACACCCGATCGGGCGGCCCGGATCGCCGCCGCCGCGCTGCGCGACACCGTGGACACGGTCGCCGCCACCCCGGGCGTGACCCCGGTGCTGGCCCTGGCCGGCCGCCTCGCCGAGGGGGTGGACGGCGCCGCGCTGACCGCCGTCACGGCCGGGTGGACCGTCCTGCCGCAGCGCGGCCCCGACCTGGCGCAGCGGCTCGCGCACGCCCACGCCGACGTCGCGGACGCGTTCCCCGGGCGGGCGGTGCTCCAGATCGGCATGGACACCCCGCAGCTCGCCCCGGCGTTGCTCGCCGACGCCGTACGCCGGCTGGCCGGGACCGACGCGGTGCTGGGCCGGGCCGCCGACGGCGGCTGGTGGGCGCTGGGCCTGCGCGACCCCCGCCGAGCCGCCGCGCTGCGTACGGTGCCGATGTCCACCCCCGACACCGGCCGGCTCACCTGGGCGGCGCTGACCCGGGCCGGCATACGGGTCGCGCCGCTGCCGGTGCTGCGCGACGTGGACGGCTGGGCCGACGCGCTCGCCGTCGCGGCGGCGACCCCGGGAGGCCGGTTCGCCCGTGAGGTCGCCGCGTTCCGGCGCGCCCTGGTGGTGCCGGGCGACCGGCGGTGAGCGCCGACGGCTTTGCCACTGCCCTGCGCGACCACGACCCCGGCACGTACTGGCTGGTGGGTCCGGACGGGGTCCGTCGCCGTCTGCCGGTCGGCCGGTGGCACGGCCCGGCGGAACGGGCGACCGGTCCCGTGGTAGCTCGCTGCACCGGTCCGACGCTGGACCTGGGCTGCGGGCCGGGCCGCCTCACCGTGGCGCTGACCCGGGCCGGGCGGACCACGCTCGGCGTCGACGTCTCGGCGCGGGCGGTGGCGCTGACCCGCGCCCGGGGCGCGGTCGCCATCCGGGCCGACCTGTTCGATCCACTGCCGGCGGAGGGCCGCTGGACGCACGTCGTGCTGCTCGACGGCAACATCGGCATCGGCGGCGACCCGGTGGCGCTGCTGGCACGCTGCCGGTCGCTGCTCCGACCCGCCGGCACCGCGCTGGTCGAGGTGGACCCGCCAGGTACGGGCGCCTGGCAGGGTCTGGCGCAGGTGGTGTCGGGACGGGACCGGGGGCCGGTGTTCCGGTGGGCACAGCTGGACGCGGACGCGGTGCACGACGCCGCAGCCTCGGGAGGCCTTGCCGTGCGGGACATGTTTCCGGCCGGCCGCCGCTGGTTCGCCGAACTGGTGGCTCATCCCTGACCGCCCCGACGTGCGCGGACGGCGACCGTCGACACGCCGGTCCCTGCGCGCATGCGATGAGGTGGCGTCGGGGCCGGGGATCCGCGCCCGGTCCTGGTGTTCTCTCGTCGGCCTCAGGACAACGCCTGACCTATCGTTGCTACCCGTGACCCTGGCCGGCGTATAGCCCTCGACCGGCGCGCATGTGGGCAAGCGCATGGGGTTCAGCTTCGCTGACCGGGCCACGCCCCGTCGTCGCCAATCGTGGCATCGGCGACCTTCTGGCTACGCCCCACCATGCTGGCATTTGGCCAGCATCGCCGGGCCAGACGTCACAGACTCAGGATCGCTGTCCGAGGATCACCCGCTTCGGGACAGCCCGTGGCCATGGCCCCACTTGGCGCGCGTGCCTGGAACCAACCGCCTGTGCTGCCCATCGTCGCCGAGCACCCGCAGGCCTACCCGCCCAAAAGAGAGTTGGGTGCTGTCACAGGTGGGCGGGTGTTCAGTTGTCGTGGCGGTAGTCAGCCGGCGGCGGTAGCCGCCGCTCGATCGCCGCTCGGTGGACGGGGAGCGCGACGCTCGCCAGATCGCGGACGACCGCGTCCAGTAGTCGCATGACGCGTGGTTGCTGGCCGGCGACGAGGCGAATGTCGTCGATGATCGTGGCCAGGAGGGTGTCGTACGAGATGTTGCTCATGCGGGCGCGGACCGTGCCGTCGTCGTCGCGGGCGACGTGGGTGGGGTCGGGGCGGGTCGCGAGGCGGCGGAGGAGGTCGTGCGCTTCCTGCACGGCCCGTACGGCGGTGGTGACGTCGTTGACGGCCGGGGACAGCGCGCGTTCGGCGATGTCGGCCAGTTGCCGGAAGCCGAAGCCGAGGTCCTGGCCGGGGATGCGCTCCACGCCGATGGTCACGCACTGCTCGGCTCGGTCGGCAGGCAGCGGGCGAGGCGTGCCGCCGGTCGCTTGGTGTACGCGTAGCAGTGGCGCTCCGGCAACGACGAAGTCACCCGGTATGGGCACGACGGTGATGGCGCAGTCGTGCTCGCGGCCCAGGCGTGCGAGCAGGGCGAGATCGACGTTGTTGACCATGCCGGATTCCGTGGCCGGCACGGTCTGTGTCACCCCGCCGAGCACCACCGCCTGCGGCTCGGCGGGTGGGGGAAGGTGGGCGATCGACCGCCGGGTCTGTGCCCCGATGGAACCGATGATGTGGGACACCCGCATCACTGTGGTGATGTGGTGCAGGTAGTAGATGAAGGTGGCGCTGCTGGTGAGGACGAGGGCTATCGACACGGTGAGGGACAGTTCCGGCAGCCGTTGGTCCTCCTGGGCCGGCAGCGCGGCGAGCACCACCATCGCGAACAGGAAGGTGGCGACGAACGTTCCGAGGGCCGCCTGGATGATCCGGTCCTGCAGGAAGGTCCGCAGTACCCGCGGGGAGTACTGGCTGCTGGCCAGTTGCAGGGCCACGACCGTGATGGAGAAGACCAGTGCGGTGAAGGAGATCATCGCTGTGATGATCGAGGACAGCAGGGACCGGGCGCCGGCGGGCCCGCTGGGCACGATCCCCCCGACGGGAAGGTTCAGCTGCAGTTCCAGTGCCGACAGCCCGATCGCCGTTGTCACCGCGCCGATCGAGAAGATCGCCGGCACCAGCCAGAAGCTGTCCCGTATCGCGGCCAGCCGTGCGGACACCGTACGAGGCCGGCTCATGAGGCACTGCTCGTCATCGGCCGTCGGTCGGGGCGGCGGCAACCGTCTTCGTCGCCTGCGGCGGGTGGATGGTGATGTCCTGCGTCACCGACGCCACCCGGATGCCGCTGTCGGCGAAGCGGTCCAGCACCCGCCGGGTGACCTGGTCCTTGACCTGCCGGGCGGCACGCACCGGCACCACGAACCGGGCGGAGAGTTCGACCCAGTTCGGGGTGACGCGGACGAAGACGCGGGGGTCGACCTCCGCCTCGGCGACCGGGTATCGGTGGCGCATCTGTTCGATGGCGCGGCGGGCCTCGACCGTCGAGGAGACGTTCTGCGCTTCCTCGCACAGGATCCGCTCCGCCAGGTGCCAGTCCGCCTCGTACGGCACGGGCAGGGTCAACTCTTCCCACAGGTGGTCCAGCACCGTGCTGCTGTTGTACACCGGTGCGGTGAACACGAAGCGGTTGGACAGGGACACCACCCGCCCGGTGTACTGGCGGCCGCGGATCCAGGAGTCCGGGTCGGAGGAGGAGCCGCTCTCCAGGATGCGGGTACGCAGTGGGGTGATGTCCAGGACGTCGCCGCGTACTCCGCACATCTGGATGCGGTCACCGACGCGGAACTGCCGGCCGGTGAGGATGCTGATCCACCCGGCGAAGGCGCCGATGACCTCTTGCATGGCCAGCGCGAGGCCGGCGGCGAGCAGGCCGAAGACCACGCCGACCCGGCCGGCGAACGGCCGCCACAGCAGGGCCAGTGCGAACAGCAACGCCACCGCGGCCAGGTAGTGCACCGCCTTGCGAAGGTAGTAACGGTTGGCGGTGTCGGTCACCCGGATGCTTGCCAGGCGGCCGGCGAGCACTGCGATGACGACGGCCAGCACGATCAGCACGATGCTGGTCACCAGGCGACCGCTCACGCTGCTCGTGTCCCAGAGGGCCTCCAGGAACCGCTCCATACTGCTTGCCCATCGTCTCGCCGGCGACCGGCCGATGCGGGTCCGTCGCCCTCAGGATAGGCGGGCGGCGACGGCAGGTTCTCGGAAACGCCGGGTGCGGTGACGGGTTGGCACGGATGGGATTCGGCGGGCCGACCTCGGGCATAGCGTGGAGGCATCTGGATCCGAGCGGGAGCAGCTTCCGGACCCGGAGCGGCCGATCGTCACTTGACGATCCGTCGAGCAGATGGAGGCGCACCACTACTGCCGCCAAATCAACGACGACTTCCTGCAGTGCGCGCTGGAGCAGCACCGCAACGAAGCCATGGACGTCGACCGCGCCGAGAAGCGGCGCGCCTGGTCGGATCTGTTGGAGCGTGCGCACCCGCAGGACGGGGTGGCGCTGCTCGACGGAGCCTTCCCGGCCGGCGAACCGGTCCCGGGAGTGGTCGACCGGTCGACCGGTCGGTAGCCGGCGACCGCGAGCGGCAGGACGACGGCGCCCGGAGGCGGGCTACCGCTGCTCGTCGCGTACGTCGGCCAGACTGCTGCCGTCGCCGAACCGGCTGCGGGTGATGACGCTGAGGCTTCCGTCGCTCTCCAGCACCACCGCCGCCACGTCGGCGATGTCGCCGACGCCCTGGCTGCGGGCGGCCTGCCGTATTTCGCTCTCAGCCACCCGTACCCGACGCATGCTCTGATGCCGCAGCCGTCCGTCGCGCAGCAGCAGGGTCGGCTGGGACTTGATCAGCCGCTGCGACGGCGGCCACCGGACCGCGAGCACAGCAACCAGGTACTGCAGGCCGACCAGCAGGGCCAGCGCGAGGACCCCCTCGGCCAGGGAGACGTCCCGGGACAGCAGGATCGTCGCAAGGGTCGAACCCAACGCCACCGTGACCACGAGGTCGAAGGCGTTGAGCTTGGACAGCGTCCTCTTGCCGGAGACCCGCAGGATCACCACCAGTGCCGGATAGACCAGCACCGCGACGAGCACCAACTGCAACAGGTCGCCCAGGCTCTCCAACACCATCAGCGATCCGTACCCGGCATGTCCGGTGCGTACACGACGGGCTTCCCCGATCGAGTCGATCACCGTTTCGTCGACCGTACCCGTCGCCGTCACGGGCGTCTCGAGGCCTTCGCGCAGCCTGCTACAGCTCCTTGCGCCGCGCTGGCCGATGGTGCTTCCTGGGAGCCAGGGCCCGAATGCTGCTCAGTGCTCCGAGTTCGCAGCCGCTGCCTGCTCGTCGCGTTGGCGGCTGAGGAAGAACGCCCCGAGTGCTCCGGCGAGAGTGCCGAAGACCACCACGGAGTACGCGGCGAGGACCAGTTCGAGGACCTGGGCGAAGGTGTCGGTGGCGTCGAGCGGCTCGCCGGTGATGGTGGTCAGGGCGACGTCGTGCAGGGCTCGCCCGTACGTCGGGTAGGAGCCGGTGACGACCAGGAGCTGCCCGGCGGCGAGGATGATCGCCACGGTGACCACCGCGAGCCAGGCCAGCCGGTCGGTCAGCAGCCGCCCCGCCGAGCGGGAGCCGCGGACGGCGGCGGCGATCACGCCGGTGCCGCGTGCTGCCCTCAAAGCGGTGGCGGCGCGGAGGAATCGCAAGAAGGGTACGGCGAGGAAGATCACCTGCCACCAGTTGCGCTTCCAGAACTCGCGGGCGCAGTGACGGGCCAACCAGGCACGCAACGAGAACTCGGCGACGAAGACCGCCCACAGCACCCAGCTGATGACGGTGAGCACGGTGGTGAGGGGGTCGTCGCGGGCGAGGGCCTGACCGAGTACCAACAGCAGGAACAGCAGGCCCAGGATCCCCATCGGCTTGTCCAGCCGGCGGGCGAGACCGTTGAGCCGCGCGTCGTCCTCCATCTGTCGTGCTCGACGCGCACCCGCCTCTCGGCGGGTGTCGTCGGTCATCGTCCTGTCCGGCGGCTCACGCCAGCCCGGATACTTCGGGTCGGTTCCGCATGGATAGCCCGGTACCCGCTGACCCTTCGGCCATACCGACGGTGTCACCGCGTGTGTGTCAGGACTCCTCGGATACGGCGGCTGGCGGAGCTGGCTGTACGACTCGTCCTCGGTGATCAGCTCGCGGCGCGTTGCACCGCTGGGATACGGCCATCCCTCACCAATAGCAGGGGCCCTGGGTGGATGATCCGAGCGGCGCGGGGCCAGCGGTAGGCCAGCACGTCGAGCAGGTACGCCCGGCCGATGATCACCCCGACCAACAGCATCTCGCCGGCGATCGGTGTGTGGTGGACGGGCCATCGCGTTCTGTGCGGCGTCGGCGAGCAGCGTGATCACCAGCAGATCTGTGACGCGGGTGCTGCCGCTCGCCCGCTTGAGCAGCACCGGCAGGAGGAAGAAGCTCGTCAGGTAGGTCACGGTGCTCGCAGTGCGGCGAGGCGTTGCGGCCCGCGGCTACCACCTCCGGTCGTTGCCCGCCAAACACGCCCGTACCGCGGCGGACTGGCTCTTCGCCGCGGTCCGCTCTCGACCAAGCGTGCAACTTGGCCTCGCGCTCGGCGCTGCCGTGCCACTGGACATCGACGCGCCGAACTCATCCCCCGGTGACTCGACCGCTGCCGTGACCCTGCACATTGCAGCAGGAAGACCACCCTGCCAAATGGCACTAGTGTGAGCAAAGCACCTGCAAAGGACGCCCTGACGGAGGAAACATGAAGAACTACATCCGGTTCGGCCTGGTCCTGCTGATCAGCCTCGCGGTCATGTTCGTCCTCACGATGTCGCAGATCCGCAGGTGGTCGGACTTCTACCTCAACCTGAGCAACTTCTACATGTCGATCATCATGGTGTCGGTCATGGGCGTCATCATGATGGGCGTCATGCACCAGATGTTCACCGACCGGCGCCTCAACATCGCTCTCTACGCCGTGCTGGGCGCCCTATTCGTCGGCGGGTTCGCGGCGGTGCGCACCGAACCGTTCGTGGGCAACGAGGGCTTCCTCAAGTCGATGATCCCCCACCACTCCCGAGCGGTCCTCGTCTGCCAGGAATCGAACATCACCGACCCGGAAGTCGTCCGACTCTGCGACCAAATCGTCAAATCCCAGGAGGAGGAGATCACTCAGATGAAGAAGATCCTCGACGATCGGTACTGACGGGTCCCGGCACCACACGGCGCCACGGCACTGCACGCCGCCACCCCGACGTCACGCACCTGACCCGCGCCGTCGCCGACAGCCAGAACCTCGCCCGACGATCGGCCACGACGGTGAGGCACGGGGAGAAGACCCAGGATCACCTCCCCGACGGCGTGGCGGCGCTCGGGGACGCCATCCGGCAGTTGCAGCAACCAGCGACAGGACCCACGACGGGATCTGACGGCACGCCAAGCGGGCGCCCGACGAGACCGGCCGGGCCGTTGTTGCCGGTATTGCAGACTTGCCCACCTCCGTTGCCACCTAGGGTGCGTGTGACCGTCGGTGACCTGCAGCAGGCCACCGGGCGGGCTGCCCCCGTTGTCCCTCCTGAGCGGCCTGGTGGTCCTGGGGCTGCTGTAGTGGTGCTGGACAAGCTTCGCCTTCCTCGGCAACATGGTCCGCGCCAACTACGGGGTCGTACCGCTGATCGGGTTCGCCACCATGATCGGCGTTTTCCTGCTCGCCCTGACAGTGCCGCAGGCGTTCGTGGACGCGCCAGGCGGCCTACCCGGGCCCGCCGTCTTCGCGCTCTCCTACTTCCTCGTCCGAACGATCCAGGTGACGGCCGTCGCCCGACTCGCCCGGCCCGTCACCCCGAACCCGCTGGCGTCAGTGCTGGCGCTCGGCGTTCCGGTCCTGATCAGCTCGGGGTTGATCCTCTCCGCGGCGTTCGTACCGCAGCGACTCACGCACGGTCCCGAGGTCGAAGCGATCCGGCTCGTCCTATGGACCTCGGCACTCACGGTGGAGTACACCCGGAACCCCCGCACCGCGCTCGTGCGCGACGTATACACCTAGCTGCACCTGCCGACCGCTCGGGATCATGCTCTGCTCACTCGGCCTCAAGCGGCGACAAGCCCTGTTCCTCCGGATCGTGCTGCTGCTCGCGGTCGCTGTTGCCGGAGCCGCTGTCACCGACGCCGCACGCCGGGCCTGCCTCGAGCGTCACGCCCGGGCCTGGGCGAGGTCGCGGCCGGCGGTGGCTGGAATGGTCCGGGGCCAGGTCCATGCGGCGCGCAGGATGAAGGCCAGGAGCAGCAGCTCGAGTCCGATGGAGAGGCCGTAGAAGTAGAAGTAGGTCCAGGGCTCGCCCTGCGCGTTGTACACCGAGACGGGGACGTAGAGCGTTGCCACGACGAGGTTGGTGGCGCGGTTGACACGGGCGGGGAGTGTCGTGGAGAGCAGGATCATGAGGATCGGGATGGCCATGAGCGTGAGCGCAAGGGCGACGAAGGTGGGGCCGGTGTCGAATTCATGTACGACGCCGACCAGGATGTCGTCGATGAAGCCGGGCTTGTAGAGGGCGAGGTAGTCGACGTAGATGTAGAGGAACATGAAGCTGGCCCAGGCCGCGGCGAGCTTCGCCTGGACCGGGATGTGCGCTTGCTGGAGCGCACCGGCTGGTCTGTCGGTTCTGGTCATCACGTCTCCTGTGTGCTGGCGTCAGCCGGGTCGGCTCACTCGATGTCTCAACCATGACCAGCGTTGGCGGGTACCACCTCCGCTTGCGGGCTCGAGCTGTCCTGGCCGCAGGCACGGGACATCCGCAGTACTTTCGACTGATCCGCCCGAGCGGCGGCCCCCTTACGTTGTCCGGGAGGGGGGAAGCATGCTTGCTGGGATCTGGGCTGAGCCTCGCCCCGCACGCCCGCCGGTGCGGGTCTGGCGGGACTGGGCGCTGTCCTCGGCTCTTGTCGCGATCTCGCTCGTCGAGGTACTGCTGCGCGACGACAGGGCATGGGCGCCGCTGCTGGTCGGTGTCAGCGTCGTGGTCGCGGCGTGCCTGCTGTGGCGACGCACACGGCCGCTGGCCGCAGTCACCGTTGCCTTCGGAGCCGTCCTCGCGTTCGACATCGCGAGGATCGCGGTCATCGATGCCACCGGTCTGCTGGGCATCGCAGGGCTGCTCGTGTTGCCCTACGCCCTGCTGCGCTGGGGGGCAGGGCGCGAGGCTGCCCTCGGACTCGGCATCATCCTCATCTGGTTGCCCGTCACCCTCATCGCGGAGCCGACCTCACCCGCGGAGAAGGTCGCCGGTTACGGCTTCTTCCTGTTCTCGGCCGCGCTCGGCGCGGCAGTGCGCTACCGCACCAAAAGCCACCACCGCGACATCGAGCAGGTGCGGCTTCACCAGCGCAACGAACTCGCCCGCGAGCTGCACGACACGGTCGGCCACCGCGTCTTGGCCATCGCCGTCCAGGCACAGGCAGGTCGCGCGCTGTCCGCCGCAGATCCGAAGCGCGCGCTGGCCACCCTGGTCACCATCGAGGAAGAGGCGTCCCGGACGCTCAAGGAGATGCGAGCCCTCGTGGGCGTGCTGCGCGACGGAACGGACGCCGATCTCGCCCCCCGGCGAGGGGTGGTGGACGTCGAACGACTCGCGCGTCCCGGCGGCGAGGTGCTGGGCGTCCGCGTGCAGGTCTGCGGTGACGTCGAGGCCGTTGAGCCAGCAGTCGGCACCGCCCTCTACCTGATCGCCGCCGAGGCGGTCACCAACGCGACCCGCCACGCCTCCGGCGCCACCCACGTCACCGTCGACGTCACCGCATCCCGCAGCCAGGTGCACCTGCGCGTGCGCGATGACGGCGAGGCGAGTACGACCAGCTCCCTGCACGGCGGCTACGGGCTGCGCGGCATGGCCGAGCGGGCGAGCCTGCTCGGCGGCACCCTCCGGGCGGGACCTGACCCGGACGGCGGCTGGAGCGTCGACGCCTCGCTGCCCCGGACAGCGCGCGCGTCATGACCATCCGCGTGCTGGTCGCTGACGACCAGGACATCGTCAGGGCAGGGCTCTGCATGATCCTGGACGCCCAACCGGGCATCGCCGTCGTCGGCGAGGCCACCGACGGCCGCCGGGCGATCGCCATGGCCCGTTCGCTGCGTCCCGACGTGTGCCTGCTGGACATCCGCATGCCCGAGGTCGACGGGATCGAAGCCACCCGTCAGCTCGCCGGGGCCGACGTCGCCGATCCTCTGGCCGTCGTCGTCATCACCACTTTCGACCTCGACGAGTACGTCTACGGCGCGCTGAAGGCAGGCGCCCGAGGCTTCCTCCTCAAGGACGCCGGCGCCGAGATGCTCACCCAGGCCGTCCATGCCGCCGCCCGCGGTGACGCCCTGATCGCACCGAACATCACCGCGAGGCTCCTGTCCTCCTTCGCGAACAGCCGCTCACGCTCGGTGCCGCCCGAGCCTGTCGAGCCGCTGACCGCTCGTGAGGAACAGGTCCTGTTGGCTGCCGCTCGCGGGCGGACCAACAGCGAGATCGGCGATGAGCTGTCCATCAGCCTCAGCACCGTCAAGACCCACATCGCCGCCCTGATGCGTAAGCTCAACGCCCGCAACCGCGTCGAGATCGTCGTGTGGGCCTACGAGACACGCCGCGTCGACACCTGATCGGCATTGCTGGTCGGATCCGGATCCCGTTTTCCGAGAACCCTACCGACGCCACGGAGGCACAGCGGATGGTCGAGGCGGTGCAGGTCACCGTGTCCGGCGCCGCCGCCACAGCCGGCCGGCCGCCGCCCAGTCCCGTCCGCGTTTCAACCAGGTGTACCGCGCGAAGGGCTACGGATACGTCGCGGCCTACGTCACCGGTGGACGGACCGGAACGGTACGCCTGCTGGTCGGTGACCCACCGGATCACTGCATCGGCGAGGCGAACCCGTGCCAGCTGGGACGCGTCGCCGGGGTCGTTGCTCACGAACGCCGACCGCCACCCACGCTCAGGCCACCACGGTGGTCAGCCGGCTGTCCGGTGCCGCCACCCGCACGGCCTCCGCGGTCGGGTCGTCGGCCTGTGTGTGGGAACGCCGTTCCGCCTCCACCCGGGCGGTGTACGCCTCGACCTCCGCGCGCCGGCGCCGCTCGTCCCAGCCCAGCACGTCCGCGACGATGCCGGCGACCGCCTCGGCCGTCTCGGTGCCCCGGTGGCTCTCCTCGATGGAGATGCGCGACCGGCGGGCGAGCAGGTCGTCGAGGTGCAGGGCGGACTCGTGGGTCGCGGCGTAACGGAACTCCGCCCGTAGGTATCGCTCGGCGCCGGGCAGGGGCAGCAGCAGCGACGGGTCTTCCTCGGCGGCGGCCAGCACCTCGCCGATCAGCGAGCCGTACCGGCCCAGCAGATGGCGGACCGTCCAGCTGGGCAGGCCGTACCGTTGGGCGAGCACGGGAATCTGGTTGCGCAGGGCCGGGTAGCCCTCTGCGCCGAGCAGGGCGATCCGGTCGGTGACCGTCCGGGGCAGCGGCCGGTCGAGGTCGACGGCCGCGGCGTCGACCGCGTCGGCCGCCATCACCCGGTACGTGGTGTACTTGCCGCCGGCCACGGAGAGCATTCCGGGCTGGGTGCGGGAGATGACGTGTTCCCGGGACAGCTTGGTCGTGTCGTCGGTGCCGCCGGCCAGCAGTGGTCGCAGACCGGCGTAGACGCCCTCGATGTCGTCCCGGGTCAGCGGGGTGGCCAGCACCTCGTTGACCTGCTCGAGCAGGTAGGTGATGTCGGCCTCGGTGGCGGTCGGGTGGGCCTTGCCCAGCTCCCAGGTGGTGTCGGTGGTACCGACGATCCAGTGCGCGCCCCAGGGGATCACGAACAGCACCGACCGTTCGGTACGCAGGATCAGCCCGGTGGTGGAGTGGATCCGGTCCCGGGGCACCACGAGGTGCACCCCCTTGGAGGCGTGCACGTGGTACTGCCCGCGTCTGCCGGCGAGTCGGTGCAGCTCGTCGGTCCACACTCCGGCGCAGTTGATGACGACGGTCGCCGCCACGTCGGTGTGCGCGCCGGTCTCCACGTCGCGGACCCGGGCGCCGACGATGCGGTCACCGGTGCGCCGGAACTCGACGACCTCGGCGGAGTTGAGCACGGTCGCGCCGTAGGTGGCGGCGGTGCGGGCGACGGTCATGGTGTGCCGGGCGTCGTCGACCTGCGCGTCGAAGTAGCGGACCGCCCCGACCAGGGCGTCCGGGCGCAGCGACGGGCAGAGCCGCCGGGCGGCGGTGCGGGACAGCTGCTGGTGGCGGGGCACCGAGCGCTTGCCTGCCAGGGTGTCGTAGAGCGTCAACCCGGCGGTGACGTAAGGGCGTTCCCACACCCGGTGTCTCAACGGATAGAGGAAGGACACCGGTCGGACCAGGTGCGGGGCGATCCGGGTGAGCATCAGTTCCCGCTCCCGCAGCGCCTCCTTGACCAGCCCGAAGTTGAGCTGCTCCAGGTAGCGCAGCCCACCGTGGAACAGCTTGCTGGACCGGGAGGAGGTGCCGGCGGCGAAGTCACGCGCCTCCACCAGGGCCACCCGCAGCCCGCGGGTGGCGGCGTCGAGGGCGACACCGGTGCCGGTGACGCCACCGCCGACCACCAGGATGTCGAACTGCTCGGACCCCAGTCGCCGCCAGTTCTCGGCGCGCTCCGACGGTCCCAGCCTCGTTGGGTGGATCATGTCTCTACCTTCCCGTCCAGTTCAACGATCGGTTCACGGCCGCCCGCCAGGTGTCGCGCTGCTTGAGCCGCCAGGTGAGGTCCCGGGTGGGACGGAAGTGGGCCCCGGCCCGCCAGTGCCGGCGCAGCGTGTCCAGGTCCGGCCAGACTCCGACGGCCAGGCCGGCCGCGTACGCCGCGCCCAACGCGGACGTCTCGACGTTCTCCGGTCGCACCACCGGGATGCCCAGCTGGTCGGCCTGGATCTGCAGCAGCAGGTCGTTGGCGGCCATGCCCCCGTCGACCGGAAGCTCACGCAGGTCGAGGCCGGTGTCGGTGCGCATCGCCTCCAGCACGTCGCAGGTCTGCAACGCGGTGGCCTCCAGCGCGGCCCGGGCGATGTGCCGGCGGTCGGCGTAGCGGGTCAGCCCCACGATCGTGCCCCGCGCGTCCGGCCGCCAGTGCGGCGCGAACAGTCCGGAGAAGGCCGGTACGACGTACACCCCGCCGTTGTCCTCGACCTGCCGGGCGAGGACCTCGACCTCCTCGGCGCGCCGGATGATGCCCAGGTTGTCACGCAGCCACTGCACGAGGGCGCCGGTGACCGCGACGGAGCCTTCCAGCGCGTACACCGGCTCGTGCCCCTGGCACTGGTAGGCAACCGTGGTGATCAGGCCGTGCCTCGACGGCACCGGTTCGGCACCGGTGTTGAGCAGGACGAAAGCGCCGGTGCCGAAGGTGCTCTTCGCCTCCCCGGCGGCGAAGCGGGCCTGCCCGAACAGGGCGGCCTGCTGGTCGCCGAGGACACCGCTGACCGGTACGCCGGGCAGCGGACCGTCCCGGTGGCCGCGGCCCACGGTGCCGCTGGAGGCGCGGATGTCCGGCAGGACGCCGAGGGGCACGCCCAGCTCGGCGGCGAGGTCCGGGTCCCAGCGGATCGTGTCCAGATCCATCAGCATGGTCCGGGAGGCGTTCGTGACGTCGGTGACGTGCAGCCCGCCGTCGACCCCGCCGGTGAGGTTCCACACCAGCCAGCTGTCCACGGTCCCGGCGGCGAGGTCGCCGCGTTCGGCGGCCCGCCGGGCGCCCGGCACGTGGTCGAGGATCCACCGAATCTTCGGCGCGGAGACGTAGGTGCTCAACGGCAGGCCGGTGCGGGACCGGTACCGGTCGGGGCCGGCCGGGCCGGCGAGCTGGCGGCACAGCTCCTGGGTGCGGGTGTCCTGCCAGACGACGGCGCGGTGGATCGGCCGTCCGGTCCGGCGGTCCCACACCACCACCGTCTCCCGCTGGTTGGTGATGCCGACCGCGGCCAGCTCGGCCGGGGTGCGGCCGGCCCGGTCGAGCGTGTCGGCGATGACGGTACGGGTGTTCGCCCAGATCTCGTCCGCGTCGTGCTCCACCCAGCCCGGCCGGGGGAAGTGCTGCCGGTGTTCGACCTGCGCCGCCGTCACCACCCGGGAGTCGGCGTCGACCAGCAGGGCGCGGGTGCTGGTGGTGCCCTGGTCGACGGCCAGGACGAGACCACCGGGGACGACCCTGTTCACAGCTGTGCAACTCCTTTCGCCACGGTGATGGCCGCACCGGTCAGGGCGAGGGCCACCACGGCCCGCCGGGCCCGGTGCGCCGGTACCCGGTCGGACAGGCGGTTACCGATGAGGACGCCGACGGCGAGGCCGGTGCCCACGAGGGCCCAGCCGGCCGCCGGCAGGGCCGGCAGGCTGCCCTTGGCGAGCAGCGACGCGACACCGAGGGCGGCGAAGACGAGTTGGGCGGTGGCCGCAAAGGAGCGCTGCGACCAGCCGGTGCTGACCGCGTACACGGTGATCGCCGGCCCACCGACCCCGGCGGTGACGCTCATGAAGCCCGACCCGGCCCCGGCCAGCAGGCTGGCGCGGACGCCGTCGGCGGACGCGCCCTCACGATCGCCCGCGGCGCGCGGTTCGGGCGGGCCGTCGGCCCGCCGGCCGGCGCGGCCGCGCGTGAGCACCGCCGCCAGTGCCGCCAGCACCAGCCCACCGACGACGACGGCGAGCACCGGGGCGGGCAGGTTCCGGGCCACCCAGGCGCCCGGCAGCACGGCCACCAGGGCCGGACCGAGCAGCAGACCGGCCCGCCGGACGTCCACGTCCCGCCACACCTGGACGAGCACGGCCAGGGCGGTCAGGGCGCCGCAGAGGTTCACCAGGAGCACGCCGTTGAACGGGTCGGTCAGCAGCACCACGAACGGCGAGGCCACCAGCGCGAATCCCAGCCCGGTGACCCGCTGCGTCCCCGCGCCGACGAAGATCGCCACCGCGAGTGCGGTCAACTGCAGCACGGTCACCGGGGATCACGGCCGCCAGGCGAGGTACCGCTGGTCGGTGAACTCGGCCAACCCGTCGGCAGCGCCCTCCCGCCCGAGCCCGGCCTGCTTCACCCCGCCCATCGGGGCGAACACCACCGACGGCAGCGGATCGTTGGCGCCGAGGATGCCGACCCGCATCCGGTCGGCCATCCGCCAGATGCGCGCCGGGTCCCGGCTGTAGACGTAACCGGCGAGGCCCAGCTCGGTGGCGTTGGCTCGGGCGAGAGCTTCCTCCTCGTCGCGAAAGCGGAAGACGGCGGCTGCGGGTCCGAAGACCTCCTCGCGGGCGATGCGTGCGTGGTCGGGAACGTCGACCAGCAGGGTGGGCGGCACGTAGTGCCCGTGCCGGGGCACCGCCCGATCGTCGGTGGCCCGGCAGGCGCCGGCGGCGAGCGCCTCGTCCACCAGCGCGGTGACCGCGTCGACCCGGGACTGGTCGATCACCGGGCCGACGTCGGGGCAGGGCTCGTCGAGGCCGTTGCCGATGCGCAGCGCGTCGAGCCGCTCGGCCAGTCGGCCGGCGAACTCGTCGTGGACCCGTTCGTGCACGAGGAAGCGGTTGGCCGCCACGCAGGACTGACCGGTGTTGCGGGTCTTGGCCAGCACGGCGCCCTCCACGGCGGCGTCGAGGTCGGCGTCGTCGAAGACGACGAACGCCGCGTTGCCGCCGAGCTCGAGCAGCGGCCGGACGATCCGGCGGGCCGCAGTGGCCATGATCCGGCTGCCGACCCCGGTGGAACCGGTGAAGGTGACCACCCGGACGGCGGGGTGGTCGAGCAGCGTGTCGGTGATGGCGGCGGCCGGGCCGTGCACGAGGTTGACCACCCCGGCGGGCAGCCCGGCGTCGGTCAGCGTCCGGATCAGTTCGGTGACCGCCAGCGGCGCCTTCTCCGACACCCGGGCGACGACCGTGCAGCCGGCGGCCAGGGCGGGCGCAAGCTTGCGGGCCTGGATGGAACAGGGAAAGTTCCACGGGGTCAGGCTGGCCACCACCCCGGTGGGGCGGCGCAGGGTGAGCTGCCGGCGGCCCGGCTGTTCGCTGGTCAGCAGGTCCCCGTGGGGCCGGCGGGCCTGCTCGGCGAACCAGCGGAAGTACTCGGCGCTGAAGGCCACCTCGGCGAGCGCCTCCGGCAGCCGCTTGCCGGCCTCCCGGGCCAGCAGCTCCCCGATGGAACGTTGCCGCTCGCCGATCAGCTCGGCAGCCTGCAGCAGCAGGTCGGCGCGGACCCGGGCCGGGGCGTCGGCCCAGGCGTCGAACGCGGCGGCGGCCGCGCTCGCGGCCCGGCGGGCGTCGGTCGCGTCGCCCCAGCCGACCCGGCCGACGAGGCTGCCGTCGGCCGGGTCGGTGACATCGATGTGGTGGTCGGGGGTGTGCCAGGTCCCGTCGATGAGCATGGTGCCCGTCACGTCGGTGACCCTCCTTCAGTCGGTGAGCAGATCGGGGCGCTGCCGGCCGGCGACGGTCATGCTCGGCCAGCCCGGGTCGTGCACCAGGGGACGCGGCCCGGCCGGAGTCACCAGGCAGGTGTCCTCGACCTTCCAGCCGGCGCCCGAGGGGTTCCAGGCCACGACGCTGCCGGCGGTGAGCAGGTCCGCCGAGCCGGGGTGGGCGGGGTATTCCCGGGGCTGCCAGCCGGAGAAGCCGCCCTGGTGGTGGCGGTGCCATTCGGTGGCGTCGAAGCCGTGCGCCGGGTAGGCCGCGACGCCGGTGGCGACCACCTCGCCGATCCGCGTCCCCATCCGGCTGGCGTCGAGGAAGGCCGCCTCCACGTCGAGCAGCCTCCGGTAGGCGTCACGGTCCTCGCTGGTGGGCGGGGTGAAGCAGCGGATCCGGGTGACGCTGGCGATCAGTCCGTCGCGGCGGGCGCAGCAGACCAGCATGACCCGCTCGGTGAGGCTGGCGGTCGTCGGCAGCGGGTGACGGTGCCCGGCGCCGCGCCGGTCGGCGGCGACGAAGAGCGCGACCGGGTCGAGCGCCCGGTCGAGCAGTTCGGCGGCGAGTAGCGCCGCGGCCGCGTACTCGGTCATGCCGGGACGGCAGCGACCGGCGGCGGCGGTGACGGCCCGGGCGGCGTCGGCGCAGACCCCGGCCAGCGTCTCGGCCTGGGCGGCGGTGAGCTGTCGGCGCAGGGCGGCGACGTCGGCGCGGACGTCGACCATGCCGGGACCGGGCCGGTCGGAGCCGACGCCGGGGCCGGTCGGCAGCGCCGCCGCCCGGTCCGCCCACCACGGCACGACGATCCAGTCGACGTCGCGGTCGGCCAGCTCGGTGTCGCGCAGCCGGGGCGCCTCGATGGCGTTGGCGACCACAGTCAGTCGGGGCCGGTCCCGGCAGTCGACGACCACGTCCAGGCAGGACGTGTCGAGGGTCTGCGGGACGTGGGACCGGGCGCCGGTGAGCCAGCTGATCGTCGCCGGTTCCCGCAGCACCACGGTGTCCAGGCCGTGCCGGCCGACCAGCGCGGCCAACCGGGACAGCTTCTCGGGCAGGTCGTCACCCATGTCGGACCACCTGCCGCCGGACCGACTGCCCGCCGGTCGCCTCCGCCTCGCCGCCCCGGATCCGCACCCTGGTGTCGGTGCCGTCGAAGCCGGCGAGGCGCAGATCGTGATCGGCGTCGCCGAAGACGTGCAGCGTCCACGGCAGGCCGACCAGGTCGTCGGTGCGGCGGAACCGGTCCGGCAGGTCGACGCGGGGAATGACCGCGCCGGCGCGGACCAGCACGGGCATCCGATCCAGCGGCACCTCGACGCTGTGCCAGCCGGGGCCCCGGTAGCGCTCGCCGCTGAGCAGGTCGGTCCACTCCCCCGCCGGTACGTGGAACACCCGGTGCACCGGCTCGTCGCCGTCGTCGAAGATCGGGACGACCAGCAGGTCGGCGCCGAGGAGGAACTGCCCGTCCAGGCCGTTGGCGACCGGGTCCTGCGGGTGGTGCAGGGCGCACGGCCGCATCATCGGCCAGCCGCGCGCCGCGGACTCGGTGGCGACCTGCCACAGGTACGGCAGGAGCGAGTAACGCAACCGGATCCACTCCCGGCTGATGTCCAGCGTCCGGGGGCCGAACTCCCACGGTTCCCGGGGGCGCAGCCCGTGGGCGCGCATCAGCGGCGACAGGGCACCGAGCTGCGTCCACCTGGCATAGAGGGCGGGCGTGAGTTCGGGGCCGAAGAAGCCGCCGATGTCGTGGCTCCAGAACCCCGGCGCGGACAGCGCGTACGACAGGCCACCGCGGACGGTGGCGCGCATGCCCGCCACGGTCGACTCGGCGTCGCCACCCCACTGGCCGGGATGGCGGTGCGAGCCGGCCCAGCCGGAGCGACCCCAGACCAGCGGGTCCCGGCCGGTCCGCTCGGCGATCGCCACGCTGACCGCGCCGTTGTAGCGCAGCGGGTAGAGGTTGTGGGCGTGCCGGGGCGGGGTGCCGTCGGCGAGGGCGGCGTCGTCGGGCAGCCCTTCACCGAAGTCCGTCTTGAACACCGCCACCCCGTCGTCGAGGAAGTCGGCGTGCAGGTCCTGCCACCAGCGGCGGGCCTTCGGGTTGGTGAAGTCGATCAGGGCGCGGGGCCGGCCGTCCGGGGTGGGGGTGCCGCGCATGCGGGCGGTCGCCCCACTGGTGTCGCGTACCAGGTAGCCGGCCGCCTCCGCCTCTGCATAGCGCGGGGAGGCGGGGTCGAGGTACGGCAGTTCCCACACCGACAGGCGGCACCCGTGGTCGTCAAGGGCCTTGACCAACGCGGCCCGATCCCCGAAGCGGTCGGTGTTCCAGATGAAGTCGGTGTTGAGCCGGTCCACGACGAGCCAGTCGGGATCGAGGTGCAGCACGTCGCAGGGGACGTCGTGGTCGGCCATACCCCGGGCCACCCCCTCCATCTCCGCTCGGGAGTGGTAGCGGCAGCGCCCCATCCAGTAGCCGAAGGCCCACAGCGGCGGCCGGTTCGGCCGGCCGGTCAGCGCGGTGTAGTCACCGAGTCGGGTCCGCGGGTCGGCGTCGACGCAGACGTACAGGTCGATCGCCTCGTCGGCGGCGGTGAGGGCCAGCACGCTGGGCCGGGTGTGCCCGACGTCGGCGGTGACAGTGGCGCCGGTGTTGAGGAATCCGGTGTAGCCGGCGGTGGAGTGCCACACCGGCACCGGCTTGTACGCCAGGCCGGTGCCGGTGCCGAGCGCGTCCTCGACCCGCAGCAGCAACTGCTGCCCGTTCTTGACCAGCCGGCTGAACTGCTCGCCGAAGCCGGTGATCTCCTCCTCCGGGCCGAGTTCACAGTGCAGGGTGGTGTGCGTGCCGTCGCCGAGCACGGGCGGCGCCACGGGGAACCCGGCGACCTGGCGCAGTCGTTCACCGGTGCGCAGCACCGTACGCCCGTCCGCGTCGGTGATCGCCACGGCGAACGGAAACCGGC
Source organism: Micromonospora coxensis (assembly GCF_900090295.1). Lineage (NCBI taxonomy): Bacteria > Bacillati > Actinomycetota > Actinomycetes > Micromonosporales > Micromonosporaceae > Micromonospora > Micromonospora coxensis. The sequence goes on along the minus strand of NZ_LT607753.1, from coordinate 6,673,944 downwards.
TGATCCGTACGCCCACCTGCCCGGCGTGGACGGTGACGTGGTCGGGGTGCTCCTCGATGCGGGGGTCGACCGGTTCGGGTCGGGGGTCGGTGACGATCCCCAGCCACGTCGGCTCCTCCGCGAGCACCCGGGCGCCGACGCGCGCCACCACGATCCGGACGGTACGCGGCCCGGCGAACGCCACCCGCACCTGCCAGGAGCTGGCGGTCAGCGGCGGCAGCCGCAGGTTCGGCAGGTTGGGCATGGACGTCTCCACGCCCTGGTCGGTGACGGGCTCGCCGGTCAGCCAGCCCGGCGTCCCGGGCAACCGGACCGCAGGGTGGGCGTCGACGTCGACCACGACGTCCGGGCCGTCACGACGGATCCGACTGACCCGCCGCAGGATCTCGGGAGCGCCCAATTCCTCGTCGCGCACGATGCCGGTCACCCCTTCACCGCCCCGGAGGTCATGCCGGCGACGAAGTAACGCTGCAGCAGCACGTAACCGACCACCACCGGCAGCGAAGCGAGCACGACGCCGGTGAACAGCAGCGGGTAGTCGGTCTGGAACTCGCCCTGGAAGCTGAGCAGCGCCAGCGGCAGGGTCCGCTTCTCCGCGGACTGGATGAACAGCAACGGGTAGAGCAGTTCGTTCCAGTGCATGACGAACAGGAAGATCGCGGTCGCCGCCAGCGACGGCAGGGAGAGCGGCATGATGATGGACCGGTAGGTCCGCCAGGGTCCGGAGCCGTCGATGGAGCTGGCTTCGTAGAGGGTGCTGGGCAGGGTGCGCATGAACCCGCCGAGGATGAACACCGCGACCGGCAGGGTGACCACCACGTTGATCAGGATCAGGCCGAGCAGGCTGTCCAGCAGCCCGAGCCGGCCGAAGAGCACGTACTGCGGGATCATGTTGGCCTGGGCGGGCACGGACATGCCCAGCACCAGGAACCCGAAGATGAGCCAGCCCCGCCAGCCGGGGATGCGGGCCACCCCGTACGCCGCCAGGCTGCCGAGGAACAGCGTCAGCGTCACCGACGCGGCGGTCACCACGGCACTGTTGACGAAGGCGCCGCTGAGGTTCTGCTCGGTGAGCACCGTGCGGTAGTTCTGCGTCGACAGCGACGTCGGCGGGGCGAACGGGTTGTCGAACAGGGCGCCGGTGGTCTTGAACGTGCCGAAGAGGATCACCGTCAGCGGTACGACGATCAGGATCGCGTAGCTGGCGAGGATGGCGCGGCGGCCGAGTGTGGCGAGCATGGGGCCTCCCTCAGGTGTCCGCCGTCGTGGCCCGGAGCATGCGTCGCTGCGTGACCGTGACGATCCCGATGAGGATCATGAACAGCAGCGACTCGGCGGCCGCGTAGCCGTAGTCCGAGTTGGCGAACGTGGTGTAGATGCGGGTGGAGAGGATGTCCAGCGACGAGTTCGGCGGGTTGCCGCCGAGACCGAGGATCAGGTCGAACGCCTTGAACGACTGGATGGTGGTGTAGGCGACCACGATGGCCGTCGCAGGCGCGATCATCGGCCAGGTGATGTGCCGGAACTTCCCCCACCGACCGGCGCCGTCGATGCCGGCCGCCTCGTAGAGTTCGACCGGGATGGCCTGCAGACCGGCCACGAAGACCACCATCATCTGCCCGGCGTGGAACCAGACCTGGGTGATCGCCACCCAGTAGATCGCCTGGTCGTCGCCGAGGAACGACGAGCGCATCCCACCCAGCCCGACGGCGTCCAGCGACCGGTTGACCAGGCCGAAGTTCGGGTCGTAGACGAACTTCCAGATGAACGCCACCGACACCGAGGACAGGATGGTGGGGAAGAAGTACAGCGACCGCAGGATGACGCTGCCCCGGGAGTTGCGGGCCAGCAGGACGGCCAGCAGCAGCGACAGCGCGGTCTGCGCGAGCACCACCACCAGCATGAACTTGAGGTTGTTGACCAGCGCGTTGCGGAACAGGTCGTCGCCGGTCAACGCCCGGGTGAAGTTGTCCGCCCCCACCATCCGGTAGTCCGCGCTGAACCCGTCCCAGTCGGTGACGGCGTACTGCACGGCCTGCACCGTCGGCACGGCGAAGAAGACGACGAGCAGGGCCACGGCCGGCAGCGGGAACAGATACAGCCCGGGGTTCACTGTGGTGGCCCGGCGCCTGGCCCGCCGAGCGGCGGGGCCCGGCCCGGTCCCGGCGCCTGGCCGCGCCGCGCCCCCCGGGGTGACCGGGGAGTCGGCGCGGCCGGTGGTGGCATGTGGGGTCACGACACTCACCTGCGCTGGTCGACGATTCGCTGGGCCTCCTCGGCCGCCTGCTGCGGAGCCGCGCCACCGACCACCTTCACGCAGGCGGCCTCGACGGCGTTGCGGATGTCCAGGTCGAGGAACTGGAACCGGGGAGCGAGGAGGGTCTTGCGGGTCAGCCAAGGCTGGATGGCCTTGAGATCGGCGTTGGTGTACTCCACGCCCTTGACCGTCAGGTGCTGGGCGGTGGCGTTGGCGTAGACGCTGGCGTTCGCCGGGTCGCTCAGGAACTCCAGCCAGGCACTGGCCGCCGGCTGCACGTCAGACTTGGCATTCACGCCGAGGATGAACGTGGCGTTGTAGACGCCCTCGTGGCGGGCCTTGTCCTTGCTGGTGGTGATCGGCGAGATGATGTCCATCGGGAACTTCGCGCCGAGCTTCCGGACCGCGGCGAGGTGGTAGCTGCCGGTGGCGAGCATGGCGGCCCTGCCGGTGGCGAAGAGCTGCTGCGCCGGCTCCACCGCCGTTCCGGTCGCGTTCGGCTGGAAGTACGGGCGGAGCTGGACGTACTGGTTCAAGGTCTGGAGGAACCAGTCATCGGTGCACTTGGCCTCACCCTTCTCGATCTTGGCGCACATGTCGTCGCTGGGTGCGTTGTTGGCCACCATCGAGTTGAACAGCTGGCCGGAGTTGCCCGCCTCGGCGCCCGGCCAGGCGAGGGGCACCACACCCTGACCCTTCAGCTTCTCGCACAGGGCGAGGAAACCGTCCCAGTCGGCGGGCGGCGCGGTCACCCCGGCCTTCTCGAAGATGTCTGCGTTGTACAACGGCATCGGGAAGACCACCTGGTACGGCAGCCCGTACTGCTTGCCGTCCTGGGCGCCGGCCTGCAACAGCCCTGGCTCGAAACGGTTGAGCACGCTGGAGCCGGACAGGTTGGTGTAGACCTGGGCCTTGGCGAAATTCGCGAACTGGGAGCCCCGGAACGTGGCGAACGCGTCGCCCACGTTGCCGCCACGCAGCCGCTGCAACGCCTGGGCGTTGTAGTCGTTGGACGGCGCGATGTCCTGGCTCGCCTTCACCTCCGGGTACTTCGCGGTGAAGCGGGCCATCAACTCGTCGAAGGCCTGCCGGTCCTCGCCGCGCCAGTGGGCGAAGGAGAACTCACCGGTGGGCTTGCCGGTCTGGGCGGCCTTCGATCCGCCGGAACCACCACCGTCGGAGCCGGGGCCGGCGCACGCTGCCGTCGTGGCGGCCAGCCCGGAGAGACCGAGCAGGCGGAGCATGTCGCGACGGTTGAAGGAGGGGTGGGAGTGGTGGGGGGCCATGACTCATCTCCTCGGGACGGAGTCGTCACCATTCAATGACGGGGATGTTCAGCAGATCGGCGGCGGCCCGCAGCGCGGGCCGGACGTCCCGCCAGGCGAGCACGGTGTGGTGGGGAAATCCCCCGGTGACCAGGCCGTGGACGAAGGCGGTGGCGTCGGTGTCGAGTCGGATGTCGGCGGTGTTGCCCTGGAACCGGTTGACCGCCGGCAGCGACTCGCCGGCGGCGATCAGGAGGCGCAGGCCGTCGCCGGCCGGTGTCTCCGTCAGCCGTGCCATGATCACCGGACCGGTGCGCAGGCTGAAGTTGCCCGCCACCCCGATGCGGCGGTTGCAGTGCACGTCCTGGGTGGCCCGGGCCGGGTCGGCGGCCAGGCTGGTCGCCGCGGATCCGCAGTGCCACAGCCGGACCACGTTGGCGGCGGCGTCGAGGTCCACGGTGTCGACGAGGTACGTCGTGCCCGAGCCGAGCGTCTCCAGCAGCAGCATCGTCACCGCGCCGTAGACGTCGCGCTCGCAGACGGTCGGGGTGCCCTCGTCGGCCAGGCGGGACAGCGACGAGCACGGGCACACGCCGAGCCGGGTGGGAAACTCCGGCCAGCAGCGGACCGCCACCGCGGCGAGGGAGTCCCGGGCCGTCCAGTCCCGCATCGCGCAGGTGACCGCGGCGTGCCGCGCCACCTCGGCGGGATCGAGGCCGGCGAGGCTGGGCCGGGCCACGGTCACCGCCGCCAGTTCGGCCGCCCGGTCCGACTCATCGACCGCGCCGATCCGGTCGAAGGCAGCGTCCACGGTCAGCGGGGCGACGTCGAGACCGAAGAGGCGGTCCAGCAGGGCCGGGTCGTACTCGCTCGGGGTGAAGCCGGGGGGCGCGTCACCGAGCAGGCCGACGCGTCGTCCACGCAGCGTGGCCAGAGCGTGTTCGGCGTCCGCGCGATCGCTGCGTTCCCGGTGGTGCTCGGGTTGCGGCGGCGCCGGCGGCAGCTCGCCGCCCAACGCCCGGCGGAGCGCCTCGCGGACCTGCGGCTCGTCGGGGTTCCCGTAGAGCAGGCGTACCTGCCCACCGATGCCGACGAGGGCGTGGCCGAAGAGGTTGGCTCCGCACAGCGAGTTGAGCCAGAGCCGGTCGCCGACCGGGCCGGGCTCGCGGAACGACCAGAGCAGCACCGGCCGGTCCAGGTCGCGGTAGAGCGCGAGCGCCGGGGACGCGTCGGAGAACGAGGCGCAGACGTTGAGGACGAGGTCGGCGTCCGGGTCGACGTAACGGGCCGCGTCGGCGACGTCCTCGGGGGTCATCACCAGATCGGTCGGGCCGGTGACGGTGGCGCCGAGGTCGGTCAGCAGCGCACGGGCCTGCTCCGCCCGCTGCCGGGCCACGTCGACCACGAAGGTCGGGCGGGCGGTGGGGACCATCACGACGCGGGGCATGGTCATCGCTCCCCGATCGCGGTGTCGACGACGTCGCAGAGGTGGCGCAGCCGCGCGACGGCGTGGGTGGCCAGCTCGGTCTCCATGTCGGCGGTTCCGATGCAGGATGCCCAGACCGCCCGTCCGGCCAGGAAGCCGGAAGCGCCCTCGGCGCAGGCCAGCCGGACCGCGTCGGGAAAGACGTCCTGCGGTACGCCGGAGGAGAGCACCACCCAGGGACTGGCGACGGTCTCGGTGATCCGCGCGCAGCGACGTCGAATCTCGCCCGGGTCGCCCTGGCCGCGCAGCGGCACCTCGGCCTTGTACAGGTCGGCGCCGAGCGACCCGAGTTCGGCGGCGGCGGCCAGCACGCCCTCGTCCCAGTCCCAGGCCCGCCCGTCGAGCGGCCGACGGGAGACGGGCTCGACGATGCTGATCAGACCGGCGCGCCGGCACCGGTCGACGAACTCCTCCACCATCGCGATCCGGGGACCGGGGTCGGTGTCGGGCCGGTAGAGCACCAGCAGTTTCTGGGCGACGGCGCCCTGGTCCCGGACTCGCTCCGGCACCACGTCGGGGTCGATGTCGACCTCGCCGACGAGCTCCCCGTGGGCGCTGCGGAATCGGTCGGCCGCCGCGATGAGAGCGCAGCCGGGAGCGACCGCCCGTTCGGCGACCACCCGGTCGAAGGCGAACTGCCGGTCGACCAGCACGGCGGAGGCGTACGGGGTCAGGATGCGGGCCGCGGCGAGCTTGAAGGCGGTCACCTGCTCGTCGCTGACCGGCTCCGCCTGGTGCTCGGCGAACATGGCCCGCATCGCCTCGCGCTGGTCGATGGCGAGCATGGCGTACCCACCTGACGGTCGGCGCAGCACGGACAGGTCCGGCGCGGTGGTGGGTCCTGAGCTCACAGGTTCTCCTCCTGTCGGTCGGGAAGGACACCGTCCAGGGCGGACAGCACCTCCGCGTGGTTCGGGATGGCCGATCGGCCGTCGATCCCACGGCAGGACAGCGCGGCGGTGACGTTGGCGTAACGAAGGCACTGCGCCAGGGGCAGGCCGCGGGACCACGCCGCCAGCAGGGCACCGTGGAAGACGTCCCCCGCGCCGAGCGTGCTCAGCACGTCGATCGGCAGACCGGCCGCCTCCGTCGGCGGTCGCCCGGCCCGGGCCGCCACCGATCCCTCGGCGCCGCGGGTGGCCACCACGGTCCTCGCGCCCTCGGCCAGCGCGCGGCCGAGCAGGTCGGCCACCGGCATCGCCCCGTAGCGGGCGGTCAGCGCCTCGACGGTGGGCACGTACAGGTCGACGTCGTCCAGTCGCAGGCCGGGGATCGGGTTGCCGCCGTCGACCGAGATGCGCGGTCGGGTGGCGGCCGGGAGCCGGTCCAGCAGCGCTCGGGCCACCGGCCACCCGAGGTGGTCCACGTGCACCCACGCGGCGTGGGCGAGCCGGTCCGGCAGCGTCGGGTCGTCGTCGAGCCTCAGGGGTGGCACCAGGCGGGTGCAGATGGCCCGGGTGGCCCGGGACCGGTCGATGACCACGACGCTGGCCTGGGACGGCTGCCCGGGCACGACGCGTACGCCGGTGACGTCCACGCCCTCGGCGCGCAGCCCGCCGACGATCCGCTCCCCCTCGTCGTCCTCGCCGACCGTCCCGACGAAGGCGGCCGGCACACCCAGCCGGGCCGCGGCGACGGCCGCGGTGGCGGCCGGGCCCCCGCCGGCGTACCGAACCTCGTCGGCGACCTGGCGTTCGTCCGGCTTGGGGAAGTGATCGACGAGCGTGATCGCGTCGAAGGTGGCGGCCCCGACGAACACGATCGGGTGCGGTGACGCGCTGTTCGCCATCCCGACCTCCACGACGTGTTTGTGCTGGTCATGGGCGGTAGAGTGACCCACAACACTACCGCTGTGTTAAAAACAAAACACAGAGATGTTCGGAAGTCAACACCTGCGGTAGTCTCGACGCTGATCCGCGACGGCAGGGGCCGGCACCGGACCGGGAGGCGGGATGAGCAGAGCGCGAGCGGCGGAGCCCAGGGCACGCCGCGGTACCCGCGACGGTCGATGCGTCCGCACGGCCGGCGCGACCGTAGAGTTGGGGGCCCCGCGGCCGAACCGGCGCTCGACGCGCCCGCGCCCGACCACCTGGCGGCCGCGCGGGCCCGGCGCAGCAGCGCGGACGACCGCGACGAGGAGGGGGCGGTGGCGGTGACGAGCGAGGTGACCACGCCGACGACCGCAGCGGCCCGGCGCCAGGCGATCATGCGGCAACTGCACACCACCGGTTTCGCCTCCATCACCGACCTGAGTCAGTTGTTCGGCGTCTCCGACATGACCATCCGCCGGGACCTGAAGCGGCTGTCGGAGACCGGCGAGCTGCGGGTGGTCCACGGTGGAGCGAGCCTGCCGCACGGCACCCTGCGCACGGCCAGCTTCGCCAGCCGCGCCGGGCAGCAGGCGGAGAGCAAACGACGCATCGCCGAGCGGGCCGCCACCCTGATCGAACCCCACGCGACCGTCGCCGTCGACGCGGGCACCACCGCCTACGAGCTGGCCACCCACCTACCGACCGGCTTCCAGGGCTCCGTCATCACCCACTCGATCCCGGTACTGCAGCACCTGCTCGGCCTGCCCGACGTGCAGGTCGTGGCGCTCGGTGGTCAACTGCTCGCAGACAGCCAGGCACTGGTCGGCGAAATCACCATCCGGTGCCTGGAGGGCCTGCACGCGGAGATCTTCTTCCTGGCCGCCGCCGCCATCAACGCCGGCGGGATCTATGTCGCCGCCGACGTGGAACGCCCCACGAAACGTGCCCTGATCGACATCTGCGACCGGGTGGTCGTCCTCGCCGACCACACCAAGTTCAGCACCTCCGCCCCGATCCGGTTGGTCACGTTCGACCTGGTCGACGTGGTGGTGACCGACCAGCCGCCACCGGCCACGGTGGCCGCCGCGCTGCGCGCCGCCGACGTGGACCTCATCGTCTGTCCCGGTTGAGCACCGACCGGTCTCGCGCACGTAGCGGCAGGCGGCACGAGCGGGCGTCGAGGCGGCCGCCGATGTCGTTCAGGGCGACGGCAACGTGAACGTGCTTGTGGGTGTCGACACCGACGACGACTCGACGTCGGCGGGGGTCGGGACCCATGCTTGACATCGCGGGCTCCCGCTCAGACCAGGGCGACAGGGGTTCGTGACGCTGGCCGGCCGGGTGGACGGGACTGTGACGGGACCTGCTGCGATCAGGCTCCTCTGAGGTCACTGCCCGCCCGGCCAGCACCACTGGGTGCTGCACCGGCAGGCGGACGAAGATCAACAGCAAGGACACCCAAACCACGGGGGCGGTCGTAACAAGAGTCAGGCCGCCTGCCGGCACCCGCCAGTCTCACAGTCGTAGCTGTCGCCGACCGACCCCATGGAGGGCAGGATCCCGTTGTCGGCCAAGCGTTGCGCGAAGCGAATCGACGTGTAGTTCGAGCCCTTGCGCCAACTCAGGTGCCTCACCGGTGGAGGGCTGCCCTCACCGCCGCGAGTGACGCCCCGGCCTTCGATGCCACCGGTGTCGCGGCCGTGTGGCACGGCGGAGCAGCGGTGGGATCCGCCCGGCGCCGGTCGCAGCCTTTGTCTGCGGCTGGTCAGCGCCGGACGAACTTGACCGCGTCGGCTCGGGCGCAGCCACCGCCGCTGCCGGTCAGTCTGGCGTAGCCGGCGGTGCCGGCCCCGAAGTGGTACTGGCCGAGGGACACCCAACCGGTGCTTCCGGACCGGCCGTTCACCGTGGTGGGCGTGGTGCCACTGCTGTGCACCACGGTGAGCCGGGCGGCCGGGTCGCCGTTGGACTGGACGATGTTGTGGTAGAAGACCTCGTACGTGCCGGCAGCGCGCAGGTTCGGTCGCCAGGTGGCGGTGGCTCCGGCGACGGAGCAGCCGGCGTAGCGGGTGGTCGAGTCGACCGTCCAGCCGGACAGCGTCGAGTTGAGCCAGGAGCCGGACTCGGTGTAGCCGTAGGCGGCCGGGCCGTCGTTGTCGACGTAGGCGTCCTTGAGCCAGTAGCGCACCCAGTCGAACTGGGTGGACGACGGCAGCTTCGAGTCGTCGGGCAGTGCGCCGTAGCCGATGCTGGTGAGCCACATCGCCACGTAGTCGTGGGTGTTCTCGCTCGGCAGGTACGACGTGGTGCGGGTGAGCTGTCCGTCGACGTAGAACTTCACGGACGTCTCCGACCAGTCGACGCCGTACGTGTGCCACTGCCGCACGTCGAAGCCGGCCGGGCCGTACCAGCCGTTCTTGCTCGGCGCCGCCTTGACTCCCGAGCCCGCCCACAGGTGCACGTTCTGGGTGGTGCCGGTCGGATTCACGGAGTCGTTCTCGAAGATGTCGATCTCTGTGCGCTGCTCGGCGGGGTAGGTGGTGCTGCCGTCGCCGGCCTGGAGCCAGAACGCGCCGTGCCAGCCCGCGCCGTCGGTGACCCGCAGCCGCGACTCGTAGTAGCCGTAGCGGAACGTGGTCTTGCTGACCACGCCGCCGGCGGTGTAGCTCTTGCCGGCGTAGCTCTCCTTGCGGTGGTGGACGTTCAGGTAGCCGCCCGCCACGCTGACGTTCTCCGGTCGTTGGGCGCTGTTGGCCTTGACGTCGGTGCGGTAGTGCCACTTCGTGGTGTCGACGGCGGTGCCGTTGAACTCATCGCTGAACACCAACGTGTAGGCGCTGCTCGGCGGGTTCGCCATGACCGGCGCCGGCGGCGTGGCCACGGCGGTGAGCGCGCCGAGCCCGGTGCCGAGCAGGACGGCGCCGGCGAGCAGCCGGCGGTGGTGGGGGTATCGCACGGTGGTGCCTCCTTCGGGGGTGGGGTGTGCCGGAGGTGGGGCTACGGGGGCACGTACGAGCAAGGCGCTGGTTGCTTCCAGTTCCGACCGCCGTCGACAGCGGTAACGGAAGTTACTTGCTCTATACGGCAAGGTATCGCGCATATTGCAAGCGGTCAATCGAGGCCGGGTGGCCGATGACGCTCGTCGGCGCGTACCTCGAGAGGCCGGCCACCGGGAAGGACCGCCCTGCCCACCTTTCCCGGCACCATCATCCGTGCAATGCTCTTGCACATGCTGACCGCCGACCCCGTCTCTCTGCACGCGTATCAGCAGGGCGAAGGGCCACGCCTCGACCCCCGGACGGGCGAGCTGATCTTCGTTGACATCGCCGGGCACGCCGTGCACCGCAGCCGTCTGTCCGGCGGCACACTGGTGCCGGTCGGGACGTACGACCTGGGTGAGCCGGTGGGCACCGTCGCTCCCCTCGCCGCGCCCGGCGCCGGCTGGCTGGTGGCCGTCACCGATGACGTCGTCCACCTCGCCGAGGACGGAACCCGCACGTTGCTGCACACCGGCCTGGCCGCCGACCATGGGCAACTCAACGACGGCGCCTGCGACCCCGCCGGGCGGTTCCACTGCGGCTCACAGAGCCGGCTGCGCCGACCGGTGGCCCGGCTGCACCGGCTCGACACCGACGGGTCGTTGCATGTGGCCCTGACCGGCGTGACCGTCTCCAACGGCATCGGTTTCACCGCCGACGGCGCCACCATGTACTACATCGACACCCTGCCCGCCCGCAGCCTCGAGTCGTTCGACGTGAACCCCGACGGCAGCCTGGGCCGCCGCCGGACGGTGACCGCGGTGTCGGGTGGCAACCCGGACGGGCTGGCGGTCGACGACGAGGGCTGCGTCTGGGTGGCGGTCTGGGACGGCTGGGCAGTGCACCGGTACGCGCCGGACGGCCGGCTGCTCGCCGAGGTGCGGCTGCCGGTGGCCCGCCCCACCGCGGTGGCGTTCGCCGGCTCCACACTGCTGGTCACCACCGCGTACCACGGTCTCGACGCCGCCCAGCGGGCCGCGCAGCCGGACGCCGGCCGGATCTTCGCGGTCGATGCCGGGGTCGGTGGGCCGGCGGCCTACCCGTGGCGTGGACAACCGCCGCTGCGGCAGGGGACGACCGCCGCGGTAGCGGTGGCTGCCGGCGGCACAGATGAGCCGACCCGCTGATCCCCGGGGAACGCGGCGCTCAGGTCGACGGCAGCAACGGCCGCAGGGCCGGCAGCGCCGCCGGGTCGGCCAGCGCCGCGCCGAGCGCCACCATCGCCGCCCCGGCCGCCAGGTAGCCCGGCGCGTCGGCCGGCCGCACCCCGCCCGTGGCCACGATGCGCAGCTGGGGGAAGGGACCGAGGATCCCGGTGATCCACTCGGCACCGAGCGCCGAGGCGGGGAACGCCTTCACCCACTGACACCCGGCGCGCAGCGCCCGCTGGGCCTCCGTCGGGGTGGCCACCCCGGGCAGGTGCGGCAGCCCGGCATGCAGGCTGGCGCCCAGTACCTCCGGGTCGAAGCCGGGGGCCACGGTGTACGCCGCTCCGGCGGTCGCCGCCGCGGTGACCTGTTCCGGCGTGACCACGGTGCCGGCTCCGACGGCCAGGTTGCGACGCGCGCCGGCGGCCACCGCGGCCGCGAGGGCGGGCAGCTGCCCCGGTTCACCGATCGGCACCTCCAGGGCGGTCACCCCGAGGTCCCAGGCCGCGGTGGCCAGGGCCACGGTGTCCTCCGGGTCGTAGCCCCGCAGGATGGCCATCACCCGGGCGCCGCCGAAGAGCTCGTCGAGGGTCTTCACGGTCGAATCTCCTGGAGGTCGGCGGCGAGCCGGACGGTGTCGCCGACCGTGGCGAGCACGGCAGCAGCGACCCGGTGGCCGAGCCGCAGCCGGGCCGGCACGTCCGCGCCGCCCAGTAGCGCGGCGAGGTAGCCGGCGGCGAACGCGTCCCCGGCGCCGACCGGTTCGAGCACCGGCACCGGGACCGACGGTACGAAGGTGTCCCCTTCGGTGGCGCCGACCGCGCCGTCCTTGACCACCACCGCTCCCGCCCCGGGCAGCACGGCTCGTACCTCGGCGGGGTCGGTGCAGCCCCAGAGCCGGTTGGCCTCGTCGAGGCCGACGAAGACGATGTCGGCGCGGTCGGCCAGCTCGGCGAGGACGGTTGCCGCCTCGTCCGGGCCGGACCAGAGCGCCGGGCGGTGGTTGACGTCGAAGCTGACGAGCGCGCCGCGGACCGGCCGGTCGACAAGGGTGTGCCGGACCAGGTCCCGGGCCTGCGGGGAGAGCGCCGGGGTGACCCCGGTCAGGTGGACCAGCCGCGCGGTCGGCGGCAGCATTCCCCGGTGCAGGCGGGCCCCGGCCGAGCCGCGGCGCAGGTAGTGCACGGTGGTGCCCTCCGGTGCGGGGTCCTTGAAGAAGGCCCCGGTCGGGTGGGTGGGGTCGGTCTCCGCGCCGTCGATGTCGACGCCTGCGGCGGCGATGCGGTCGAGTACGAGCCGTCCGAGCGGGTCGGCGCCGACCCGCCCGCGCCAGGCGACGCTCACCCCGAGCTGGGCCAGGCCGATCGCGACGTTGGACTCGGCGCCGGCCACGTCGAGCTGCACCGGTCCCCCGTGGTGCAGCCGGGCCGGGGGGGCCGGGGCGACCAGTGCCATGGTTTCGCCGATGCAGTACGCGTCAGTCATCGAGGAACCTCCGCCGCAGGTCGGTGCGGAGGAAGGCGGCCGGTGAGGCGATGGAGAGCCCTCCGTCGACGGGGAGGACCGTGCCGGTGACGAACGAGGCGGCCGGTGAGGCGAGGAAGCAGACCACCGAGGCGATCTCCTCCGGGGTGCCGATGCGGCCGAGCGGGTAGCCGGCTGCGGCGTCCGGCACTGCGGCCGGGGCGATCATGCCGGGGGCGACCGCGTTGACCCGTACCCCGCGCGGCCCGTACTCCAGGGCGAGTTGGCGGACCAGCCCTTCCAGCCCGGCCTTGGCTGCGGCGTATGCCGGCACGCCGGGTGCGGCCAGGGTGGCGTTGACACTGGAGACAGCGACGATGGCGGCGCCTGCTTCCAGGTGCGGCAGGGCGGCCCGGGTGACCTGGAAGGCGGTGCCGAGAGTGGCGTCGAGGGCGGCCTGCCACGCCTGGTCGCTGGTCTCGGCGATGGGGGCGACCGGCATCACGGCGGCGGCGAGGATCAGGACGTCGAGACGCCCGGCGGCGGTGAGTGCGGCGTCGACCGCCTGCCGTGCCCCGTCGGGTGTGGCGCAGTCGCCGATCACGTCGTGATGACCTGCGGTGGGAGCCAGGCTGGCGCCGGTGACGGTGTGGCCGGTGTCGGTGAGCCGGGCCTGGACGGCACGGCCCAGCGGGGATGATGCGCCGACGACCAGCGCGCCACGATGATCGGGCATCCTGCTCCTCAACGGTCGATGTGCCGGCTCGTGACGTGGGCGGCAACACGGGCTAGAGTGTCATAGCCGGCAACTGACTTTCAAGGGGTGCACGTGGTTTCCGATAACGCTTCCAACCAGAGCGTGCTCCGCGCCACCGCAGTGCTCGACGCCTTCACCCACGGGCGCCCCGAGCTGCGGGTCACCGACGTGGCCAAGGCGACCGGGTTGGGTCTGTCGACCACCTCACGGTTGTTGGCGACACTGGAGTCGTTGGAGTTCGTGGAGCGGGATCCGATGTCGAACCTCTACCGGCTCGGCGCCAAGACGATCACCCTCGGCGGGATCGCGGTCAACCAGATGCCGGTACACCGGGCCACCCGGCAGATCGTGCAGAACCTGGCCCGCGAACACGGCCTCGGCGCCAACGTCGCGATCCGCCGCGGCGACCGGGTCTTCTACGTGGCCAACTTCGAGGGGCCGCTCTCCCCCCGGTCGTTCACGCTGGTCGGGCAGACCAACCCGCTGCACGCCACGGGTCTGGGCAAGAGCCTGCTCACCGGCCTGGACCCGGCGGTGCGCCAGTCGCTGCTGCCGGATCCGCTACCGGCGTTCACCCACCGGACGATCACCGACCTGGCCACCCTCGAGGTGGAGCTGGACCGGATCTCCAGCCGGGGGTACGCGACCGAACTGGAGGAACTGGCGCTCGGCCGGGCCTGTGTCGCCGCCCCGATCCGGGACGGCTCCGGGGAGATCGTGGCCGCGCTGTCCATCTCCGGACCGCTGTCGGCCATCGATCTGCCCCAGCGCGAGGCGCAGCTCGCCTCGGCCGCCATCGAGGCCGCCGACGCGGTGAGCGTCAGCCTCGGTCACCACGCTCCGACCGCCCTGAACACCCTGGTCTGACAGGCCGCTGCCCGGTGCCGTGCCGACGGCACGGCACCGGGCAGCGACGGCTCACAGGCCGGTCACGGCCAGGATCGCGTCCAACTCGGCGACCGTCACGTCGTCGATCGGCTGGGCGGGGGCGCGCACCGTGGCGGTGGCGATGACACCTCGGCGGACCAGCACGTGCTTGTGGATGGCCCAGGCCAGCCCCGGCTGCAGGCCGTAGCGGATGAGCGGCAGCAACCGGTTGAACCCCTGGCGGGCGTCGTCGCGCAGCCCCTTGGACCAGTCGTCGAGCACCGGACGCAGCGCATCGGCGAACTCGCAGGCCGGCATGGTGCCGACCGCACCGCGCGCGTACTCCTCGAGCAGGAACAGCGCGTTCTGCCCACCGAAGACGGCGAACCCGGGTGCCGCACGGCCAACCGCGCCACACTTCGGGGCGGTCGGTGGCGCCTCTACCTTGACCGCGTCCACCCCCGGCAGCGCGGCCAACTCGGCCAGCAGCGGCACCGGCATCTGCACCCCGGTCATGTTCGGCGCGTCCTGCACCATGACCGGTACCGGCACCTGCGCCGCGAGCGTGCCGTAGAAGTCGATCAGCTGTGTCGGCGACGGCTTGACCATGTACGGCGGCAGCACCATCAACCCGGCTGCCCCGCGTTCGGCGGCCTGCCGGGCCTGTTCCACGGCGGCCGGTAGGCCGGTGGCGTTGACCCCGACCACCACCGGTACGGCGCGACCGACGACGGTGTCCACGGCGTCGAGGATCTGTTCCCGGTCGCGGGCGGAGAGCGCGAACGTCTCGCTGGCGAAGCCGAACAGGGCGATGCCGTCCACCCCGCAGGCGAGTTGGAACTCCAGCAGCCGGTGCAGGTCGTCGACGGCCAGGGCGCCGTCGGGGGCGAACGGGGTGGCGAGGATGGGTACGAGGCCGGTCACGGGGAAGGTCACCGGGTCACCTCCGCGAGCTTGTCGGGGTCGATGTCGATGCCGAGGCCGGGGCCGTCCGGTACGGCGAAGCCGTCCGGGCCGTGCCGCAGCGGTTCCCGCAGCAGCCGGTTACCGACCGGGAACGGGTTCGGCTGGTACTCCATGGCCACCAGATCAGGGGTCGCGGCGCAGACGTGCAGCGCGGCGGCGAGCGCGATCGAGCCGGCGACCGAGTGGTGCGGTGCCATCGGCACGTGGGCGGCGTCGCAGAGCTGCACGAATGCCATCCCCTCGGTGATTCCGGTCCGGCCGATGTCGGGCTGGCAGATGTGCAGGGCCCGGCGGCGTAGCCAGTGCTCCACCTCGTAGCGGCTGCGCAGCGCCTCGCCTACGGCGATCGGCGTGCGGACCGCGCGGGCCAGGTCCCGGTGGCCCTCGATGTCCTCGGGGGCGAGCGGGGCCTCCAGGAACCAGGCGCCCCGTTCGTCGAGGCCGTGGGCGAGCCGACGGGCGTCGAACAGCGGGTACGCCCAGTGCGCGTCGAGGGCGATCCGTACCCCGGGTACGGCGGCGGCGACCGCGTCGTAGGTGGCCAGGTCGGCCTCGACGCCGGCGCCGAGGTGCAGCTTGACCGCGGTCATGCCTTCTTCGGTGGCGGCGCGGCTGGCAGCCTGGGCACGTTCGGCGTCGGTGCCGCCCGGCAGTCCCGAGCGGTATGACGGGACGACCGTGCGGAAGGCGCCGCCGAGCAGCTCGTGGACGGGTACGCCGAGGGCCCGGCCACGCAGGTCCCACAGTGCGATGTCGATGGCGGCCACCGCGTCGGCCTGGTGCCCGCTGAGGTGCCCACGGACCCGCATGAGTTGGCGCAGCCGGTGCTGGAGCACCGCGACGCCGGCCGGGTCCTCGCCGAGCAGGGCCGGGGTGAGCAGTTGGTCGACGAGGGTGGCGACCGCCTCGGTGCCGACCGGGGTCAGCGCCTCTCCCCAGCCGATGAGGCCCTCGTCGGTGTGCACGGAGACGATCAGGGTTTCCAGGTCACGGGGGTAGAGCGTGTTCCTCGGTGGGAGCACCCGGTAGTCGGGCCATCCGGACAGGGCGCGCTCGGGGCGGTCGCCCAGGTAGGTCGCCGCGGCCTGTCGGACTACGTACGTGCGTACGTGGCTGATCTTCATGGTGCCTCGCGGGATAGATGTTTCCAGCCTGTTGACGGTGTGCAACAGGCACGCCTACTCTTCCGCAGTACGAGAGTGAATTGCAAGATGTGGTTCTGACTCTTCAGCTAGCGCAAGTCGAACCCGAGAGGAGTGAACCCGTGGCCTCCCCTGTCCCCCGCTCGCCGCGGGCCCTGTCCAATGGGGTCGTTGCGGTCCTGCTGCTGTTACCGGGCCTCGGCCTCCTGGGCCTGGTGTCGGTGTATCCGTTGGTTGCGTCCTTCATCACCAGCCTGTCCAACGAGAGCCTGGTCTACCCGGGACGGACCTTCGCCGGCTGGGCCAACTACGCCGCGGTGCTCGACAGCGGGTTCGTCGATACGATCTGGACCACCCTGGTCTTCACCACCGGCGCCACCCTCGTCCCGTTCGTGGTCGGGCTGGCCCTCGCCCTGCTGCTCGACATGCGTGTCCCCGGGCGGAACACGTTGCGCGGATTGATGCTGCTGCCCTGGGTCATCCCCGGGGTGGTCGTCTCATTCCTCTGGTCGTGGATCTTCAACAGCAACTACGGCCTGCTCAACGAACTTCTCGGCGCTCTCGGGCTGCCGTCGGACCACTCCTGGACCGGGGACGTCTCCACCGCGATGCTGACGGTGATCATCGCCAAGACCTGGACGACGTTCCCCTGGGTGATGGTCACCCTCCTCGCGGCACTCAAGAGCGTGCCGGTGGAGATGCTGGAGGCGGCCCAGATCGACGGCGCCACCCGCTGGCAGCGGATCTGGCGGGTCAAACTCCCGCAGGTACGGGGGGTCATGCTCGTCGTCGCGATGCTGGAGATCATCTACAACTTCCAGCACTTCGACATCATCTACGTCCTCACCGGCGGCGGCCCCGGCAAGGCGACCTCCACCCTCGCGATCCGCATCTACGACGAGGCGTTCCGCGGCTTCGACCTGGGTCGGGCCGCCGCGCTCGGGTTCTGCGGACTCGTCCTGCTCGCCGCCCTCTTCACCGTGTACCGGTGGCTCGACCGTCGCGTGGAAGGTCAGAACGCATGAGCACCGTCCTGGACACACCCCGATCCGCACCGCCGGCCGGCGGCGCACCCGACCGGCCCGCCCGCCGACGCCGCCGGGTCCGCGACCGGGTGGGTGACGAGCGTCCCGGCGTCCTCGGCTGGGCTCTGCTGGTGCTCCTGCTCGGCTTCGGACTGTTCCCGATCTACTGGATGGCCGTCACCGCCTTCACCCCGGACGCGGACGCGATCGGCGGCGACTTCCGGCTGTTCCCGGCCCGCCCGACCCTGGCGCACTTCGCCGCGTTCTTCACCGACGCGACCCTGGTCCGCTACCTGGTCAACTCCCTCGTCGTGGCCGGGGTGACCGCCCTGCTCGGGGTGGCCGCCGCGACCTACATGGCGTACTCGTTCAGCAAGTTCCGCTACCGGGGACGTGGCTCGCTGATGACGATGGTCTTCGTCTCGCAACTCTTCCCGTCGTCACTGTTGCTGATCGCGCTCTACGTGATGTTCCAGAACCTCGGGCTGCTCTACACCTACACCGCGCTGGTGCTGTCGTTCTCCACCTTCACGCTGCCGCTCTGCGTCTTCGTGCTGAAGGGCTTCTTCGACGCCATCCCCGACGACGTGATCGAGGCGGCCAAGATGGACGGCGCCGGCGAGTGGACCGTCATCCACCGGGTCGTCCTGCCGATAACCGGACCCGGTCTGGTCGCCGCCGGACTGTTCGCCTTCATCCGGGGCTGGAACGACTTCATCTTCGCCCTCACCCTCGGCGGGCCGGACACCCAGACCCTGCCCCCCGGACTGGTCCGCACCTACATCACCGAGGCGCAGGCGAACTGGCCCGACCTGATGGCCGCGTCGCTGATCGTCTCCGCGCCGGTGGTCGTCGTCTTCATCCTGCTCCAGCGATTCCTGGTCACCGGTCTGGCCGCCGGAGCGGTCAAGGGCTGACCGGGCGCACCCCCGGGTGCCGGGACGAACGACCTCCCGGCCACCGCCACTCCCTCACCACCCGCATCCCTTCCCCCGTTCAGGAGTAAACCGATGAGCGCCATCCTCAGCCGTCGTACCCTGCTGCGCGCCCTCGGCGCCGGCGCCGGTGTCGCCGCCCTGTCCGCCTGCGCCTCCCGCGGCGCCGCCCCGGCGGCCGGCGACAAGGCCGCCAAGGAGATCAACTTCTACAACTGGTCGATGTCCGAGGAGGCCAACAAGCCCGCCTGGGAGAAGCTGCTCGCCGCGTACCAGTCGAAGCAGCCGGACGTGAAGATCGCCCCGGTGGTCTACCCGTGGACCGGCTTCCTGGAGCCGATGCTGCTCGCGGCCCGCAACGGACAGACCTTCGGGGCCCTGCAGATGCCGATCGACCAGCTCACCACGTTCGCCTCACTCGGCGTCCTGGAGGACCTCGGCGACCTGGCGAAGAAGAACGACTACACCCCGGCCACCCTGCTGATCGCGCAGGCGAACGGCCAGCAGGTCGCCCTGCCGCACTACTCCGGCGCGATCGGCATGTTCGTCAACCAGACCTGGCTGGACCGCATCGGCGTCAAGGACGTACCGGCCACGGTCACCGAGTTCGAGAGCCTGCTCACCGAACTGAAGAAGGCCACCGGCAAGGCGCCCTACCTCGGCTCGACCAAGGACCCGGCGTTGAAGGACCTGATCCCGTGGATGTGGACCTTCGGCTCGACGGTGTACGCCGACGGCCGGGTCCAGGTCAACGACGAAGGTGGGGTCCGGGCCCTGGAGTGGTATAAGGGCCTGCTGGACAAGGGCCTCATCCTGCGCGACATCTCCCGTACCGAGTCACGGGTCATCTTCGGCCGGGGCGACGCCGCCCTCTACGACGACGCCACGCTGGCCCGGCAGTTCCTGCTGGCCGCACCGAAGGGCAAGGAGGTCGCGGCGGTCACCCGCCCGGTCTCCCGGCCGGTGCTGACCGCCGGGGACAAGCCGCAGGCGATGTCGCACGGGCACTGCGTCGCGGTGTTCAAGGGCAAGGGCGCGGAGACCGGCCGGCAGTTCGCCGAGTACCTCACCGCCGACCCGGACAGCCTGAAGACGTTCTTCGAGGGGACCAGCCTGCCGCCGGCCGCCACGAAGGCGCTCCAGTCGCCGTGGTTCACCGCGGACACGTACCAGATGGACTTCGCCGAAAAGGTGACCCGGACCGCCTCCGCCGACCCGTTCTGGGTCCTGCCGAACTTCGCCCAGGTCGAGAAGGTGCTCACCGACGCCATCGGGTCGGTGCTGGCCGGTCGGGAGAAGGCCAAGCCGGCGCTGGACGCGGCCGCCTCCGCGATGCAGGCCCTGATCAAGAAGTAACCCGGCCAGCTCCCGCTCACCTGGAGGAGAACGATGCGACGACCGAACCTGCGGCGACTCGCGGCCGGCGTGCTGTGTGTGACGCTGCTGGGTGTTGCCGTGCCGGGCCCGGGTTCCCCCACCGCTGCGGCGAACGAGCAGCCGGTACCCGGACGACAGCTCTTCGCCGACGACTTCGGCGCGGGCACGACGAACTGGCGGGCCGTCACCGGCGCCCTCACCGAGTGGCAGCCGGCCAGTGCGGAGATCGACTACCTGACCATCGACGCCCGCACCCAGACATCCGGCCGGTACATCGTGCCGACCACGGCGCTGAACCTGCCGGAGCGGTACGAACTGCGGACCCGGGTCCGTTTCGAGGCCGCCTCGAGCAGCCCGAGCCTCAATCTGCTGACCGACTTCCAGGGTGACCCGCTCGTGGTCAGCCAGCGCAACCTGGCCGCCCAGATCCTCGGCCCTGGCAGCATCCAGGTCTCCCGCCCCAACGCCAGCGTGGTCTGCCGCGGACCCGCGCCGGTCAAGACCGGCGAGTGGCACAACCTGGTCATCCGACGGGCCAACGGCATCTCGGTCGTGGAGGTCGACGGGCAGCGGGTGGCCTCCGTGGCGGCGCCGGCGGCCGGTGGCACCCTGGCGCTCGGCGCGTACCACGTGAAGGCGTCCTTCGCCGCGCTCGCGGTGTACGAACTCGACCAGGTGCCGACCGGCCACCCCACCCAGGCGGGCGGATGCCAGTGGACACCGCCCGGAACACCGGACGTCGACCAGCCGATCCTGGTCAACCAGAGCGGCTACGACATCGACCGGCCGAAGCGGTTCACCGCTCCCCGGGCCGCCGACGGTGACGCCTTCGTCATCACCGACGCGTCCGGCGCGAGCCGCTTCACCGGCACAGTCAACAGTCAGGTGGGCGATTTCACCACCTTCACGCCCACCGACACCGGCCCGTTCACCATCCGGGTCACCGGGGCGGCCGGCACCGGCGACTCGGTGCCGTTCGGCATCGGCGCGAGCTGGACCGAACGGGTGTCCTACGAACGTGCCATCAACTTCATGACCGACGTGCGCTGCTACTACGGCCGGTTCAGTCAGCGGACGTCCGGCGGCACCCACCCGGACTGCAAGCTGGGCGTCGGCTGGCGCGACGGCCACCAGTTCTCCTTCGAACTGTCCAGCCTGGTCGACCTCTACCTGTCCAACCCCGCGGCGTTCGACCGGATCACCGACCCCACCGCGGTGTACGAAGGACTGCCGGTGACCCTGCCCGCCGACACCCCGGAGATCATCCGGCTGATCCACTGGGCGGTGGAGATCTACCTCGACGCGAGGGTCGACCACACCTTCTTCAAGGAGCAGTTGGCCGCCTTCCTCTACGCCTACCCGCACCTGTCCGACCACATCCCCCGGTCGGTCTACGAGCGGGCCCGGGACCACCTCTTCCCGCTGTGGGGACAGGACGCCAAGGACCGCTTCGCCTGGCACGAGTACACCCCGCACACGGCCAACCTGTTCCAGGTCTACACCCAGGTCGGCACCGGCAAGGGCGAGTTCCCGCCCGGTCACTCGGTCTGGCCCAACCTGATGATGCACGAGGTGGCCAAGAGGGAGGCACGCGCCGATGCCGGCCGGTACCTGACCGCCGCCCGGGACCAGGCCGCCTGGTTGGTGGCCAACCTCGACCTGGCAGCGCCGCAGACCACCAAGGGACAGCGGCAGGGCGAGTACCACCTGATCACCGGGCTCACCCGCTTCGCCCTGGCGTACCCGGACCAGGCACCGGCCGGCATCCGAGCGTTCGTTCAACAGTGGGCCGAGATCGCCGTCGAACGGTCGGACAACATGTGGGACTTCCGCCGGTACTCCGACAGCCGCTGGACGATCCCCTCGTTCACCGGCGGCGCCGCGGCCGACCCCAACGAGACCGGCAACGTGGCCGGCTTCGCCGCACCCGCCCTGGCCGCCGCGACGCTGCTCGGCACCGGACCGACCAGCGAACGGCTGCGGCAGATCGCCACCGCGCACGTCGACAACCTCTTCGGCCGCAACCCGACCGGCCGCCACGCCACCTACCGTGCCGCCACGGACGAGTGGGGTTTCGAAGGGGTCGAACTCGGCTGGTTCTCCGAACTGCAGGGCGGCTACGGCAAGCTCCAGGGAGCACGCGGCGTCCTCGACGGCAGCCCGAAGAACGATCACTACCCGTACAACCCGCAGCTCGGCAACATCGGCTGGACCGAGGGATGGGTCACCTTCAACACCGCCTGGAACGAGTCACTGGCCTGGATGGCGGTGGCCAACACCACCCTGCGTGCCCGGGACCTGCACGGGCAGCCGGCCACCCGGGTACCGGCCGGGACGCCGGTGTCACTGACCCTGGAGGCGCCGCTCAACCTGGACTCGGCCGCGCTGGACACCGCGGAACTGCGGCTGGTGGTCAACGGCGCCGACCGGGGCACCGTGCCGGTGCGCCAGGTGGTGGAGAACACCGACGTGCTGACCGGGGTGCTGGACCTCGCTGCGCTGGGGGTCGTACCAGGTGACCGGGTAGAGGTGCGGTACGGGTACGGCGACTTCACCCGGCACGTGGGCTTCACCGTGGTGCACGGCTGCGACGGCCGGGTGGCCACCGTGGTCGGAACGAACGGAGACGACGTGCTGCGCGGCACCGCAGGGGCCGACGTCATCTCCGGGCTCGGCGGAAACGACGTCCTGCTCGGCCTCGACGGCGACGACGTGATCTGCGGCGGCGCCGGCAACGACGTCATCAACGGCAACGACGGTGACGACCGGCTCTTCGGCGGCCCCGGAACGGACCTGGTCAACGGCAACGACGGCGACGACGTGATCTCCCAGGACGGCTGACCGGCGGCCTCGTCGCGGTGATCGGACCGCTGCGGACAACTGCACGACCATGAACGGAACGTCCGGCGACCACACCACGGTCGCCGGACGTCCACCGTTGCCCGACACCACCACCGGCACCTCTACAACACCCCACCTCACGGGTACGACACTTCCCGGCAGCCGCCAACCCGACGATCGTTGATGGACAGCGCACTAGCCTCGCAGCGGCACGAGCGTGCACCGGATCCGTGTGTCGCTTTTTCATGCCAGACGTCGCCGCGGCACTACCTGCCAATCCCCGGCGGCCCGCGCTCCGGCGGCGCGCGCCACAGTGGATCAGGCTACGAGCAGGCGGAGGCCGAGCTCTGCCGTGTCGAGGGCGACGAGATCGCGGTTGCGTTCGGCCCACCGGCCTGAGGAGAGGTCTTCGCGAAGTGTGCTGACTGCCCGTTGCTCGGCCTGCGGTCCCACTCTGGTCCATACCGAAACCGCGCGGCGTACATGTTCGTCCAGGTACGCCTCAGGCCGGCGCCAGTGTGCCTCGAAGAAGCCGTCAGCGCAGTCCCAGGGAACGAGCACCGGCTCCGCGTGTCCTCCGATCGCACGGGTCAGGTCGGCCAGGGACGGCCAGCCGACGAGAAGCTGGGCGAACTCGGGCAGGTAATCGCGGGTGAGCCAGAACCGCTGCCGCCAGCCGGTGTCATCGGCGTCGTACGTGAACACCACGACGCGGCGGGCCACGCGCCGCATCTCACGCAGCCCGGCGACCGGGTCCGGCCAGTGATGGACGGTGCTGACCGCCATCGCGGCGTCGAAGGACTGGTCCTCGAACGGCAGACTCTCCGCAGCGGCGGCCACGCACGGGGCCGCGCCCCGGGGACGCTGCGCCCGCATGACCGCCGACGGTTCCACCGCCGTGACGTCACGGTCGGGGGGTTCGTAGGAGCCGGTGCCGGCCCCGACGTTCAGTACCGTTCGTGCGTCCCCCAGCGCATCCCAGATGCGCGCGGCGATCCGCGGCTCGGTGCAGCGCGTCGCCGGGTAAGCGGATCCGATGGCGTCGTACAACTGCGCGCCGAACATCTTCAGTTGCTCCTCCGGCGTCGTCCTGATTCCCATCGCTCGTGCCTCCAGTTCCCTGTCTATGGCCGTCACCATGGCAGCAGCGCGGTCGCGCTGGTCCACCAGCAGGCCGCGCAGCCGGCACAGGTGGGCGACCGCGTCGGCAGCGGGGTTGTCAACCAGATCCGCGATCTCCCGTAATCCGAAGCCGAGCCGCCGGTAGGCGAGCACCTCCCGGAGTCGTTCCACGTCGTCCGCGGAGTAGGCACGGTGCCCAGCCGCGGTCCGCGTGGACGGCTCCAGCAGGCCGATCTCGTCATAGTGATGCAGTGTGCGGACGCTGACGCCGGCCAACTCCGCCACACGCCCCACGGTCAGGTGCTCCTCCACGCCACCGACTATGTGACATGACGCCGCGTGAGGAGCAAGCGCTTCGCTGCCGGCATGATCGAGCTTCCGCTCTTCGGCCCGACCGGACGCTGATCGGCGCGGCCTGCGACAGAAGTGGCTATCTCGCCGATCCGCCGTCGACCACCGCTGGTATGCATGCCGGTCGCAACGCGTGCCGGCCGGTCAAGGTCACCACGTGTCAATCCCCCTGCGGTGGCGCCCGCTCGACGAGGAAACCGGCGCCACCTTCACCGACTGCGTGGACATCGACGGGCTCTTCGTCACTGCGTGATCCCGCACGAGCCGCTTACCACCGCTACCCCCTGTTGAGCTGTGCGCCATCCGGACCGCACCTCGCCGCTGTCGACGGCCCGGGGCCGACCTGGTTCGGCGACTTCGTGCTTCCCGATAGGCGACGAGGCTCGGCTCGGGTGGCATCACGACCGCCGAGCTGGCACATCGGCCTTGACCTTCGCCGATCGTCGCCGACGGTCCCTGCTGCCGGAAGATGGCGCCCCGGGGTGGGCTTCCGTCAGGGGGTGGCTTGTCGGTGGGCGGGTTGGAAGAGTTCGACGAGGTTGCCGGCGGGGTCGGTGAGCAGGATCTGGCGTCCGCCGGGGCCGGCGATGACGTCGCTGCGGAACGACAACCCGGCGCTGCGTAGTCGGTCGATCTCGGCATCCAGGTCGTCGACGACGAGGTGGATGCGGTTGCGTCCGGCGGTGGCGGCGTCGTCGGGGGTCGCGCGGGCGCCGGAACTGGCTGGGCCGGACACCAGCAGCCGCAGCGGGCCGCGTACAACGTCTGCGAAGGCTGGCCCGGCACTGGTCTTCAGGGCGAAGCCGAGATGGGTGGTGTAGAAGTCGACGGCGGCCTGAACGTCGTCGACGATGTAGCGGACGCTGGCGTACTGTTCGGACGCTGTCACAGGTGGTCTCCTTCAGGATCGCATGGCGCTGACGACCGGCAGCAGGTGCCTGACGCGGGTCTCGATGTCAGCCGCAGTGCGCCGGAAGGCGAGGTAGTCAGCCCGAGCGGTGCCGCCGGTGGCGACGGGGTCGGGAATGCTCCAGTGCATTCGCCGAGGCCGACCCGGGAAGTCGGGGCACGCCTCACGGGCTTTGTCGCACAGGCTGATGACGTAGTCGAACCGTCGACCGGACAGGGTGTCCCAGTGCCGAGGGCTCCGGCCGGTGATGTCGATGTCGAACTCTTCGCGGAGCACCCGAACGGCGTTGGCGTCCAGGTGCGGCTTGGGCCGGCTACCGGCACTCATTGCCTCGACCTGGCCGTCAGTAGAGTGGCGCAGCAGGGCTTCGGCGATCGGTGAGCGGGCGCTGTTGCCCGTGCACAGGAACAGCACGCCGACGCGGGGCCAATGTAGCGGACCAGCCGTGGACACACTCGGCGCGACGTGCCCCCGGGTCAGCGTCGGATGCAGGGCCGCCCCGGCGTCGGCGAGTGCGTCCGCGCAGCGGTCCAGATCCAGGTGGTAGTAGCTGTCGCGGCCGTCGAAGCTGCTGCGGGTGGCCGTGACGAGCCCGCCGTCGCGCAGCAGCCGCAGGTGGTACGAAACCAGATTCTGTGGCTCGCCCACCAGCGTCACCAACTCCCGAACCCGGTAATCGCTGGCCGCGAGCTCGGTCAGTAGCCGCCAGCGCAGCGGATGGGCGGCCAGGCGTACGAACGCCGGGGCACTCTGACTCGACAGCATCACGACTGCAAGTTACATCAAATGAATGTGATGCATCAAGCAGATTTGATGAAGTGTCATGGATGGAGGATGTGGGTGGGGTGTCCGAGCGGCAAGCACGGTGACTGCCAGCCGTAAGAATCGGCCAGCCTGACCAGAGACAAATAGACACCCCGCCATCAGCGGCGGTGTTGATCGTGACCATGCGGGCCTTGGTGAGTAGTTCCAGGCCCATGTAGCGGCGTCCTTCGGTCCACGTCCACGCCAAGGACTTCGCGCCCTCCGTCGGCGTCGACCCCGACGGCGATCAGGCCATGGACGTTGACGTGCGGCCGTGCTCGCGGACCTTCATCGTCAGAGCGTCCATCCACACGAACGTGTAGTGGACGGCGTCGAGGAGCCGGTTGCGGAACGCCTCGACCTGGGCGTCGAGGTGGGCGGCCTTCTCCAAGACCTGCGACTTCGACAGCTGTCGGATCCCGAGCTGCTCGACCAGCTTCTCCACCCGCCGCGTCGACACCCCGAGCAGATACGAGGTCGCCACGACCGACACCAAGGCCTGCTCGGCCCGCCGCCGGTGCGTCAACAGCCAGTCCGGAAAGTACGAGCCCTGGCGCGCTTGGGAATGGCCAAGTCGATTCGTCCCGACCGGGTGTCCCACTCACGCTGCCGGTAGCCGTTGCGCGAGTTCACCCGCTCATCGCTGCGCTGCCCGTAACCGGCACCGCGGATCGCGTCCGCTTCCGCGGACATCACCGCCTGCGCGAACGTTTTGATCAACGCCCGCAACACGTCCGGCGACTCGCCCTCGATCTGCTCGCGCACAGGCCAACAGGGTTCACACTCTCTGAAGCGGCCATCGCGTCCTCACTTCCTTCCCCGACTTGGTCGTCATGAAGGATCGACGCGATGGCCGTCTCTCATCTACGCAACACGCCCATCACGGGGAGTCGTACACCACGTCCGTGGACGCCACCGCCGTCAGGCCAAGGGATCCGGAGGCGGCCGGCCGCCCGCGTTCGATCCGGTCGTCTACCAGCAGCGTCACCTGGCGGATGCGAGCCCGGCGACGAGGAGGCCGACCAGGCGGCGTGCGTCGTAACGGGGATCACTGCCCGCGCCGATGCAGAGATTGCCGACGCCGCGCAGCAGCCCGTAGGCGTCCACGTCGGGGCGGATCTCGTCGGCGGTGACGGCGGCGTCGAGGAGCTGGTCGCAGACCGGGACGAGCCGGTCGAGGAAATAGGCGTGCAGGGCCTGGAAGGCGGCGTCGTCGGACTGTAGCGCTGCAGCGAGACCGTGCTTGGTGACCAGGAAGTCGACGAACAGGTCGATCCACTGTGCCAGGGCGGCGTGTGGTGTGTCGCTGTCGGCCAGTAGGGCCGGTCCCGCCTCGGCGCACGCCTCGATCTGGTGCCGGTAGACGGCGACGATGAGGTCGGCGCGGGTCGGGAAGTGGCGGTAGATCGTGCCTACGCCGACGCCCGCCCTGACGGCGATGTCCCGCACGGGCACGTCGACGCCGGAGGTGACGAACGCCGCGGCGGCGGCGTCGAGCAGGGCCCTCTCGTTGCGCCGGGCGTCGGCCCGCTTGCGCGGGACCGGTTGCTCCGTGCCGCTGTCGATGTCGGCCACGTCGCGTTACCTCCGTCACTCCGCTTGGCATCCGGAACACTGTTCCGTATGTTGTTTATCGGAACAGTGTTCCGCTTGCTCAGGATACTGACCGGACGGGCTACCACCAAACCGTGTACCGCCGGACGTCGGTAAGGGAGAACAGTCATGCAGTACCGCACGTTGGGTCGTACTGGTGTGCAGGTCAGCACCCTCGTACTCGGCGCGATGAACTTCGGCAAGATCGGCAACACCACCCAGGAGGAAGCCACGGCCATCGTCGACGCAGCGCTCGAGGCGGGGATCAACCTCATCGACACCGCTGACGCCTACAGCGGCGGCCAGTCCGAGGAGATGGTCGGCAAGGCCATCGCCGGCCGCCGGGACGACGTCGTCCTGGCCACCAAGGCGACCCTGCCGATGGGCGACGAGCGCAACCAGCGGGGCGGCTCGCGCCGCTGGCTGGTCACCGCGCTGGAGAACAGCCTGCGCCGCCTCGGCGTCGACCACATCGACCTCTACCAGATGCACCGGTGGGATCCGACGACCAGCGACGACGAGACGCTGTCGGCGCTGACGGACCTGCAGCGCGCGGGCAAGATCCGCTACTTCGGCTCCTCGACCTTCCCGGCCTACCGCATCGTGCAGGCGCAGTGGACCGCCCGCGAGGGACGTCTGAGCCGTTACGTGACCGAGCAGCCGAACTACTCGATCCTGCAGCGTGGCATCGAGACCCACGTGCTGCCCGCGACGCAGCAGTACGGCATGGGCGTGCTCGCCTGGAG
Source organism: Micromonospora coxensis (assembly GCF_900090295.1). Lineage (NCBI taxonomy): Bacteria > Bacillati > Actinomycetota > Actinomycetes > Micromonosporales > Micromonosporaceae > Micromonospora > Micromonospora coxensis. The sequence goes on along the minus strand of NZ_LT607753.1, from coordinate 6,646,039 downwards.
CCCGCTGGCGTCGGGCTGGCTGTCCGGCGCGATCCGCGCCGGACAGGAAATCAGCACGAACCGCGCGGGCTTCATGCAGCAGCGCTACGACATCAGTATCCCCGCCAACCGCGCCAAGCTCGACGCCGTCGAGCAGCTCGCCACAGTTGCCGACGAGGCTGGCCTGAGCATGATCCAACTCGCGCTCGGCTTCGTCACCGCGCACCCGGGCGTGACCAGCGCGATCATCGGCCCCCGCACGATGGACCACCTCCGCTCGCAGCTCGCCGCCTCGGACGCGGTGCTCTCGGCCGACGTGCTGGACGCGATCGACGCGATCGTGGCTCCCGGCGTCGACCTCGCCGCCCACGAGAAGAACGACACCCCGCCCGCTCTGCTGGAGCCGGCGCTGCGCCGCCGCTGATCACTCGGCACGTCGGTGACCGGGCGGCAGACGTACGCCTGCGCGTCCGTCTGCCGCCTGACCCGCCGCACAGCCAGGTCTTCCCAGGCTCGCGTCGAAGGGACGAACGGACCCATGCCAAGCAAGCCCTCGCCCAGCTTCGGGCTCATGACCGCCCCGATGCACGTCGACTACCACGACATCCTGCGGGTCTGGCAGGACGCGGACGCCATCGCCGAGATCGAGCACGCGTGGCTGTTCGACCACCTCATGCCCATCGGTGGCGACCCTGGCGGACCGGCGTACGAAGGCTGGACCCTGCTCTCCGCCCTCGCCGCGCAGACCGAGCGGCTGCGCCTGGGCGTGATGGTGACCAGCAACCGCTTCCGGCCTCCCGCGATGCTTGCCAAGATCGCCACGGTCGTCGACATCGTCTCCGGGGGGCGCCTCGACTTCGGCATCGGCGTCGGGTCGCGGCCCGGTCACCCCCTGGCCCGGCGGGAGTACGCCGCGCACGGCCTGCCCTTCGCCGACACCGCCAACGCCGTGGGCAGCCTCGCCGAGGCGCTCACGGTCATCCGGCGGCTCTGGACCGACAACGAGCCGTTCGACTTCCACGGCACGTACGTCGACCTCACCGGGGCGTTCGCCAGCCCCAAGCCCATGCAGCGCCCGCACCCGCCGATCGTGATCGGTGGCCGCTCAGCCGCCACGTTGCGGGTGGTCGCCGAGCACGCGGACATCTGGAACATCGCCAGCGGGGACGTCGACGACGCCGTGAGCCGCGGTGCCCTCCTGGAACGCTACTGCGCCGAAATCGGCCGCGACCCCGCGTCGATCACCCGCTCGATCAACCTGCCCGTCTCCTACGACCAGCCCGGGCTCACCCAGGACGCCGTCGGCAGGGCGATCGGCGCCGGCTTCGGGCACATCGTGCTCGTGCTGCCGGCGCCCTACCCCGCTGGCGTCGCGCGTTGGGTCGCCGACGAGCTCATCACCCCGTCGACCACATAGCGGCCGTGGCGGTTCGGTCCGGGGTGATCTCCGACCCGGGCAACGGCGGCGGTGCCCGTCACCGATGGCGTCCACGGGATCCCGCGGTGGAACTGCGGGGGGGCCGCTCGCGGCGAGCAGTGCCGCGAGCACGGCGATGCGGGTCTGCGGCTGCGCACCGTCCACGAGGACCTGCCGGATGTCGGCGAGAGACGCGCCCGGCGTCCGGTCCCACCCTCGGGCAGGGCTGTCGTGCGGAACAGGCCTAGCACCGTGTGCGGCTCCTGATCGATGTCGCCCCGTGCGATGAGCCTGTCCCACACCGGCTCGCGCAGCGGGGGGCCGACTGCCACGAGTGCGGTCTGCACGCCCCTCGGCTTTGCGGAGAGGTAGTCCCCCGCCGGGCTCAGGAGGTCATCCGACGGTGGGTGACCCCCCACGCTCCTGGCCCCGCATTGGTCCACAGTGGTCAGTCACTCGCCTACGACGAGGTCCGCGCGGACGGCTCCCCGAGGACGTAGAAGTGGGTGTTCTCCCCCGCGACGGTCCCGGGCCTGGGTGGGAGCAGAAGCAGCAGGAGATCTTCCACCAGCGTCGATGGGTCCGCATGCTTTCGAGGTTCGGTGGGTCATCGGCGGGGCTCCCAGCGGAAGAGTCGGGTGGCGAGGGTGACGGCGATGGCGACCCAGGCCAGGGTGGGCGCGAGCAGGGCGAGGGATTCGGTCACGGCGACGCCACCGTTCCAGGCGTTCATGGTCAGCTCGGTGGCGGCGCCGCCGGGCAGGAGTCGCTTGAGCCAGGTGAGGTCCTCGGTGCCGGTGATGCCGATCCAGCTGGACACGGCGATCACGCCGAGGGTGACGGGCAGAGTGGTGACCTGGGCGTGTTCAGGTGAGTTGGTCAGCCCGGCGGTGGCCAGGGCCAGGCCGATCATCATGGCCAGGGTGGCGATGGTCGCCACTACGAGCAAGGCGATGTTCGCCGGCTTCCCGGCGACGATGGCCAGGGCGGTCAGGATCGCGGTGACCTGGATCAGTGCGAGAACGGTGGCGGGTAGCAGCAGGCCGGCGAGGATGCCGGTGTCGCTTGCGGCGGTGGAGCGCAGCCGCTTGAGGAAGAGGTTCTGCCGCCGGGACGCCAGGGTGGTGACGGCGGTGGCGTAGAGCCCGAACGCGGCGATCGTGAACATCACGATCGCGGCGATGTAGCCGAGGCTGCCGAGGGCGGCGTAGGTCTCGTGCTGGCGGACGAAGAACGCGCTAACGACTACCGGGATGATGAGGCTGGTGATCAGTACCAGCCGGTTGCGGAAGATCTGGATCAGCTCGCTTGCAGCGATGGACAGCACAGTGGCACTCCTGTCGGGGTGGCGGGTCAGTTGCTGAGGGCGCGGAAGACGTCGTCGAGGCGGGTCGGCCCAGCCTCCAAGCCCTGCAGCTCGACGGCGTGGTCCTGGGCCCACCGCAGCAGGACGTGCAGGTCCTTCTGCAGTCCGAAGGTCTCGACCACGACCTCTCCCTCGGCGTTGACCGCAGCCTGTAGCGGTAACACCGGTGCCCCGGTCGGGAGGGAGAAGCGGATGACGGCCGGCAAGGTGCGGGTCAGTTCGGCCACGGTGCCCTCCCGGTGGAGGGTGCCCTGGTGCATCAGTCCGATGCGGTCGGCGCGCTGCTGCGCCTCCTCCAGATAGTGGGTGGTGAGCACGATCGTCGCGCCGTTCTCACGCAGCCGATCGACGGTCGCCCAGACGGCGTCGCGGGACTGGATGTCCAGGCCGGTGGTCGGCTCGTCGAGGAAGAGCAGCTCCGGGGTGCCGTAGGCGGCGGTGGCGAAGTCCAGCCTTCGCTTTTCCCCGCCGGACAGCTGGGCCACCCTCCGGCCGGCCCGGCCGGTCAGGTCGACGAGGTCGAGCACCCGGTCGACGTCGTCGGTACGCCCACTGAGCCGGCCGATCAGACCGACGGACTCACGGACGGTGAGGTCCGGGGAGAATCCGCTCTCCTGAAGCATGACCCCCATCCGGGGACGTACCACGCGCCGGTCGCCCGGGGCGTGCCCGAAGACGCGCACCGTGCCGGACGTCGACCTGCGGTGTCCCTCGATGACCTCCAGGGTCGAGGTCTTCCCGGCCCCGTTGGTGCCCAGCAGGGCGTACAGCTCTCCGGGTCGAACCTCGAAGGAGAGGTCCTTGACGGCGTGGAAGTCGCCGTAGGTGAGATTCAGTCGGTCGACGTCGATGACGGGGGTGGTGGTCATGTCCCCATGACAGCAGCGATCACGGCCGGCCGTCAGTGCAACCACGTCACGGCTACAAGTGACGCGGTGTCACTGGTCGTGGCCCATAGCCGCCGGATACTGAGAAGGTGACCGCACGATCGCCGCGCTTCACCGAGTCGACGCAGGGGAGGCTGCGCCGGCTCAACTTGGCGACATCCCTGCCGCCGGTCGTCATCGCCGCTGTGGTCCTGCTCTACACCGACGCGCGTACCTGGTGGCACCTCCTCGTTCTGGCCCCGGGAGCCGTGGCGGCCGTGGTGGCCTTCGAGCGGTGGACGGCCAACGACCTCGCCCGGTTCGCACCGCCCTGCATGCTCGTAGCGGGAGTGGTGTGGCCGCTGGGGGTGCTGGTGACCGGCAGTCCGAACGCCTACTGGGGGGTCTGCGCCGTCGGTTCGCTCGCCCTGCGCGAGGTACGGCGGTATCGGGCTCTGGCGATCGGCGGGCTGTTCACCTACGTCGCCGTCATCGGCGCGGCGCGGCTGCTCGTGGAGCGCGATGACGTCGGCGGTGTCTTGGTCACCTACGTCCTCGTTCCGACTGTCCTCACCGTCGTGGTGACGGTCTTGACCGTGGTGGGCGAGCGGTTCTACGACCTCATCCGGGAACTCGAGCAGACCCGGGAACGCGAGGCGGAGCTGGCCGTGGTCCGGGAGCGCGTCCGGTTCGCCAGCGACCTGCACGACATCCAGGGCCACACGCTGCACGTGGTGAAGCTGAAGATCGCGCTGGCCCAGCGGCTGCTGCTCCGCGACACCGCACGCGCGGAGAAGGAGCTGCGGGAGACGTACGCATTGGTCAGCGACACCATTGCGCAGACCAAGGAACTCGCCTACGCCCAACGGCGGCTCAACCTCACCGCGGAGATCGAGAACGCGAAGAACCTGTTCGAGGCCGCCGGCATCCGGGTCCGGGTGACCCGGGAGGCGGAGGTCGACGCCCGCGTCAGCGAACTGCTCGGCCAGGTGCTGCGCGAGACCACCACCAACATCCTGCGCCACGCCCAAGCCACCCACGTGCAGATCACGCTCTGCGACTCAGGCATCACCATCGTCAACGACGGCGCGAGCGCCGACACGCCGCCGCAGCTCAGGGGACTGTCCGCGCTGCGACAGCGGGTGGCAGGAGACGGAGGCGAGCTGATCGTGGAGCAGCACGAGGGACGCTTCCGGACAGCCGCGACGTTCCCGCCCGCTCGTGGCGCCGCGACCCCACCGACCCCGAAAAAGGACGGTCGATGACGACCATCGTGCTCGCCGACGACGAGGTACTGCTCCGTACGGCCCTCGCCGCACTGCTGCCCCTGGAAGGCGACATCACCGTCCTCGCCGAGGCGCAGGACGGCGAGAGCGCCATCGAGGCCACCCTGCGGCACCGCCCCGACGTCCTGGTCATCGACCTGGAGATGCCCGGCGTGGACGGTCTCGGCGCGGTCGCGGAGATCCGCCGTACGCGACCCGAGCAGGTGGTCCTCATGCTGACCCGGCACGCCCGCCCCGGCGTGCTCCGCAAGGCCCTGAGACTCGGCGTCCAGGGCTTCGTCAGCAAATCCGCCGAGCCGGCCCACATCACCTCCGTCATCGCCACCCTGCACGCGGGCAAGCGCTGGATCGACCCGGACGTGTCCGCGCTCGCCGTCACCGACGACTCCCCCCTCACCGACCGCGAAGCCGACGTCCTACGGGTCACCGGCGAGGGCTACTCGGTCGCCGACATCGCCACCCGACTCCACCTCGCGCCGGGAACCGTCCGCAACTACCTCTCCAACGCCATGCGCAAGACCCAGACCCGGACCCGCCACGAAGCGGCCCGCTACGCCCGCGAACACGACTGGCTGTGAGCGGACCCTTCGCCGAGCGCAACTCCTGACCGACCGACGGCCGGTCCGCATTACGGCGTGGCGGCCAGCACCGACCGGCCAGTGGCGATCAGGACAGCGTCCCAGCGCTCGTCGGGCACGTCACGCGGGTTCCTGAGGAGGTTCCTGCGGTGACGAAATGCGGCCACCTGCCCTCTGCACAGCGAGGGCCTCGCGGAGAGGTCCGCAACGAGGTGTGCTGCCTGTCGCAGCGGGTAACGCAGGCAACCCACTGGGTGCCCAGGCTCCGGAAAGGTCACGACATGACCCTCGCTGCCGACGCGATCGAACTGCCGTCCGGCCAGACGATGCCCGTGCTCGGCCAGGGAACCTGGTACCTGGGCGAGCGCCCCGCGAGTCGGCAGGACGAGATAGCCGCCCTACGCACCGGGCTCGACCTGGGCATGACCATGATCGACACTGCGGAGATGTACGGTGACGGCGCCTCCGAGGAGCTCGTCGGCGAGGCAATCGTCGGACGACGCCCGGAGGTCTTTCTGGTCGACAAGGTGCTCCCGTCCAACGCCAGCCGACGGGGTACCGTGCAAGCCTGCCGCCGCAGCCTGCGACGACTCGGCGTCGACCACATCGACCTCTACCTGCTGCACTGGCGTGGCACGAATCCACTCGCGGAGACGATCGAGGCGTTCGCCGAACTCGTCGACGCCGGCGACATCGGGCAGTGGGGCGTGAGCAACTTCGATCTTTCCGACATGACGGACCTACTCGAGGCGGGCGGCAGCGCCTGCGCGACCAACCAGATCCTGTACAACCTCACCCGCCGCGGTCCCGAGTACGACCTGCTGCCGTGGCTACGCGAGCACCGTATCCCGGTGATGGCGTACTCGCCGATCGAGCAGGGCCGACTGCTCGGCCACCCCCAAGTCGCCGAGACCGCCGCCCGGCACGGGGTCACGCCCGCTCAGGTGGCGCTGGCCTGGCTGTTGCGGCAGGAGAGGGTCGCGGCCATCCCTCGGTCGTCCAACCCCGAACACGCCCGGGAGAACGCGGAAGCGCGCGACCTGCAACTGAGCGAGGAGGACGTGGCGGCACTCGACACGGCGTTCCCGCCGCCGGCCGGCCCGCAACCGCTGGAGATGTTGTAGCGTCGCCGACCGTTTCGGCGGACGGCACCGGTCGAGGTCGGCGCCATCGGCTCGAGAGATCCGACGGTAGTCCACCCGGATTCCCCCTTCGCACGGATTACGGCGGATACCCGCGCCCGCCGGGGTGAAACGGCGGTTCGCCCGCCCGCAGCCGGGGGTGGCAGAGGGCGATCCCGACGAGGGCTCCCAGCCGGTCGTCTGACCGTCAGCTCCCCGACGCCGGGGGGCGATGCGCGAACCGGCGGGCGAGAGGCACCTGGGTCAGACCGGCGCTGGTGACGGCGTAGAACACCGGCAGCACGACGAAGATCGCCAGGCCGGCGAGCGGTGCGACCAGGTAACCGATGAGCCCTGCGGCGACGTAGAGGATGATCCCGACGAGTGCCCGCACCCGCTCGGCGGGGAAGTGCCGTTCACTCACCCCTTCCCTGAGCAGGTCCTTGCGCCGGGACAGATAGTGGAAGAACGCCAGCCAGCTCGCGCAGAGCAGCGCGCCGACCAGCGCGTAGAAGGCGACGGCCACGCGTTGGTCCTGCTGGTCGTGCTCCTGCAAGGCGTCCGAGACGACGGCGGTCGGGAACGGCAGCAGCGCGGTGGTGAACAGAACGAAGAGGTTCACCCAGTGCAGCCCCCGATCGCTCTCCTTGAGGCGATTGAACGCGCCCTTGTGGTTCAGCCAGACGACGGCCACGTAGGCGTACGAGGCGAGATAGGCGGCGTAACCGGGCCACTGCTCCAGCAGCCCCGACAGCAGGCGACCGGGCGGTACGTCCGGCACCCGGAGATCCACCACCAGTAGCGTGATGATGATGGCCAGGACGGCGTCGCTGAACGCTATGGCACGGCTGGTGTCCGACCGGGTGCCGAGGTCGTCGGTTGGCCTCTTCACGGCCGGTGGCTACCCACCGACGCCCACGATAACCGGCTCCTCGCAACCGGACCTGTAGCACGAACATTGGCCAGGACCGAGCGACCGACAGACGCCTTGGTACGCATCACGACGACGACCGTGGGCGAAGTCCGACCTCTACGCATGGACGACGGCCGCACGGATCTGCAGCCAGACACGGTGCTCGGGCACGAGATCGCCGACGGTCTTACGGCGGTGGGTGACGACGGCGACCATGCCCGCCCGCGCACGCAGCGAGTACGAACCCCGCCAGTTGCACGCACAGGACATCAACCTCGAGATCAGCCCGGACGCCACGCAGTGGCTGGCCAACCGGGGCTACCAGCCCGAGTACGGGGCGCGGCCACTGCGGCGCAGCATCCAGCGTGAGTGGGAAGACCGGCTGTCGACGCTGCTGCTCGATGACGGGGCGAATCCGGGCGACACCATCGAGGTCAATGTCGTCGGCGGCGAACTCGACCTCTCGATCCGGCCCGCCGCCGTGCCGGCCGGCACATGATGCCCGTCCGTCTGTCGTCATCGAAGGCCTGCGGAACAGCTTGCCAATGACCTGCTCCTTCCTCGGGAATGGACGAGGTCCGGGGATCGCGGCAGGTTACCGGGGGTGGACGGCTGACCGGCGCCGGCCGGAAAGCGGGCGCAGGACCCGCGACGGCGGGTAGCCGGTCGCACCTCCGGGTGCCCGCCGCACCCGCGCCGTGTTGACCGGTGACCGGGAACAGGAGTGAGCCGGCGGTGTGCGGGCTCAGGGGTGGTACTCGCTGCGGGTGCGGGGCAGCCACTCGGGGTGGTGGTCGCGCAGGTACCGGATGAGGCCCTCGCGGACGTCGCACCGGAGGTCCCAGGCACTCGGCCCGTCGGCCGCCGATGCCTGGACCTGGACGACGACGGTCTGGGGCGTCGCATCCACCATCTGCAGCACCCACTGGTGCCGGTCCCACAGGGGTGACGATTCGACGATCCGCCTCGTCTCGGCGCGGAGGTCGTCCAGGTCGGCGGTGTGATCGATGTGGAGCCGGGTCTCGCCGACCACCCGCGTCTCATGCCGGGTCCAGTTCTGGAAGGGGTGCTCGGTGAACCAGGTAGTGGGCAGGATGAGCATCCGGTCGTCCCAGAGCCGGATGACCACGTTGGTCAGCTTCACCTCCTCGACGCGCCCCCACTGCCCGTCGACCACGATCACGTCCCCCACGTGGAGTCCGTCGGCGAACGCGACCTGGATGCCGGCGAAGGCGTTGCCGAGCGCGGTGCGTGCGGACAGGCCGAGCAGCGCGCCGACGACACCCGCCGAGGTGAGCACGGACAGCCCGATGGTGCGCAGCGGAGGGAACGTGGTGAGGATCAGGCCGATCGCCACGACCGTCACCACGACCGAGGTAAGGCGCCGTACCGGTCGGATCTGGGTGCGGGCGCGGCGGATCCGGCGGTCGGCCCGCGTCTCGTTCGGCAGCCGGCTGAACGCGGCCATCTCGGCGATGTGCAGGGCGCGAAGCACCAGCCACGTCACGCTCGCGATCAACAGCACCATGACGACGCGCCGGACGATGTGGGGTTCCGCGCCGGGGTACGCGCGGATTCCGACATACAGCGCCGCGAGGAGCAGCACGGCGACGGCGGGGCGTCGGGATGCGCGGTACAGCGGCGCGAGCAGCCAACGGTAGCTACGACCACCGGCCCGACGCTGGACCAGCACGCCGGCCAGCAGGCCCGCTGCGACAACCAGGGCCACCGCGACTACCAGGACGATCCTCGTGGTGATCAACCGACTCTCCTGCCACCGGCGACCGTCATCGGGCACTCCCGTCCGTTCCGCTCGCGGTCACATGGCGCGTCGTTCTCGCCCTCGCGGAGCCCCTCGCGGAGCCGTTCCAGCGGCGGGCGCATGTCATGCTGCGTGGGTCACGACTGGCCCAGGTTGGTGACCAGGTTCACGGCGACGGCCAGGATGCCAGTTCCGAAGGTGTACGAGAGCAGCGCGTGCCCGAGCGGGATCCGGCGCATGCGACTGCTGGTCGGTTCGTTCTCGCCCGGGGGCGTAGGACATGCCGACCGCAAAAGCGGCGTACGCGAAGTCGGCGTACGCCGGTGGGTCGTCCCGCTTGCAGTCGATGCCGCCGTCGTCGCGGTAGTACAGCCGGGCGTACGTGAACGCGAAGACCTTGTTCACCAGCGCCCCACCCCCAGACGACGATCGTGCCCGCCGCGATCGTCCAGATCACCAGCGGTGTCAGCTCCGGCGCCCCGACCAGCGCGGTGGCCGCCCCGGCGACGACACCGACGGCCGACGACCACAGGGCACGCCTGACCGACTGCAGGCGTCCCCACGCCGGTCCTCCCGATCGCTGCTCCACCTGTTCAGCGTTCCGGCTCGACCGGGTGGCGCAGGGCAAACCCCGAGCGATCACCGGATCGGGCTGCGCCCGAGGGTGGCGAGTCGACGGCGATCCACGCTCGAAGGCGCCTCGCGGCTGGTCCCGCATACGATGCTCGATGAGCCAGACTGTCGCCGTCCGGCCGCCGATGAGACGGCGCCCGACTGCCGATCCGGCAGGCCAGGCCTCTTTTGATCTTGCGCGCCCGAAGGGACTCGAACCCCTAACATCAAAGACCACCGGCCGCACCGCCGCACGCAGATGGCGACGCATACTCCCCACCAACCGGCCCGCAGGCCAACCCCACGGCACACCACCGCGCGGCGCCGCACTGTCCGTCACCACCAAAGCCCGCCAGTGCCCACAGCACCGGGGCGATCCGGCCTCCAACTGCGGACCCTGCCGCTCCGAACGCCTCGCCCCCTCGACAGAACCATTGACGCTGACCGAGCGTGATGGCTAGGACGTCTTCTCACTGCGGGAAGTCGGCGCGCTTTGTGCGACCTACCCGACACCTTTGAATTGGCCACGTATGCGCGCCACGGTCAGCGAATGCCTGCCCAGGTCGAACAGGTCGTCGTGGATGTCACGATTTTGATGAGCCTGCGCTCCGTCCCGACCCCACATCGACCCCCGTCGCCCACGGTCCCGGCGACGGTTCCGCCTGGTGGCAACGCCGCCTTCCCCGCGCCGGACCTGCGACGGCGCTGACGGATGCCGTGCGGATCAGGCTAGGAGCGGCGGCGACGCGCGTAGCTGGCCCGAACGGGCATGATCTTGCTCGGAACACCTGATCTTGCCTGTCGTACACCTCGGGCAGGATCTGGGCATGACAACGCACCACCCCACCACCCGTAGCCTGGTCTACGGCCACGCTCAGCTGCACGACTGCCTCGCCTTCGCCGACGCCAGCACCGCCGCCGAAGAGGCGGCGGAGATCCAGGCGCTCGCCGCCGCCCGCACCTGGGGCGAAGCCCGCCAGGTCCGCATGACGCACCTGTGGAACCCCGCCGGCCCGGAGTGCTACGAGCCGGAGGACGGATACCCCGACGACCGGCCCTTCGAGATCAACGAGGTGGGCTCGGTGGTGGAGGGCGACTGGCCGCCGATGGTCACCGCACGCGCCTCCGAGCTGCTCCCCCGGGACCTGCAGCGCCAGTTCGGCAGCCGCGAGGGCACTGCGCTCAACGGCGACTATCTGGAGATCCCGCTCGACCGGGAAAGCGATCTGGTGGCGGCGCTGCGCGAGCGCGGCTACGAGGTCACCCGCGACGACAAGCTCATCAACGTGCTCGACGGCCCACTCGCCGGCTGACTGATCCCTCCCCCGCACTCGGCCGTCGGCTCCGCTGGGCATCTCCGGTCTACACCGTGCTCAGCGGCGCAGGCGGCGGGAGCAGGTGCCGTCGTGGTCGGCGCGGAGCAGGCAGCGCCGGCCACCGGGCATCAGCAGGTCGCAGAAGACCCGATGACGGACGTTCTGGTTGTCCTCGTCGGACACGGTGATCTCGCCCGGGTCGGTCTGCGGCAGCACCTGCAGCCAACGCCCGGCCACCCGGGCAAGCCGCTGCGCCGCCGGCAGGTCGGGGGCGACGACGGGCAGGTGGATGACGTAGCGCCGGGTCATGCCTCGGGCCCCTGGGCGGCGCGGGTGCGGGCCTGCTCGGACTGCCAGCGACGCAGCGCGTCCTTGATGACGGCGGTCTCCCGGCGGCTGGCGGCCAGGGCCGCGTAGACGGTGGCCATGTCACCGGCGACCCGGTCGAGGAAGTCGTACACATCGGCCGGGTCCAAGCCGCGGCGTCCGAGCCCGACCGACTTGAAACGGCGCTCGCGCACCTGCCACGGCAGCAGACTGGTGTACGCCAAGGAGCGGTAGGTCGCCCCCGGTCGCTGGTTGCGGCCGCTCATCTGCTGCCTGCCTCCCCCTCGTGGACTGGAAGGGGTGAACCCGACCGCCCTCCCCGCACGCACGGGCTCACCCCGCCCTGCCGCCGCAGCTTGCGATCAGCGGTACGACACCAGGGCCTGTGGTCATCCTGTGACCGACCGCATCATCGATGCAACGTTCCACAGCAGAATTCTGCCCAGAAGCATTGACTTTCTTTGTTGCTATCGATATCTGTTGCATGGGCAGGCGACGCAGTGTTGCGACATGGAATCGAGGAGTGCCCGAGTGACCGAGGACGTCGGATCGACCGTGCCGCGCCGGCAACTCGGCCGGCTGCTGCGGCAGTACCGCACCGAGGCCGGCGTGACCCTTGACGCCGCCGCCGAAGCTCTCGAATACAGCCGGCAGAAGATCTGGCGGATCGAGTGCGGCATGGGCCCGGTCCGGGTGCTCGACGTCAAGGCGATGTGCGAGCTGTACGGGGTATCCGCGGAGATGACCGAAGCGATGCGCGGGCTCGCCACGGAGACGAAGTCCAAGGGCTGGTGGCACGCGTACGGGGACGCGGTGCCGAGCTGGTTCGAGCTGTACGTGGGGTTGGAGTCCGCGGCCGCCTCACTGCGTCAGTACCAGGAAACTGTAATTCCGGGACTGCTGCAGACCCGTGAATACATCCAAGCGCTCGCCCGTATTGACCAGCCGGCCGCGACCGACGAGGAGCGCGACCACGCGGTTCAGGTACGCCTCCAGCGACAGAGCCTGCTGACCCGTCGCCTGCCGCAGCCACCCAGGTTGGACGTGATCGTCTCTGAGGCCGTCCTTCGACGCCGGGTCGGCGGAGAGACGGTCATGACTGGTCAGCTCAGCGCGCTCGTGAATGCTTCCGAACGTCCCAACATCTCGCTCCGGGTGGTGCCGTTGGCTGCGGGTCCGCACGTCGGTGCCGTGGCCGGCTCGTTCGTCATCCTCGACTTCCCCGCCACCAAGGGCGGCCGGGCCACACCCGAGCCGTCCGTCGTGTACAGCGAATCGCTCACCGGGGCGCTCTACCTCGACAAGCCTGCGGAACTGCAGGCCTACGAGGCCGCGTTCGCGAGTGTCGCTCGCCTGGCACAAGGTGAGGCAGAATCGAGAGACACGATCAAGAGGATCACCGGGGAGATGCGGCATGACTGACCTCAGCGGCGCTGTGTGGCGCAAGAGCACCCGCAGCGGCGGCAACGGCGGCGAGTGCGTCGAGGTCGCCACCAACCTCCCCGGCATCGTCGCCGTGCGCGACTCCAAGGACCCGGACGGGCCAACGCTGACGCTGCACCCACAGGCTTGGACGGCCTTCGTCAACGGCACGAAGCACGACGCGGCCGCGCGCCAGTGACGGTGTGCGGATCCGCATCCGGACCGGATGACAGCGCGATCGGACGGTAAGGCTCGGCAGCGCACCCGACAGAACTGTCGAGTGCGCTGCCGAGGTCGACGACGCCGGTCAGTCAGCTACTCACAACCGACACGATCACGTCAGTGTCCTCCGGGTCGTCGGCTTCGTCGGCGAACGCCTCCGGTGCCTCCTCACCGCCCGTCAACGCTCCCGCCTCGACGTCCTGCTGCGCCCGCTTCCCCATTGCCTGCTCGACCAGCCCGAGCAAGGCACGCCGACGAGCCAGGAAGAACGCCTCGAAATCGGCGTGCCGCAGCGCCTTCGTGTCGATCAGGTGGGCACCGACGATCGCGTCCAGTTCGTCGGAATCAAGGCCGGCGGCGGTTTCGAGCTTCCGCATATAGGTGGCGGGCGAAGCACCGCCGATGAGCAGGTTGGTCTTCGCCGCCAACGGCGTCTTGTTGACGATGCTCTCGCGCAGGTTCCGCGGAACCTCGTTGTCGTTGCACCACTTCTTGGGAAAGATGTGGTGGATGTCGACATCGAGGGCCAGGTACTGGGTGTAGTCGAAGGACTTGTTGAAGCGCCAGTCCTTGGCTCCCTGAGCCATCAGCAGCGCATGCAGACCCTTGTAGGCGGCTGACTGCCGGGTGCGCAGGGACAGCAGACGAGACTCGGCGAAGGTCGCGGCCGATACGGTGGCCGGGACCGGAACGTCGGTGTTGCCGGATATCCCCGCTCTCGCCCAGCCGGGGACCTGGTCCACGTCTCGCGCGAAGCGAGTCTCGGTGGCACCGCCGTACAACTCACCGAGGATGCCGCACCAGAACCACTGGCGGAGACGGTTGCGGACGCCGTAGACATCCGCCTCCTCGCCGAGGATCACCCGGATCACGGCCAGCGGCACGAGCTGTGTCGGGTACGGGATGTCCCGCGCGCGGTGGATGTGCTCGTCGCGGAGGAACTGGGCCACCCACACCAGCGCGGCTCTAACCTTGTCGGCCCAGGCGAGGTAGTCACTCAGCTCCAGCCGCAGCACGTCCTCCTTCCGAGCGGACGTGAACGACTTGCCGTGCGCAGTCACCAGAAGCGTCACCGCCTGGAGGAAGTCGGTGTTGCGAATCCCGTGCAGCACCGGATGCGCGGCGATGACCTGATCCGTCAGTTGCCAGTCATCGTTGAGACGGAAGTCGTCGCCGTGCTGGGCGAAGTATGCGGCGTCGCCGGCGAAGGTCGCCGTCAGCAGCTCGAAGACGTTGAGGGGAAGGCCACCCGTGTTCACCTTCTCGAAGACGGTGGCAACCGCGCCCTTGGTGGTCGACCTGTCCAGCTCGATGGCCGGGATCTCGTAGCTCTGCATGGGCGTGAGGATCTCGGCTTGGAAGCGGTGGATGAGCGCCATTCGGGCGGCCCCGTCCCCCGTCGCGCCCGGGAATTTCCACAGCCAGTCCAGTTGCCCAGGAGTGTCGTAGACGAGCCGGAACGGGAAGAAGCCGTGCACGCGTTCCTTGTCCGGCGTGGAGACGTCGAGGCGGATGTCCTTACCGAAGTTGGTCCGCTCGATGCCGTCACCCGGCATGGTGACGATCGCCTCGTCCCGGCGCGCCGGGTCTTCGAGGGCGCGTGCGATGTCGATGTAGAAGCGCCGCTTCACCTGCTTCTTCCTCGTGTCCTCGGTGTCGACCACGCCCGAGCCGGTCAACGACTGGTACAGCGACGTGAGACGTTGCTGCCCGTCGAGGAGAAGCAGGTCGGGACTCTCCTGTCCCGCCTCCGGCGGCGTACCCTCGATCGCCTTCGGCTTGAACCGCACCTGGTCGTTACCTGTCTGCAGCAGCATCAGCACGCCAAGCGGGTGCCCCAGCGTCACCGTGACGAGCAGCGACCGAACGCGCTCCTCGTCCCACTTGTAACCACGCTGGAAGTCGGGCAGTTGGATGGTGCCGTTGCCCGCCTGCTCCAAGAGCTTGGACAGCTTGTACTGCGGCGTCTGGAACCCCACGATGCTCCCTGATAGGTGGGTGGACAGTTTCCTTGCAGCGTCTGGTGCGACGTGCTCACGGACGGAGGCGTTCGACCGCTGGGCCCGTTCAAGCCGCAGGCGACCACTCTTCGGCGAAGGTTTCGGTTTGCTGGAGCACCCGTCGAATGGCCTCCTCTGCGGCGTCCGGCGGGTAGCCGTGAACGGCGAGCAGGCGCTTGATGGTGGAGCGAAGCTTGGCGCGTACGTCGTCGCGGGAGGTCCAGTCGACGGTGATGGACCGGCGGACGGACGCCACCAGGTCGCGGGCGATGCCGGCGAGCTGCCCCTCCCCCATCTCGGCCAGGGCCGATGCGTTGTCCGCGACTGCGTCGTAGAAGGCGAGTTCGTCGTCGGTGAGCGCCGGGCTGAACTGCTGCCCACGGTTGGCCTCCGCGCTCACCTCCTTCGCCATGGCCACCAGCTCGGCGATGATCTCGGCGGATGTCAGGTTCTGGTTGGTGTAGCGGCGCATCAGCTCGACCAGACGCGCGGAGAAGGCTTCCTGGCGCACGATGTTGTGCCGGGTGACCTTCCGCATGGTCTGCTCGATGGCCCGCCGCAGCGCCTCGATGGCGAGGTTCGGCGTCTTGGAGGCACGCAGCTTCTCCAGGTACGCCTCGTCCAGATGAGACAGGTCGGGCCGGTCGATGCCGGCGGCCGCGTAGATGTCGGTGACCCCACCGGCCTCGATGACGCCGGCGGTGAGTTCCCGCAGGTATAGTGCCACCTCGGCGGGAATGGGCATCCCCCGGGACCGGCGGTCCTCCACGTCGTACTTGGCCATCCAGACGCGTACGGCCTGGAAGAAGGCGATGTCGTCGCGGAGGTCGTTGATGTCGCCGCTGCTGGCGCAGAGCGCGTAGAGCCGGTCGAGCTTGGCGGCGGCCTGCCGGAAGCGTTCGGCGAGGGTCGGCTCGCCCGGCTCGGGCTGGTTCTCCGGCAGGCTCGGGTCGCGCAGGTGGTCGATGGTGCCGAGGACCGCGTTGGTGAAGGCGTTCTTGGCGTCGGAGTTCAGCACGCCGCGCCAGTCGTACCCGGCCAGGATCGTCCCGCAGAGGACGCCGTGCAGGTCCCGGACGCTGGCGACCGCCTCGCCGGTGTCCCGACCGACCGGCTTGGTGTCCTGGTCGCTCTTGGTGTATTCGGCGAGCGCCTCGTGCAGGCTCTGAGTGATCGGCGCGTAGCCCACCAGCAGGCCGTCCTGCTTGCCGCGGAAGGTCCGGTTGACCCGGGCGAGGGCCTGCATCAGCGCCGCGCCGCGCATCGGCTTGTCGAGGTAGAGCGTGTGCAGCGGTGGAGAGTCGAACCCGGTGAGCAGCATCGACTGGACGATGATGAGTTCCAGCTCGTCGTCGGGGTTCTTCGCCCGGTTCCGGATGACCTTGGTCTGCGAGGGCCGCCGCACGTGCTTGCGGATGTGCGGCTCGTCGTCAGGGCCGCCGGTGTAGACCACCTTGATCTTGCCGAGGTCGTCGGCGTCGGAGTGCCAGCCCTCGGGCAGCCGCGCGATCATCTCGTCGTAGAGCCTCGCGCAGATGTCCCGAGTCGCGCACACGATCATGGCCTTGCCGGGCCCGCCGATGTACTTGCGCATCTGCTCGGAGCGCGCCTGCCAGTGCTCGACCAGGTCGGCGGCAAGAGCCTCGACCCGGTGGGGGGCGCCGTAGATCGCGTTCATCACCGCGACCGTGCGCTGGATGCGGGCCTTCTCGGCGTCGTCCAGCCCGGCGGTCAGCGTGTCGGCCCGCTCGTCGATCGTCTCCGGGTCGATGTCCGCCGGCAGGTCCACCGGGATGAGCCGGCTCTCGTGGTAGACGCGGACCGTCGCACCGTCATCGACGGCCCGGGTCAGGTCGTAGATGTCGATGTAGTCGCCGAAGACGGCCCGGGTGTCACGATCCGCCTCGGAGATCGGCGTGCCGGTGAAGGCGATCAACGTCGCGTGCGGCAGTGCGTCACGCAGGTGCCGGGCGTAGCCGTCCAGGCTGTCGTAATGGCTGCGGTGCGCCTCGTCGACGATCACGATGATGTTGCGCCGGTCCGACAGCAGCGGATGCTTGCGGCCCGCGTCCCGCTCATCGCGGGTACGGCCGAACTTCTGCAGCGTCGTGAAGATGATCCCGCCGGTGCGCCGGTTGGTCAGCTCGTTACGCAGGCTCTCCCGGGTGACCGCCTGCACCGGCCGCTCCGGCAGCAGCTCGCTCGCGGCGAACGCCTCCAGGAGTTGCTCGTCCAGATCGGTACGGTCGGTGATGACCACGATCGTCGGGTTGCCCATGCTCGGATGGGTGGCGATCTGGTGGGCGTAGAACTCCATCTCCATCGACTTGCCGGAGCCCTGCGTGTGCCAGACGACGCCGGCCTTCCCGTCGCTGCGGGTCGCCTCGACGGTCTTGCGGACGGCCTTCTCCACCGCGAAATACTGGTGCGGCTTGGCGATGCGCTTGAGCGCCCCGCCCCGCGCTTCGGCGAAGGCGACGTAGCCGTGCAGCAGGTCCAGGAACCGGCGCGGGGTGAACAGCCCATACAGGGCCAGGTTCAGCGCCAGGTCGTCGTCACTCTGTGGCGGCTGCGGCACCGGTTCGCCATTTTCGTCGACGTTCCACGGCGCGTAGTGCTCCAACGGCGTGAAGGCGGTCCCGTAGCGAGCGGTGATGCCGTCCGACACGACGCAGACGACGTTGGCCCGGAAGGCCAACGGCAACTCCTCGACGTAGGTGCTGACCTGGCGGTGGGCACCCCGCAGATCGGCGTACGCGTCGCCGGCCTTCTTCAGCTCGACCATCCCGACCGGCAGGCCGTTGAGGTAGCAGACGACGTCGAACCGCCGTTTGTGGTCGCCCTCGGTGACGGTCACCTGGTTGGCGACCAGGTAGTCGTTGGCGGCCTCGTCGCGGAAGTCGACCAGTCGGATGGTCGGGTTGTGCTCGGCACCGTGCCGGTCGGTGTAGACGATGGACCGGATGCCCTTGACCATCAGCTCGTGCAGCCGGCGGTTTTCGGTGACGGCGTCACGAGACCGGGCGCTGAGCACTTGGGCGACCGCCTCGTCGACTTGGGCGGGTGGAAGCTGCGGGTTGAGCCGGGCGACGGCGTCGCGCAACCGGCAGGGCAGGATCAGCTCCGCCCACGACTCCCGCTCACCAGTTCCCGGCGCGATCGAGGATCCGGCTGCGAACTCCCAGCCCATCTCGGCCATTGCATCCAGCGCCAACGCTTCCCACTGCGCTTCGGTCATATCACGCAGATGCGGGGTCATATGGCGTCCTCCACTGCCTTCTCGGCGCTCGGCACCCGGATCGCTCCCGACATCAGCCCTGGTAGCAAGGTATCCCGCAGATCTGCCAGCGCCTTGCCTTCCCACCGCGCGCCGTCTGATCGGCTAAGGAGAGGAGCCATTACGTCAGTGGCTGCCTCAACGATCTTGTTGGATGGTAGCCGGAACCGGAACTCCGGAAGGGCTCGTGCTCCCATATGAAGAACCGTCGTGCCGTTGCAATATGAAAGCGAGTGCTCGCGGAATGCTTGCGTCGAGAGAAGAGCGAGCAAGGTCTCACGCGACAAATATGGGCCCGGCCTCACGGCAACGAGGTCGAGACTCGCTACAAGGCGGCCGGCATGACCAGAAACGGAGACGCGGACGGGTCGACCGATGACTTCAGCCCGTTGAGTCAGATCGGTCTGAGCAACGACGATGTCACCGTTCTTGACGACTTGGGATTGCTTATAGTCACCCGAGTAGCGCTTCAATCCTTCAACCTGAAACCTACCATCACGCCCAACGCATTTCAGCGTGACCAGTCGGTCATTACCACTTTCAAGGTCAGCACTTCGATACGAGACGCCCTTGGCAATGTCTGCGACCTCCCCGAGCGTTACGTAATCGCCGTCAGCCCGTGAGAGAAACTGCTGACCATAGACGGAAGCAAGCGCGCTAGCCGTTCGCGAGATTTGCTCGTTAACGGCAATCTTGTCGTCCAGTGCGCCGAGCATCTCTGCGATTGCCCTTTGCACTGGAACAGGCGGTAGCGAAAGCCAAAGCTTACGCTGCTCGGTTAGGGACACATAGGGAGCCATATCAGACTCACTCTTTAGGGCCGTCAATTGACCCTGGAAGCCACTAGCCTGCAACTCATAGAAAAGGAACCTCGGATCTATTTCCGCATGATCCAAGCTTCGCCAGACTGTGGTTTGTGGTGAACAGACGAAATTAGGAGAATCAGCCGAGGCGAAGGCGACCTTACCGACGGTCCCCTTGTGAGAAAGGATTGTGTCGCAGGGTGCGCCAACCCC
This sequence comes from Micromonospora coxensis, assembly GCF_900090295.1. Classification (NCBI taxonomy): domain Bacteria; kingdom Bacillati; phylum Actinomycetota; class Actinomycetes; order Micromonosporales; family Micromonosporaceae; genus Micromonospora; species Micromonospora coxensis. Next base: position 6,626,559 of record NZ_LT607753.1, on the reverse strand, counting down.
CTTACGGATACGCGATCGCGCCGCTTCGTTAATCTTCTCCGCCCCAGCGAAGTTGATGCCCGAAGCAGTTAGATCGGCCGCACGAATGAATGCCGTCCCGACATTTGAGAATTCGTCCCGGCGAGGCCGATACTCTCCATGGTTACCGTCCTCGACGCGAAGGAGGCCGGCGGAGATTAGATCGGCAGCTCGAATCCTCCGGAATGACTCAGACATCAAGGCGCTCCAGCTGCATACGAGCAACCTGCTCCACCCGAGCCGACTCATCGAAGAGGGCGTACAGATCCTTCTTTAGGCGCTCGATCTTTTCGGGAAGAGGTTCCTCACCCGTGGCGTCGACCTCGGCGGCTCCGACATAGCGACCAGGGGCAAGAACGTGATTGTGTTCGCGGATCGCGTCCAGAGTCGCCGAGTAGCAGAAGCCAGGCTCGTCCTCGTACTTCCGATCATCGGTCCGGGCCGACGCCGTGCCGCGCCATGCGTGATAGACGCCGGCAATCCTTGCGATGTCCTCCTCGGTCAGGACGCGCTCGGTGCGGTCGACCATCGTGCCCATGTTCTGCGCGTTGATGAAGAGCACCTCACCACGCCGGTCCGCGAGCCTTTTCGCGCCCTGCGGTCCCTTGTCCTTGGCGAAGAACCAGAGGCAGGCCGGGATCTGGGTGGTACGGAAGAGCTGCGGCGGCAGCGCCACCATGCACGAGACGAGATCCGCCTCGACCATGGCCGCCCGGATCTCACCCTCGCCCGACTGCTTCGACGACATCGAGCCGTTGGCGAGCACCACGCCCGCCGTCCCCCGCTCCCCGAGCTTCGCCACGATGTGCTGGAGCCAGGCGAAGTTGGCGTTACCCGCCGGCGGCACACCGTAGCGCCAGCGCGGGTCCTCGACGCTGCGCGCCCAGTCCGACATGTTGAACGGCGGGTTGGCCAGCACGAAGTCGGCGCGCAGGTCGGGGTGCTTGTCGGCGTGGAGGGTGTCCTCCCAGCGCGGCCCGAGGTTGCCGGAGATGCCGTGGATGGCGAGGTTCATCTTCGCCAGCCGCCAGGTGCGCTCATTCGACTCCTGGCCGTAGACGGCGATGTCGTCGCGGCGGCCCGTGTGGCTGAGCACGAACTTCTCGGCCTGCACGAACATGCCGCCCGATCCGCAGCACGGGTCGTAGACCCGGCCCGAGTAGGGCTCCAGCATCTCGACCAGCAGCTTGACCACGCTGCGCGGGGTGTAGAACTCGCCGCCGCGCTTACCCTCGGCCCGGGCGAACTTCTCCAGGAAGTACTCGTAGACCTCACCCAACACGTCGCGCGCGGGCCGGTCGCCGTGGCCGGTGAACCGGGCGTCGCTGATCAGGTCTACCAGTTCGGCGAGCCGCCGCTGGTCGACGTTCTCGCGGTTGAAGATCTTCGGCAGCACGCCGAGCAGCGCCGGGTTGGACTTCATGATGGCGTCCATGGCGTTGTCGAGCAGCAGCCCGATCTCGCCGCCCTTGGCCCGCTCCGCCAGGTGCCCCCAGCGGCCCTCCGCCGGTACCCAGAACACGCCGTGGCCCGTGTATTCGTCGACGTCGTCGAGGAAGGCGTCCACCCGGGCCTCGGGGATGCCCTGATCGAGCACCTCCTGCTTGATCTGCGCGCGCCGCTCCTCGAACGAGTCGGAGACGTACTTGAGAAAGACCAGGCCCAGGACGAAGTCCTTGTACTGCGCGGCATCCATCGAGCCGCGGAGCTTGTCGGCGGCCTTCCAGAGGGTGTCGCGAAGGTCGGCCATGGTCGGCATGCCGGGCAGTGCGTTCTGCCCGGCCGCCCTCTTCCTGGGGGGCATGGTGCTCCTCGTATCCGTTCGTGCGGTGCGATCAGTCTTGCTGGTCACGATGGGGGTGGTCCAGCCAGCGGCGGACCCTCGGTGATGGTCAGGGTGCCGTCGGTGAGCCCGGCCACAGCGCGACGCCCGAGGTCGTCGAGCAGGTCGAGCTCACGGCGGGCAAGGTTACGGCGCGCCTCCATCGCCGCGAGCAGCGCGTCGAGGCGCGCCACGTCGGCGGTAGGTAGCAGCGGAACTTGCAGGTCAGCCAGCCGGGTCGCGGCGCGCACCGCGCCGTTGGGTCGCTGCTTCTGCACGGCGTTGACAAGTGCCTCCAACACCCGGGGCGTGAACTGGTCGCGACCGTCCGGGCGGATGCGGAGGACCCGCGTCGGATAGTCGACAACCGAGAAGCCCTGCTCGTCGCGGTATGCCCGCAGTCGGGGCGTCACCGTCACCAGGACGTCCCCGGGCTCGGTCAGCCGGGCACGAGGATACCGCTGTGCGAAGACGGCCCGGTCGATCCGGCGGGCGCCGATCCGGGCGCCGGCGGCCAACTCGGGCGGCCCGATCACCCGGATGTGGCCGTCGGTGCCGACGTGGTCGGCGGCGATCCGGCTGCCCTTGAGCAGGGCGAGATGGCCGTCCCGGACGAGCGCGGCGATGGACTTCGTCGGCGCCCGGTGGATCTCGTCCCGCGCGGCCACGTGCGTGCGCAGCCGGCGGCGTGGATCGGCCAGCCGGTCGAGCTCGGCCTCCGTGTCGGCCAGCTCCGCGACCGTCACCCGTCCGTCGTACGCCAGCTCACGCAGCGTGGCGGGCCGGCGAGCGGTCAGCGGGCGTCGGGGCACCGTCAGGTCCGCGATCCGCACCTGACTGGCGTACGCCCGAAGGTGCTGGTCGGGCCGGTGCCCCTCGCGCCGCCAGGTGGCGACGTCGACCACCAGGTCCTCGACCACGCGATCGGTGAGCGGCCGGTCGGAGATGTCCGCCAGCAGGACCCGCCCCTGCCACTCGGGCGTCTCCTCGTGCCTGAGCACCCACAGCGCGCTCTGGTAGCCGGGCCGGAAGGGCATGACCCCGCCGGGGAGCTGGACGACTGCCTCGACTCTCCCGGTGGCCAGCAGCTCGTTGCGGGAGCGGGCGGCCGGCCTGTAGGGCGGCAGCGCGCCGACGAGCAGCTCGGCGGGGCCGAACACCACTGCGGTCTGCCCCGGCGCGAGCGCCTTGGTCACCTCGACGAGCTCGGCGAATGGATCGAGATCGGTGCGCGCCTCGGCCGGCTGGTAGGGCAGCCGCAGGAGCACCACGTCGGCGGCGGGCGAGCCCGACGGCCGGCCTGCGGCGATGTCGAGCTGCCAACTGCCTCGCGAGACGCCGTGCACCACCAGCCGGCGGCGGGCGAGGCGGGCCAGCAACGGGTCGGCCTCGGCGGCGAACATGACCGGCTCGTGCTCCCCGAGTGCCTGCCGGGCTGCCATCAGCAGGTCGCCCGTGCCCGCGTGCGGATCGGCGACCTGGACGAGGCCGTGCAGATCAGCGTGCTCCCGAACGCCGGAGAGCTCGACCATCAGACGGGCCAACTGCGGGACGACCGCGTCCTCGTAGAGCTGCGGCACGCCGAAGCGGTGCCGGGCGGCGAGGACCCGCTCGTACGCCTGCGCGGTGCCCCATGCTGCCTCGATCAGCTCGTCCACCACCCCGGCCAGCCAGGCCGCGTCCGGCGGTAGTGCCTCGATCTCGGACCGGAGCAACTCGTCGTCCCAGTCGGCCTCGGCGGCGCGTTCCCGGAGCGCCTCGACGACGTGCCGGTCGGTGTAGCCGTCGGGGCGTAGCGGCTCGTCGTCGAGGTGGTGCAGGCAGATCAGCGCGGTCGTGAGACTCACCAGCTCCTGCGGTGTGAGGGCCCGACGCCGGCCGGCGCCTGACGGCGCCCCTGTCTGGAGTGCCAGACACGAGAGCACGTGCAGTCGGAGGTCCGGCTCGATGGACCGACGCTCGGCGCGACCGGTGTCGACCAGCCAGTCGACGACTTCGTGCGCCTTGAACAGTGGCCGCCCACGGTCCGTCTGCACCGGGGCGGGGAATCCCGGGTAGCGGCGACGCCAGGTGGTGACGACGGGGCGTTGCACCCCGGCCAGCTCGGCGATCTCGGGCAGGGAGATGAGGTCCGTGGTGCCGGCCATTGGTCACCTCCTTGCACTCGACGATCACGCGGGCGAATGAGTCGACAGTAAACGTCGGCGCACCGGCTCTCTAGGCCCCGTGTTGATAACCCGGGTTACCAGAGTACGCATCGCAATCCGCTCGCCTTCGCCGGCAACGGGCTGCTGTGATTCATCGGCATCAGCGACGGCCGATCCGAGCCGCCGCATCCCTTCTGCAATCGGAGCTCATCATGCGTAGGACGACCGCCCTTGCTCTGGCCGCCGCCGCCCTCGTGGCACTCGGCTGCGGCGCCGGCTCCACCGACGAGACCAGCAGCTCGAGCGGTGGCGACGGTGCCGCCAAGGGCGACGACAAGGCGGCGAAGACCGCGAAGATCGGCCAGCCGGCCCGGGACGGGAAGTTCGAGTTCACCGTCAAGTCGACCAAGTGCGGCGTCGCCAAGGTCGGCGACAGCGTGCTCGGCGAGAAGGCGCAGGGCCAGTTCTGCCTGGTCACGATCAACGTCAAGAACATCGGCAAGGAATCGCAGATGTTCGACGGCAGCAGCCAGAAGGCGTACGCGGCCGACGGCACCGAGTACTCCGCCGACGGCGGGGCCGCCATCTACGCCAACAAGAACGCCGAGACGTTCCTCAACGAGATCAACCCCGGCAACCAGGTCACCGGCGTCGTCGTCTTCGACATCCCGAAGAACGTCAAGCTCGCCAAGCTCGAGCTGCACGACTCGCCGTTCTCCGGCGGCGTCGACGTGGCGCTCGGCTGACCGCTCCCCGTCCGCTCCGGGGCGGGCAGGTCGCCCGCCCCGGCTGTTCACACCCCCCACCTGTTCACACCCTGGAGGAGCCTCGCCATGTCCGACCCGACCACCCCGCCGCCGGCCGACCAGTCCGCCGCGCCCTCCCCCATCAAGCCCGCCGTCACGCCGGCGCCCGGTAGGAAGGCCAGCAACGTCAAGGCGTGGGCAGTTGGCGGTGCCGCTCTGATCGTCGCCCTGTGCTGCGGGGGTGTCGGGATCGCCGCGCTGTCGGGTGACGACACCGACACCGCCGCCGGAGGTCGTCCCCCCATGTCGGCCAGCCCCACCTCCGCCGCGTCGACGACCGTCGCGCCCACCACCGCCGCCGCGACGACCATGGCTCCCACGCCCACTCTCGCCCTGTACGACGAGCCCACCAAGAAGGACTTCAAGCTCGCCGTGAAGGTGCTGCGCAAGCAGTGCTTCGGCAGCGCCGGCTGCAACATCAGCTACCGGATCGACGTCACCTACACCGGCAGCGGGTTGGACCCGGCGAAGACGTACGAGGTCACCTACGAGGTACGCGGTGGCGAGGACCCGATGATCAACACGTTCGAAGTCACCGGCGACACCGCCTCCGTTCCGCAGGAGGAGCACGGCAGCACCAGGCGCTCCGGCGACAAGCTGACCGCTGTCGTGACCGACGTCGCCGAACTCTAGCTACCTGCGCCGCCCCACCCGACTGGCCGATCCATCCACGCCATCAAGTCGGTAGCGCCTCGACAGCTCCCCCACGCTGCGCCACCCGCCGCAGCACACATCCTCCCCGAGACGTCAGGAGGCGTCGTGCGTCCCGATGAGTTCCTCCACGGCCTGACCCTGCTCCCCGCCACCCTGCACGACCGCGCCGCCGCCCTGCGCGCCTACACCCGCCCCACCCGCTGCGCCGACTGCGAGCGCATCGGCGACGCGGTGATCCTGGCCGTCACCGCCGCCCGCTACGACGAGTTCGCCAGCGCCGCCGACCTGCTCGACACCGCCGAGACGCTGGCCGCCGCCCACGACACCCACCGCAAGCCGGCCCAGAGCAGCCAGCGCGGCCGGGGCTGGATCACCCAGTGGACCCACACGGCGGCGCCGCTGGTCGCCGCGACCGACGCGAGCTGGAAGGGCCGCGCGGGTGGCATCGGCTACCTGGCCAGCGACGGCCGGTACGGGCTGCTCGGCAGGGGCACCGGCCGACTCGACCCGACCGGGGTGTCCCGGGTTCTGATCAACGAACTGCGGGCGGTGGACTTCCTGCTGACCGCGTACGAGCAGCCGCCGGTCGGTATGACGGTGCTGCTGGACAGCCTGGCCGGAGTCCGGTGGCTGCGCCGCTGGCAGGCCGGCGAGACCGACGCGATGCCCGCCGGCTACAGCCTGCGGCAACGCCGCTGGTCCGACCAGCCGACCCTGGTGCGGCTGGCCGGGCAGGTGGCCGCCCGGCCGGACCTGGTCTTCGCCCACGTCAAGGGGCACAGCGGTCACCCGCTCAACGAGGCCGCCGACGCCCTGTCGCACATGGCCCGCCGCCGGCAGGTGGAGACGTTCGACCTGCGCCCCCGGGCCCGTGCCCTGGCCGAGGCGTTCCTGCACGACTGGCACGCCACCGCCGCCGTCTGACCCAGTTCGAGCTCGTCGACGCCGCGAACGTCGGCGGGCCCGCGGAGCCTCCACGACTCACCCTCCACCGCGACTGGAGAGCGTTCATGACCGAACCCGTGTTGGAGCTGGTCTTCGACCGGCTCGCCGCCGACCCCGCCGTACCGGCCGACGTCGCCGATCTGGTCCTCGCCGCCCTCAGCGGCGACGACGACCTGGCCGCCGCCCTCGCCGGCACGCCCACCCGCCTCGACCCGCCCGCCACCGGCCACGCCGAGCAGCGGCAGGTGTGGCTGAAGTCGATCACCGTCGCCGGGTTCCGCGGCGTCGGGCCGCAACGCACCCTCGACATCCACCCCGGACCGGGGCTCACCCTGGTCGTGGGCCGCAACGGCTCCGGCAAGTCGAGTTTCGCCGAGGCCGTCGAGCTGGCCCTGACCGGCGACAGCGCCCGCTGGGCGGAGAAGACCAGCGTGTGGCGTACCGGCTGGCGCAACCTGCACACCCCCGACCCGTGCCGCATCTCGGTCGCGCTGCACGTCGACGGGGTGCCCACCCCCACGGTGATCACCCGCGCCTGGCGGTCCGACGCCGACCTGGCCGACGCCGAGGTCACCGTCACCAGCGCCGCCGGCCGGCACGCCGGCCTCGCCGAGCTGGGTCTGGACCGGCCGCTGGAGCTGTACCGGCCGTTCCTCACCGCCGCCGAGTTGGGCCGGCTCGCCGCCGGCACGCAGAGCCAGCTCTTCGACGCGCTGTTCGCGATCGTCGGCCTCGACGCGGTCACCGACGCCGACCGGCGTCTGCTGCGCGCCGCCGGGCCGCACGAGGCCAGCATCAAGGAGGTACGCGGACAGCGCGCCACCCTGGCCGCCACGTTGGACGGCGTCGCCGACGAGCGGGCGGCGCGGGCCGCCGTCCTGCTGCGCCGCCGGGGTCCGGCGGACCTGCCGGCGCTGACCGCGATCCTCGACGAGCCCGACGAGGACGGCGCCGACGAGGCGGTACGCCGCTGCCGGCAGCTCGCCGAGCTGAGGGTGCCGAGGGTGGACGAGGTGGCCCGGCTCGCGCGGGAGCTGCGCGACGCCGTCGCGGACGTGGTGCGCCACGACGGGGGCCGGTCCCGGGCGGCGCTGCGCGGCGCGGAGCTGCTGCGCCTCGCCCTCGAACACCACGCCGACGCCGGTGACGGGCCGTGCCCGGTGTGCCGGAGCGGGGCGCTGCACGGTGGCTGGCGGGTCGAGGCGGAGGCGACGGTCACCGCGCTGCAGCGGCGCAGTCTGGCCGCGCAGGCCGCGTCGACCCGGTTGACCGCTCTGCTGCGGCAGGCGCACCACCTGATCGACGACCTTCCGCTGCCCGTCGCCGAAGACCGGAGGCCGGCCGCAGAGGGCAGCGCCGACGGGGAGGCCACTGCGCTGCGGGCGCTGACCGAGGCGGTGACCGAGCTGCGGCGCGTACCCGGGGATCCGGTGGAGCTGGCCGACCACCTGCAGGCGCGGTATCCGGCGCTGGTGGCGGCGGCCGACGCGGCCCGCGCGTACGCGGCGGGTGTCCTGCGGGAGCGGGACACCGGCTGGCGGGCGGCGGCCGGGCAGCTGCGCGCCTGGCTGGGCGCCGCCGGTGCGCTGGCGGCGGCCGAGGCGACGCTGGCCCGGCTGAAGGCGGCGCGGGCGTGGCTGAAGGACACCGGCGCGGCGGTGCGCGACGAGCGGATCCGGCCGTTCGCGGCGCACTCGCAGCGGATCTGGCAGCGGCTGCGGCAGGAGAGCAACGTCGAACTGGGGGCGATGACCCTGGCCGGGTCGAACACCCGCAGGCGGGTGGTGTTCCCGGTCAGCGTGGACGGCGCCGACAACGGCGCGGCGCTCGGCGTGATGAGTCAGGGTGAGTTGCAGGCCCTCGGGCTGGCGGTGTTCCTGCCCCGAGGGTGTGCGGCGCAGTCGCCGTTGCGGTTCGTGGTCATCGACGACCCGGTGCAGAGCATGGACCCGTCGAAGGTGGACGGCCTGGCCCGGGTCCTGGCCGAGTTGGCCGAGGACCGGCAGGTGGTGGTGTTCACCCACGACGGTCGGCTGCCCGACGCGGTCGGCCGCCTCGACCTCGGCAACGCCCGGATCGTGGAGGTGCGGCGGGCCGAACGGTCGGTGGTGACGCTGCGCGCCGGCGCCGACCCGGTCAGCCGGCACCTCGACGACGCGTGGGCGTTGGCCCGTGCCGACGACGTGCCGGCCGAAGTTCGCGGACCGGTGGTGGCCGAGCTGTGCCGTACGGCGGTCGAAGCGGCCTGTCACCAGCGCATCTGGCGCAGCCGGGTGCCGGCCGGGATGCCCCACGACGCCATCGAGTCGGCGATCGTGGCGGCGTCTCGCCGGTTGACCACGATCGTCGCGCTCGCCGTGTTCGACGACGCCGACCGGGGCGGCGACGTGCTCGGCTGGCTGGGCCGGCACGGCGCGGCCGTCGTCGGGGCGTACCGGGCGTGCCGGGAGGGAGTGCACGGGGCGTATCTGACGGACCTGCCCGGCCTGGTCACCGACGCCCGCGCCCTGGTGAAGGTGCTGGCGTGAGCGCGCCGACGCCGGCCGCCTGCCTGGCGGCGGCCGACCAACTGCTGCGCGGGGCCGGGCCGCTGGGGGCGAACGCGGTGACCGCCGGGTGGTGGCCACGGGCGTGCGCGTGCCTGCTCCGCCTCGCCCTGGAACGCGGCGTCGACGCGTACTGGCGGCGGGTCCGCCCGGCCGTCGCCGCGTGCCGGCAGAGCCGGGCCAAGCAGCTGATGCTCTGCGGCCGGCTCGGTCCCGGCCGCGACGTGGCTCGCCGCGTCGCCTACGCGTCGGCGACGTTGTCTGCGGCCACCCACCACCACTGTTACGAGCTGGCGCCGACCGCCGCGGAGCTGCGCCGCCTGCACGCCGAGGTGCGTGCCCTGCTCACCCGACTCGGAGAGGACACCTGACGATGACCCACCCCGACCCCACCCGCCCTCTGCCGGTGCCCGCCGTCGCCTACCCGCCGCTGCCGCCCTACCCGCCGCCGGTCCTCGTCGCGGTGGCCCCCACCTCGGGCACCGCGACCGCCGCTCTGGTGCTCGGCATCCTCGGTGTGCTCGGCGGCTGGTGCCTGTTCGGGCTGCCCTGCCTGCTCGCCGTCGTCCTCGGTCACGTCGGGCTGCACGAGACCCGCGACGGTCGCAGGTCCGGCCGCGGCATGGCGGTGGCGGGGCTGGTCCTCGGGTACGTCTTCGTCGCCCCGATGGTCCTCTTCACCGTCATGGTCTTCTTCGGTGGTGTGGTCGGTGCCGCCACCCCGACCTCCACCCCGTGACGGTGGTGGCGAGGCCCGCGTTCATCCCCTCCGCTACGGGCTGTGCGGCCGGCTCCTGTCGACCAGGGGAGCGACGGCACCGACGAGCCCGGCGAGCATCGTCGTCCGGGCGGCGCGCACCGCGGACAGGTCCGCACCAGCACGTCCAAGGCGGCGACCCCGTCGCGGGCCGTACCGGGCTCGTCGCTCACGTCGATCCCCACGTGCTCGCCCGCAGAGATCAGCGCGGCCAGCTCGGCGGCTCCGCGTCGGAGCCTTCGCGCCGTCGGAGACCCCGAGCCCTGCCACTGCGCCACCTCTACGACGGCGAGATCCGTCATCCGGCACCCCGTCCGCTGCAGTCGCTCGTCACCCACGACGGCGTCGACCTCGAACTCCACCGTGAATCCGCCGACGACAACGTCCGGCGTGGCCGTACGATCGGGCACCGTCTCATCGACGACCGCAATTTCGCCGCCCGATTCGCGGATCAATGATGTGTGGGGGCGCGACCGGCCTGCCTGGGTGGGCGACAACCGCGTCGACAGGGCGCAACCACGCATTCATCCGTTCCGCAGCCAATTGCGAATCGGGACAGTCGGCGAGATGGCGACGCTTCCCGACCAGGCACGTGTGCCGCCGAGCCGACTTTCCGGCCTCAGCCCGCAGCGGCCCCTTGCGGCAGCCCGATTTGGCACCTGGAAGGAAATTGCGAATGGCGCCCGCGGCGCCGGCCGCCGATTCCCTGATCGCCTGCGACCGGAAAGATGAGGAATTTAGCATCGATTGAAAGAGGCGTTCCATCGACGAGGGGGCCACCATGGGCGGACCGTTTCCTACCGGCCCGGACGGTAGGTCGATCAGGGACCGGATGACCTCGCCCGGTGCGCCGCCCGCCGCAGCGGAACCCGGCAGCGGCGGCACGGCAGGCATGGCCGGAATGTCCCCCGACGGCAGTGGCGGGGCCGGCGGTGGAGGTGGCGGCGCCGGCGGCGGCGGGGCGCAGCCCTCGCCGCACTGGTGCGCCACCATGAACATCCATCGGCGGCTGCTGAACCAGTTCCCGGAGTACCAGCGGGCCCGGGCCGTGATAGAGAACAACACCCGGACGCTGGTGACCGGGCGAGCCGGGCCGCTGCGCACGGGCGTGGCCCGCCTCCCCGTCGTCGTGCACGTGGTCTGGCAGACCGAGGACCAGAACGTCTCCGACGCGCAGATCCACAGCCAGATCGCGGTGCTCAACGCCGACTTCCGGGCGACGAACCCGGACGTGAACCGGGTGCCGGAGGTGTTCCGGGAGCTGGTCGCCGATGTCGGCGTCGAGTTCCACCTCGCCGACGTCGACCCGGAGGGGAATCCGACCACCGGCATCACCCGCACCCGGACCTCCCGGGAGTCGTTCTCCCCCGACGACGACGGGGTCAAGTCGGCGGCCACTGGCGGCGCGGACGCCTGGCCGGCCTCCCGGTACCTGAACCTGTGGGTGTGCCGGCTGGCGTCCGGGCTGCTCGGCTACGCCCAGTTCCCCGGCGGGCCGCCGCAGACCGACGGCGTGGTGGTCACGTACACGGCATTCGGCACCACGGGCACCGCCGCCGCGCCGTTCAACCTGGGCCGCACGGCCACCCACGAGGTGGGCCACTACCTCAACCTGTTCCACATCTGGGGTGACGACGGCACCGGCTGCGGCGGCACCGACGAGGTGGACGACACGCCCAACCAGGCGGGCCCCAACAACGGCAAGCCGACCTTTCCGAAGGTCAGCTGCGACAACGGCCCCCACGGCGACCTGTTCGTCAACTACATGGACTACGTCGACGACGCGGCGATGATGATGTTCACGAAGGGACAGGCGGCCCGGATGCAGGCGTGCCTGGACGCCGCCCGCTCGTCCCTGGTCGCCGCGGAGCGCACCGCGACCCCCGCCGCGCCGGTCGCGGCCACCGCCGTGGGGCGGGTGGACGCCTTCCGTACCGGGCTGGACTCGGGGCTGTACCACAAGTGGTGGAACGGCAGCGGGTGGGCGCCGTCGATCCTGGACTACGAGTACCTCGGGGGCACCTTCCTCGGCACTCCCCGCGTCGTCGGCCTCGGCCCGGACCGCCTCGCCGTGCTGGTCCGCGGCACGGACCGGGCGCTGTACGTCAAGTGGTGGGACGGCAGCGGCTGGGCGCCCTCCAGCACCGACTTCCAGCGTCTGGGCGGCGCGTGCCTGGGCGATCCGGCCGTCGTCAGCTGGGATCCCCGTCGGTTGGACGTGCTGGTCCGGGGCGTGGACCGGGCGCTCTACCACAAGTGGTGGGACGGCAGCGCCTGGCAGCCGTCCTCCGACGGGTACGTCCACCTGGGCGGGATCTGCGCCGGGGAGCCGGCGCTGGCCTCGTGGGGTCCGGACCGCCTCGACGTGTTCGTCGTCGGAGCCGACTCCGCGCTGCACCACAAGTGGTGGGACGGCGGCGCCTGGCAGCCGTCGCCCATCGGCTACGAGAACCTCGGGGGGATCTGCGCCGGTCGTCCGGTGGCCGTCTCCCGGGGACCGGACCGCCTCGACGTGTTCGTCGTCGGAGCCGACTCCGCGCTCTACCACAAGTGGTGGGACGGCACCGCCTGGCAGCCCTCCCCCACCACCTACGAATGCCTCGGCGGCGTCTGCGTCGGGGATCCACAGGTCGTCGCCGACGGCCGTGGCCGCCTCGACGTGTTCATGGTCGGCGCGGACTCCGCGCTCTACCACAAGTGGTGGGACGGCACCGCGTGGCAGCCCTCCCCCACCGCCTACGAATGCCTCGGCGGCGTCTGCGTCGGCGACCCGCAGGTGGTCCGCTCAGGGCCGGACCGCCTCGACGTCCTCGTCACCGGCGCCGACTCGGCGCTGCACCACAAGTGGTGGGACGGCCGGTCGTGGTTGCCGTCGGCCACGTCATCCGAGAACCTGGGTGCCGCCCCCACCCGCTCGGTCATCGAGGGTCTGGTCCCGGAGTGGCGACGCGCCCTGGGGGCAACAGGAGCCATGTCGCACCCATGACGACGCGGAAGGGGACCAGCATGTCCGACGAGCGGCTGCTCAGGCACTGGACGCACTCCTTCGAGGAGGACCACGAGGGCGTCCGGGTGTACCGGCCGGCCGAGCACGACTTCCCCCCGGCGCGGGGCCGCGACGGCATGGAGTTCCACGCCGACGGCACCTTCGTCGACCGGCCGATCGGGCGGGGGGACGCCAACGAGCGCCGGCCCGGCCGGTGGCGCTGCCCGCCGGAGGGGCCGATCCGGGTCGACACCGCCGCCGGCGCCCGCCGGCGGATGGAGATCGTCCGGCTGGAGCCGGACCGGCTCGAGGTCCGCATCGGCGACGACGAGGAGTGACCGGCGGGCGTCACCGGTGGTCGTGTCCTTCACCTGAGTCCGGCCGCCGCCGCGTCGAGGTGGGCGAGGAAGCGTCGGACCGCCGGTGACCGGCTGCGACCGGCAACGGTGGCGGCGAAGACCCGCCGGACGGAGGCGTCGTCGGGATGCAGCCGTAGCAGCGCCAGATCGGGCGGGGTGGCCCGGACGGCCAGGGCCGGGACCAGGGCGACGCCCAGGCCGGCCGCCACACAGCCCAGCTTGCCGGTCCATTCGGCGGCCACGATGTCGATCCTGGGTCGGAAGCCGGCGGGCAGTGTGGCGCGCAGCAGGGTCTCCTCCGCGGTGGCCGAACCGGCGATGAACGCGTCGTCGGCCAGGTCCCGCAACCGGACGGTACGTCGGCGGGCCAACCGGTGGGTCCGGGGAACCGCCACCAGCAGCGCCTCGTCGAGGAGGTGGTGCAGGTCGACGCGTGCGCTGTCGAGCGGCTGATCCGGTGCGGCACTGAGCACGGCCACGTCGGCGTCGCCGTCGGCGAGGCGTGCCACCAGGCCGGGCGTCAGCCCCTCGACCAGGGACAGGGCCACGTCGGGATGCTCGGACCGAAACGTCGCCAGGGCACGCGGCACGAGCGCGGCGACCGCGGTGGGAAACGCGCCGACGCGCAGCCGGCCGGCGGACAGGTCGTCCAGCGCGGCCAGGTCCCGACGCGCCGCGTCGAGGCGGTCGAGCACCGCCGCGGCATGGTCGCGCAGGCAACGGCCGTGCTCGGTGAGGGCGACGCCACGGGGCAACCGGTCGAACAGGGTGTGTCCGACATCGACCTCCAGCGCGGCGATCTGCCGGGACACCGCCGACTGGGTGTAGCGCAGGGCCCGCGCCGCAGCGCTGATGGAGCCGTGCTCGGCGACGGCGCGGAAGACCCGGAGGGTGTGTGGCTGCACGCACCCATGCTCGTGCCGAATGGCAGGGATGACAAACATTCGCTGGTCGCATGGATGGCATCGCCGTAGCGTCGCCGGTCATGAACGCCATCGCACTGCTGGGTACGGGGACCATGGGCACGGCGCTCGGCCGTCGGCTGCTGGCCACCGGGCACCGGCTCACCGTCTGGAACCGCACCGCCGCGCGCACCGCACCGCTGGTCGAGGCCGGCGCCCGAGCCGCCGCCGACCCGGCGGAGGCCGTCCGGGACGCCGACGTAGTGATCACCATGCTCACCGACGCGACCGCCGTCCAGGAGGTGCTGTTCGGCGTCGACGGGGCGCTGGAGGCCCTGCGGACCGGCGCTCACCTGGTGGAGATGTCCACGATCGGCCCGTCGGCCGTCCGGGAACTGGCCGCACGCCTCCCCTCGGGCGTCCCTCTGGTGGACGCGCCGGTCGCGGGCAGCGCGGGCGCGGCGCAGGAAGGTCGTCTGGTGGTCCTGGCCGGCGGTACGGAGGCGGCCGTCGACCGGGTCGCACCGGTGCTGGAGAACCTGGGCACGCTGCGTCGCTGCGGCGGCCCCGGCACCGGCGCGGCGATGAAGCTGGTGCTCAACACCGCCCTCGTCACGGCGGTCGCGGCGGTCGCCGACGCACTGGCGGTGGCGGACGCGGTGGGCGTCGACCGTCGTACGGCCTGCGACGCGCTGGCCACCGGACCACTCCGCGGCGCGGTCGCCCGGGCGAGCGCCACCGACGCCGCGTTCGCCGTCGCGCTGGCCGCCAAGGACGCCCGGCTCGCCCTCGACGCGCTCGGCGACGTGCCGGCACCCGTCCTGAGCGCCACCGCCGCGATGCTGACCGCCGTGCCCCGGCCCGACGCCGACCTCGCCACCCTCACCGACGCGCCGTCCCGCGATGCCACCACCCCCGACGAGGAGCGACCGTGACCGTCACCCTGGACAACCCCGCGACCGTGTCGGCGCCGTTCGGCGACCGGTTCTCCCACGTGGCCCGTCTCGCCCTGCCCGGCGGCGCGCTGCTCGTGCTCTCCGGCCAGGTCGCCGTGGACGACACCGGCACCGTCGTGGCCCCCGGCGACGTACGCGCACAGACAGAACGGATCTTCGAGCTGATCGGTGCGCTGCTGGCCGCGCACGGCGCCACGTTCGCCGACGTCATGCACGTGCGCACCTTCATGACCGACCTCGCCGACCTGGCCGGCTACGCCGATGTCCGCAGCCGGTACTTCCCGGACGCCAGACCGGCCAGTACCACGGTGGAGGTGAGCAGGCTCTTCCTCGAAGGGGCGGTGCTGGAGGTCGAGGTGACCGCCGCCGCATCAGGTGGGGCGGTGCGCTGACGTTCACCGCCCCTGTGTGCCGGACGCCGTCCCGGGTAGCGATGAGAGGAAGGGACGAGTCCGAGGAGGACGAGATGACCGAACCCAGGTACGTGCCGGTCGCGCTGGCCGCTGCCGGAGAACTCACCGAGAAGGACGACGCCACCGCCGGTGGGGAGATCGTCGGCGCGGACGACGCCGCGGCCGACGCCGCCCGCGCCGGCGCCGACGTGGACCTCTCCGAAGCCACCCGCGACAGCGACGGCTCTCCGGTCGGCCGGGCCGACGCCGAGGCCGACCGCGACCGCGCCGCCGACGAAGCCTGACCCCACACCGCCCGCCCCGCCGCCGATCCGGGCGGCGGGGCGCCACGGGCACGACCAGCCCGCGCCTGGCCGGAAACGGTCGACGTCAGGCCCCGACCGGCAGCTCCACCCCGGGCAGGTGTCCCAGGGCCCGGACCGCGGTGACGGCGGCGTACCCGTCGGCGAGCCAGGCCAGGTCGGTGCCGGGCACGTGCCGGGCGCCGTTCTCCTCGATCGTCGTCCGCACGTAGCCGTGGCCGCTCTCGGCGACCGTCACCTGCACCTGCCCGAACGGGGCGAGGGTGGCCTGGCGCAGCCCCGCCACCTCGGCGGCCGGCAGGTCGGGCACGTTGAGGTTGAGCACCGTGCCGAGGTCGGCGTCGCGCAGCCAGGGCAGCAGATCTCCGGCCAGGTCGGCGGCGGTCGACCAGTGGCGGGTCTCGTCGTCGACCGTGTCGAGCACGGCGATGGCCGCGCCGCCGCTGCCGGCGCTCGCCGCCGCCGGGGAGAGCACGTCCAGCGAGACGGCCAAGGCGCGGGCGCCGTTGTTGGCGGCGGTCAGCGCCGCGCCCACCGTGCCGGAGTGCAGGATCGCGTGGCCGGCGTTGGCTCCCCGGTTGATGCCCGACAGCACCAGCTCCGGGGGCGGCCCGAACACCCCCAGCACGGCCAGGACGGTGATGTAGGCGGGCGAGGCGGCGACCCCGTACGCCGGCACCTCCGGCAGCCCGGCCAGCTCCGCCGGGGTGAACACCACCCGCCCGTCGTCGGTCACCGCGGACAGGGCGGCGCTCATCCCGCTCGCCTCCGACCGTGGCGCGGCCACCACCACGTCGAGGCCGCGTTCGTACGCCGCCCGGGCCAGCCACCGGATGCCGGGGGCGTGCACCCCGTCGTCGTTGGTCACCAGGACGCGGGCCGGTCGGTCAGCGGTCATCGTCGCCGCCCGGGGCGTCGTCCAGCGGCGTGAGGCGGACCCAGCCGGCGAGTTCCCGCACGGCTTCGGCCCGGCCGGTGCCGAGCCCGTGCCGGGTGACGTTGAGCGCCCCGGCGGCGGCGCCGACGCGCAGGGCCTCCCGCAGGTCGCCGCCGCGGGCGAGCACCGCCGCGACCCCGGCGGTCATCGAGTCACCGGCGCCCCGGTGGTCGGCCAGCTCCAACGGCGGCGCGTGCACCTGCAGCGCCGTACCGTCGTCGAGCAGGGCCAGGGTCGGCTCCCCCGCCCGACTGATCAGCACCGTCCTCGCGCCCTGCTTCTGCAGCCGGCGGCCGGCGGTGAGCAGCGCCGCCACGCTGTCGTCGTCGGCGTGCCCGTCGTCGATCAGCTCCTCGTGGCTGACCTTGAGCACGGCGACGCCGCCCGCCAGCACCGCCGTCAGGTGATCGCCGGAGAGGTCCGCCACCACGGTCCCGCCGTTGGCGCTCAGGTCCGAGGCGAGCCGACGGTAGATGTCCGGGTCCACCACACCCGGGTCGGCGGGGCCGCTCAGCACGCTCACGGGCGCGCGTAGCCCTTCGGTGAGCGTCACCGTGTACAGCTCGTCGATGTCGTGGCGGACCATCGGCGCACCCGGGTCCTCGGCGATCTCCGTCCGGGAGCCGTCGCGTCGGTCGTGCACGTACCAGCCGGTGCCCGACTGCCGCTCGACCACCCGCACCGACACGTTCTCGTCGGCGAGAAGCTTGCGCAGCGCGTCACCGACCTCACCACCGAGCGCCACACAGAGGGTCACCGGCGTGCCGAGGGCGCTGATCATGCGGGTCTGCCACACCCCCTGCCCGCCGGGGTGCAGGTGCAGCTCGACCGCGTCGGCCTGCTGCTCGATCGTCACGGTCAACAGGGGCGCGGGCGCGAACACCATCACCTTCTCGTCCATCGCCCCCTACTGCCCCCGACCTCGCCCCGCCAACCCCTCGGAGCTGCGGCTACGCCGCGTGCTCGCGGACGTCCATGCGCTGCACCGAGCCCGTCCCGAAACGTGTGGACGTGCGGCACCGTCCGGTCGACGCCGCTCGCGCCCTACGCGATGCAGAACTCGTTGCCCTCCGGGTCGCGCGCGCCGTGTGCGAGGCGTTCACAGCGGCCCCAGCACCACCTGCGGATCGGCGTCCAGTGCCAGCGTCTCCAGGACGGTCAGCAGTTGACGTTCCTCGTACCGGAAATGCGACTCCATGATCGCCGCCACGCCCTCCAGGTGCCGGTGCAGCTCCGCGGGCGGGGCACCCCGGGCGACGGCGGCCTGCAGCCCGCCCAGCAGATGAGCGATCATCGAGTGGTCCTGCTGCAGATAGCGCAGCGTGTCCCGTAGCTGGGGGTACTGCTCGGCGATCGCCGGGAACAGGTGGCGATCCTCGCCCTCGTGGTGGGCGGTGAGCGCGGCGCAGAACCCGTGACAGAACAGCAGGAGATCCCTGGTCGCTGCTTCGACCGCCGCCCCGGCGGCGAGGGCCTGCTGGGTCACGGTCAGCGCTTCGCGCAGCCTGCCGTGGACGGTGCGTAACTCGTGGCTCCAGGCGATCAGCCTGGTCTTCTCGCTCTCACTCACCGGTGAAGAGCGAAGGGACAACGGTCATCATCGTTGTGCTCCCTTCGGTCCGGCGCCTCCATACCTGACACGGCCTGCCACCGGTACGCGACGCTGTGGCCCAGCCTAACGCCAAACCTCGATCCGCAGGGGGCGGGTAGGCGGTGATGCCGGATCAGGACACCGTCACTTCCCGGCTGCCCGTCGGGCTGCCCCGCCGGCACACTCGGGATGCGCACCCCGCTCATCCGACTCGATGCGGATCCATGAGCCCGCTCCACGCACCCCGCTCCCGCAGCTCCTCCGGCGTGCCGGTGGCGACGACCCGTCCGCCGTCGATCAGGACGACCCGGTCGGCGCGGTCGATGGTGGACAGCCGGTGGGCGATCACCAGGGTGGCCCGGTCGGCGCGGGTGGCGTCGATGGCGGCGGCCAGGTCGGCTTCGGTGCTGGTGTCGAGGTTGGCGGCGGCTTCGTCGAGCACGAGCACCGGCGCGCCGGTGAGTAGGGCCCGGGCGACGGCCACCCTGGCCCGTTGGCCGCCGGACAGGGCAGCTCCCCGCTCCCCTGCCGGGGTGTCGGCGGCGGCGGGCAGGGTGTCGAGGAACGCGGTGAGTTGGGCGGCGTCGGCGGCGGCGCGGACCTCGGCGTCGGCGGCGTCCGGCCGGCCGAGGCGGATGTTGTCGGCGATCGAGCCGGGAAACAGGTGCACGTCCTGCGGCACCACCGTGACGGTGCGGCGCAGGTCGGCGTCGTCGAGGTCGCGCAGGTCCACGCCGCCGACGGTGATCCGGCCGGCGCTCGGGTCGTGGTGACGCAGGAGCAGGTGGACGCAGGTGGACTTGCCGGCGCCGGAGGCCCCCACCAGGGCAACCGTCTCGCCGGGCCGGACGACGAAGGAGACGCCGCGCAGCACCGGCCGGTCGGGCAGGTACCCGAAGTGCACGTCGTCGAAGACCACGTCGCCACCGCCGGGCGCCGGTGCGGGTCGGGCCGGTGCGGGAACCGGGGTGGGCGCCTGCAGCAGGGCGTCGATCCGGTCGGCGGCGGCGCGCAGGGTGCCGGCCTCCTTGAGCAGCAGCGCCACCTGGCTGGCCGGGCCGAGGACCGCGCCGGCGAGGACCAGCGCCACCGGCGCGGCGGCGACGTCGAGGCGTCCGGCGCGGACACCGTCGAGCACCACCAGCAACGCGGCGACCCCGGCGGCGGCGACCAGCGCGTCGATCAGCGCCGTCTCCAGGCCGGCGCGGGCGGCGTTGCGTCGCTGCGCCCGCCCGAGCTGTCGGGTACGGGCGGCGAGGTGGGCGCGGCGCTGCTCCAGCGCCCCGAAGACGGTCAACTCCCGCAGTCCCTGCACGGTGTCGACGATGTCGGCGGTCAGCGCGGCGGTGGCGGCCCGCACCCGGCTGCCGTGCCGGTCGGCGTGCCGGCGCAGCAGCCAGGGTGTCACGGTGACCAGCACGGCGGCGGGCAGCACCACGGCGGGCAGCCACGGGTCGATCCAGGCCGCCAGCGCGGTGCCGGCGACGAGGACCACGGTGGCGGTGAGCAGCTGCGCGATGGTGTGCGCGAACAGCCATTCCAGGGTCTCGATGTCGGACAGCGCGACGGTGGCCAGGTCACCGCTGCGGCGTGTGCCGAGGCCGCCGGGGGCGATCCGGGTGATCGCGTCGTACACGCGGGTGCGCAGATCGGCCAGGACGCGGTAGGCGAGGTCGTGGGAGACGTACATCTCCCACCAGGTCACCACCGTGACGATCGCGACCAGCGCGCCGAGCACGGCCGTGACCACACCGAGCGGGGTGGGGTCGCCGGCCACGGCGCGGCCGACCAGGGCGGCTCCCGACACGGCCGCGGTGAGGCCGGCGAGTTGCCCGACGAGGTTCGCCAGCAGGGTGCCCCGGAACGCCGCCGGGTGCCCGGCGATGGCCGGCAGCAGCCGGCGCAGCGCACCGGGCCGCCGGGTGACGGTCGGCCGGTCGCTCATCCGGTCACCTGCCCGGCGGCGACCAGGTCGGCGTACACGGGGCAGGACGTCAGCAGGTCGCCGTGGCGGCCGGAGGCGACGATCCGGCCCCGGTCGAGCACCACGATCCGGTCGGCGTGCCGCACGGCGGCCAGCCGGTGGGCGATGACCAGGCAGGTCCGTCCCCGGGTGGCCGTGGCGAGCGCGCCGAGGATCTCGGCCTCCTGCCGGCTGTCCACGCTGGAGGTGGCCTCGTCGAGGACGAGCACGGGGGTGTCGGCGAGCAACGCCCGCGCGATGGCCAGGCGTTGCCGCTGGCCGCCGGAGAGGGCACTGCCGCGCTCCCCCACCGGGCTGGCGTACCCCTGGGGCAGCGCCTGGATGAAGTCGTGGGCGCCGGCGGCACGGGCGGCGGCGGTCAGCTCGGCGTCGCTGGCCTGCGGGCGGGCCAGCCGCAGATTGTCGGCCACCGAGCCGTGGAACAGGTACGTCTCCTGCGCCACCACGGTGACCGTGCGGCGCAGCGTCGCCGCGGTGAGCTCGCGCAGGTCGTGGCCGTCGACGGTGATCCGCCCGGTGTCCGGTTCGAGGTGGCGCAGCAGCAGGTTGGCCAGGGTCGACTTGCCGGCGCCGGAGCGACCGACGACCGCGACGGTCTCGCCGGGGGCCAGCCGCAGGGTCACGTCCCGCAGCGCCGGCTCGGGCCGGCCGGGGTAGCGGTGCCCGACCGCGTCGAAGGTGACGGCGGGCGGGTGGTCGAACCGGCGGTCGACGTGGCCGTGGTGCACGACGGTGGCCGGGGTGCGCAGCAGCTCGGTCAGCCCGTCGACCGCGGTGACGCCGAGGTAGCCGGCGTGCCAGTGCGCGCCGAGGTCGCGTACGGGCCGGAAGCACTCCACCGCGACCAGCAGCACCAGGAAGACGGTGGCCGCGTCGGCGCGGCCGGCGTAGGCGGCGACCGCCGCGGCCACGGCGGCGGCGGCGAGTCCGGCCTGCACGAGCAGGGCGCTGATCCCGCTCTCGATCAGCGACAGGCGCAGCTGCGCCATCGTGGTGGTGTGCAGGTCGTGGGTGCGTGCCCGGATCCGCTGCCGCATCCGGTCGACCGCGCCGAAGGCCCGCAGCGTGGCCGCGCCCTGCAACGTGTCGTGGACGTCGGCGGCCAGCGCGGTGAACGCCGCCCACCGGCCGCGTCCCCGACGCAGCAGGGTGGCGTCCCAGACGCGGGGCACGGTGAGCACCAGCAGCACGGCCGTGCCGAGCAGCGCGGCGGCGACCGGTTCGACGGTGGCCAGCCAGGCCACCAGGGCGGTCGGCACGGTGATGGTGACCAGCACCTGGGGCAGGTAGCGGCGGTAGTAGGCGTCCAGCCCCTCCACCCCGTCGACGAGGGTGGCCTGGGCGCGGCCGGTGCGGGCGCCGGTGAGCCAGGCCGGGCCCAGTTCGGCGAGCCGGGCGACCAGGCGGTCGCGCAGCCGGGCCCTGATCCGGGCGCCGGCGGCCACGGTGGCCACCTCACGCCACCACAGCAGCGCCGCCCGGGCCACGATCACCGCGAGCGCCCCGGCCAGCAACGGAGCGGCGGCGGCCAGGTCCCGTCGGGCCACCGCCGCCAACGCGCCGGCGACCAGCAGCGCCTGACCGACGTACGCCGCCGACACCGCCAGGCCCAGCGCCGCGCAGCCGACGACCGGGCGGGTGACCGTACCGGCGAGCCGCACCAGTTCCCGATGCACGATCACGGCTGCTCCAGCGGGTCGTCGGCCAGCGCCCGCACGGCCCCGGTGTGCGCGTCGGCGAGCACCCGCCCGCGTACGCCGAACACGTCGGCGAGCAGCGCCGGGGTGACCACGTCGGCCGGGGGCCCGTCGGCGGCGACGCGGCCACCGGCGAGGGCGATCACCCGGTCGGTGAACCGGGCGGCGTGGTCCAGCTCGTGCAGCACCGTCACCACGGTCAGCCCCCGCTCGGCGTGCAGACGGCGCACCAGCGACAGCACCTGCAACTGGTGGCGCACGTCGAGGAAGGCGGTCGGCTCGTCGAGCAGCAGCACCGGTGTGCGCTGGGCGAGGGCCAGCGCGAGCCGGACACGTTGCCGCTCGCCGCCGCTGAGCGTGTCGACCTGCCGGTCGGCCAGCCCGGCCACCCCGGTCGCGGCGAGCGCGGCGGACGCCTCGGCGTCCTCCGGCCGCCAGAGCATGCCCAGCGGCCCCCGGTGCGGGTAGCGGCCCTGCGCGACGAGCTGCCGGACGGTCAACCCGGGCACCGGCGGCAACTGCTGGTGCAGGACCGCGACCTGCCGGGCGACGTCACGGCGCCGCTGCGCGTGCGCCGGACGCCCGTGCAGCAGCACCCTCCCGTCGGCGGGCCGGTCCGCGCCGGTGAGCAGCCGCAGCAGGGTGGACTTGCCGCATCCGTTGCGTCCGACGAGCGCGACGCACTCCCCGGCCCGGACGGTCAGCGACACCCCGTCGAGCACGACCCGGTCCCGGTAGCGGTAGCGGGCCTGCTCGACGGTGAAGACCTCGGTCACGACACCTCCACGTGCGGCGAGCGGCGGGCGACGACGACCAGCGCCGCCGCTCCGAGCAGGGCGGTGACCGCGCCGGCGGGCACCCCGAGCCGCTGTCCCGCCGACCCGGACTGCACCAGCACGGTGAGCGCCTGCGCGGCCGCGTCCGCGCCGACGACCGTGGTCGCGCCGAGCAGGGCGGCGGCCGGTAACGCCCGACGCATGTCGCCCCCGCACAGGGCGCGGGCGACGTGCGGGACGACCAGCCCGACGAAGGCGAGCGCTCCGGCCAGGGCCACCGCGCCGGCGGCCAGGGCGACGGCCAGGGCCAGGCCGAGGGCGCGTACCGGCCGGGGCGGCAACCCGAGGGCGGCGGCGTGCCCGTCACCGGCGGCGAGCACGCCCAGGGCGGCGGAGCAGAGCCAGGCCAGCAGCAGCGCCACGGCCAGCCACGGCCACGCCGTACGCACGTGCGCCCAGACCCGCCCGTCGACCGCGCCGACCAGCCAGCGCAGCACGTTGCCGAACCGGCCCGGCTGGTACGCCAGCAGCAGCGTGGTGACCCCGGCCAGCGCCGCCGAGCCGAGCAACCCGTACGCGGCGACCTGGGCCGGGGAGCCGTCGCGGGCCAGCAGCCACATCAGGGTGCCGCCGGCAGCGCCGCCGAGCAGGGCGGCGAGCAGCGCCCCGGCCGCCGAGTCGGCGGGAACCAGGCCGAACTGGATGCCGCTGAGCACACCCAGCGCCGCGCCGGGGTTGACGCCGGTCAGCTCCGGCGCGGCGAGCGGGTTACGCAGCACCGCCTGCAGCAGCAGCCCCGCCGCGCCGAGCCCCGCGCCCGCGAGCAGCGCGGTGACCAGCCGGGGCAGCCGCAACTCGACGAGGATGCGCTGCTCCAGCGGGTCCAGCCGGGGCCAGTCGACGCCCCGACCCACCACCAGTTCCGCGGCTGCTGCCACGAGCAGCGCCGCCCCCACCCACCACCACCTCACGAACGGCTCCGACGACGCAGCAGGGCCAGGCCGGCGAGGATGCCGACGGCGGCGGTCCAGGCGCCGAGCGGGGTCTCGGCGGGTGCGAAGGCGTGCCGGGCCGCCAGGTCGGCGACGGTGGTGAACAACGCGCCGAACGCCGCCGCCCAGGGCAGCAGGGCACGCGCGTCCGCGTCCGGGCGGATGCGCCGGGCCACGTGGGGGGCGACGAAACCGATCCAGGCGATCGGACCGCACGGTCCGACGACGGCGGCGACCAGGACGGCGGCGAGGCCGAGCACCGCGACGCGGGCCCGCCCGACGTGCAGCCCGAGCGCGGTGGCCGCCTCGTCGCCGAGGCGCAGCACGCCGAGGGAGGGCACGGCCGCCAGGACCAGCGGCCCGCACAGCAGCAGCCACGGCAGGGTCAGCCGGGCGTGCTCCCAGGTGATTCCGGTGAGGCTGCCGACCAGGTAGCGGAACAGGATGTCGTACTGCAGGCGGTCGGCGGCGGCGAGCACCGCCAGCAGCACCGCCTGCAGGGCCGTGGACATCGCCGCGCCGATGAGCAGGACCGCGCCGGGTCCTCGGCCGGCGCCGGCGGCGGTCAGGCACAGCGCGCCGCCGCCGAGCGCCCCGGCCAGCGCCACCGCGGGCTGCGCCGCCGGTGGGACCGGCAGCGCCCAGACCACCACGACGGCGGCGGCGAGCGCACCGCCGGTGGAGACGCCGAGCAGTTCGGGTACGGCCAGCGGGTTGCGCAGCGCGGCCTGCATCAGCAGCCCGGCCACCGCGACGGCGGCGCCACCGAGCAGCGCCAGCAGCAGCCGGGGCGTGCGCAGTTCCCACAGCACCACCCCCGCGACGTCGGGGTCGGCGGGCAGGCCGAGGCCGAGGGTGAGCGCGACGGCCGCGGCCAGGGCCGCCGGCAGTGCGACGCGTACCGGCCAGCGGCGCAGGCCCCGGGGCGGTGCCGCGGCGACGGTGTCGCCGGAGGCGGGTGGCGCGTGTCCGGTGGTGCTCACGCGGTGGCCTTGGCTACCGCCTCGTCGAGGACCAGTCCCAACGCCCGGGTGCCGCGGCCGGAGGCCCACAGCTCCGCGGGCACCTCGTGGGCGCGACCGTCGCGCACGGCGCGGATGCGCTTCCACACCGGATGCTCGGCGTACTGGGCGGTGACCGTCTTCGCGTCGGGGCCGAAGGTGAACGACTGGATGAACACGATGTCCGGGTCGCGGGCCAGGATCTCCTCCACGCTGTACGCCTGAGCGGTGTCGAAGCCGCCGCCCTTGCTCGGCCACGGGTAGTCGAAGACCTGGGAGAGCAGGTGCCCGAGCAGGTCGTCGGCGGTGTTCACGCCGATCGAGGTGCCGCCGTACATCGCCAGCGCGGTGGTCCGGCCCAGGCCCTTCTCGGCGGCGGTGGCCCGGGCCGCGGCGAGCCGGTCGCGGAACCGCTGTTCGGCGCCGACCTGTTGCGGGCCCCGGTCGGTGAGCGTGGCGATGTCACGCAGGTAGCGCACCGAGTCCTCGTAGGTCTTCACCTCGACGAGCCACAGTGGTGCGAACTTCTCGATCGCTGGCCGGAGCTGGTCGTGTACGCCGGCCAGGCCGATGACCAGGTCGGGCTTGGCGGCGGCGACGGAGGCGACGTCCTCGTTGCCGAACATGCCGGGCAGCGCCGGCACCGAGGCGCCGGCGGCGCCGAGGTAGCCGGGGTGGCGCAGGAGCTTGGGTGTGGTCGTGGCCGCGGGGGTGAGGCCGAGTTCGACAAGCGCGTCGTCGCAGAGTCCGGTGAGGCAGACGATCCGCTGCGGCGTGGCCTTGAGGGTGACGGTGGTGCCCCGGACGTCGGTGACGCTCAGCCGGTGGGTGACCTGTTCCACGGGTGGTGCGGAGGGCACGCTCGGGGTGGCCGTCGAGGTGGGTTCGGCGTCGGCGCAGCCGGTGAGGGCGAGGGCGGCGATGAGCAGGGCGGTGAGGGGGTGGCGATGACGAGACACGACCAGCGCTTCCGGTAGTGGACGAAACAAGCCGGAACGATAATGGTTTTCATTTGTTTGGGCAAGGCGGCGGTACGACCCCTGCGTCCGCCTCCGGCGGGACCGGTCCGGACGACGGTTCCGCCGACGCCGTACCCCGTCCCCGGAGACGACGATGGCGAAGCCGGGATCCGGCAGCACGTCGTACCGTCGAGGGGTGAGGCGTCGCGGCGACGCAGGCCCGGCCCGGCGCCCCTCGGCTTCGGCCCGCCGCCCGCACGATCGGACACGACCAGGAAGCCGCAGCCCACCCCCGCCCCGGCCACCGCCCCACCCGGCATCATGACCCTGGGGGGTAAAGGAGGAGTTCCCACTACTGGCCACCCGGAGGGGTGGCGGGGGGACGCGCAGCAGGATCCGGCGAGGTCGGGCGGGCGGGGTCGGTCAGCGACCGGCGCTGTCGACGGCGTTGGTCAGCGCCGGTCGGCGGGGCGGCGGGTCAACGCGATCCCGAGCGCGATCATGCCGAGGCCGAGGAACAGGTGCAGCCAGTTGTCGGCGTTGTTGAGCGGCACGAAGTCGGCCCCGCTGTCGTCGTCGACGACCAGCACGAAGACCCACCGACGGCTTGCGCGGCGGTGCGGACCGGGTGTCTGCCGGCGCTCGTGGTGCCGGAGCGGGACCTGTTGACCATCGTTACCTCCAGTGGAGACGGTGCGACTGATGTCCCCCGACCGGTCGGCCGAAAGCCGGATGGATCCGAGCGGCGTTCCGCCTGAGCGCCGGCATCCGGGCCGAGCGACCACGATCCCGCCATGTCCCGGCCTCACCCGATCCCGGGTGTCGACCTACCCCCGCCCCGGCCGACCATGCCCGGCACACCGCGGCCCGTCCGGGTCCAGGTAGTCGGCGCTCACGCGTGTACGGCCCGCTCCTTCGGGTAGCAGATGATCGGGTCAAAAAGCGCGCCCCGCTCGGACCCTCGCTGCCGCGGCTTCGGTGGACGGGTCATCCTCGGTCCACGCGGAGGCGTCATGCCGGCAGACCCCTTCCCCTCGTCGACCGAGGGCCAGCACCTCTCCCGCACCCCGCCGGGACCGCTCCCTGAGCCCATCATGTCGCTGTCGTACAGCTGCGACGGATCGGCCACGGTGGTCACCGTCAGCGGCGAGATCGACATGAGCAACGCGCATCTGCTCGTGGAACTGGTGGAGTCACTCTGCCGCGCGACGGCACCGACCGTCACCCTCGACCTGTCCGCCGTCACGTACTTCGGCGCGCACGGGATCAGTGCGCTGCTACACGCACACGAGCTGGTCACCGCGGTCGGCGGGCGGCTGGCCGTGGGCCGGGCCTCGTCCTTCGTGCTGTACGTCCTGGGCGTGACCGGCGTCAGATCGCACCTCGAACTCGGCGTCACCGCGCCCTCGGCGGCGCCGATCGCGCCGGTGGTCACCCGCGCACCGCTGCCCCGCCCGGCCGGCGGCCGGGGCCGCCCGGCGGCCCGGGTCCCCTTCGCCGGCGTCAAGTTCACCGAGCACCGCACGACTTTGCGGTGACCTGCACAGTTCGCGCAAGAGGATCAGGTTTGGGTGATTCCTCGCCGATGGTCCGGGTAGGAACCACGAAGCGCACCCCGACGCGAACGGAGACATGATGTTCAATCCACTGGACCACAAGGGCATCGCCCTGGAGAGCCAGATCCGCAACTGGCGCGAACTCGACGTCGAGCCGATCGATCCGGAGGCGGTCGACCCCTACACCCGCTGCCGGATCATCACGATGAACGGCATCGAGGTCGAGGCGATCAACTTCCAGCACCAATTTGCCCGCAACTGCCCGGACCAGGACGTCCGCCGCCAGTTGGCGTACGTGCGGTACGTGGAGAGCCAGCAGCAGCGTGTGGTGAACTGGCTGCTGCCCGGCGTGGCGAGCGTGCTGGAGACGACGCTCGGCTACGAGCAGGTGGCCGTCGACCTCACCGCCTGGGTGGCCCGGCACGAACCCGACGACTACCTCAGGCAGGCGTACGAGTTCGGCGTGCTGGAGGACTTCGACCACCTCTACCGCTACGCCAACCTGTACGAGATGGTGGAGCGACGCAAGGCCGAGAAGATCGTCGACGGGCTGACCGAGGTGATGCCGGGCCGGCCCACCGCGCAGGAGCACCGGCACCCGTTCGACGAGGTCCGCACCCCGTACGACCGCAACTCGGTGGACCCGCGCTCCAAGCTGAACGCGCTGACCATCCTCTCGGCCGAGCAGCAGGTGATGTTCTACTACATGAACGTCGGCCCGCAGTACATGGAGCCGATCGCACGCCAGCTCTACCAGGAGATCAGCCTCATCGAGCAGGAGCACGTCACCCACTACGAGTCGCTGCTGGACCCGGGCGAGAACTGGTGGGAGCGGCTGCTGACCCACGAGTACAACGAGTGCTGGCTCTACTACTCCTTCCTGCAGCAGGAGACCGACCCGAAGGTGAAGGCGGTCTGGGAGCTGCACCTGCAGATGGAGCTGGCCCACCTCCAACAGGCCGCCGACCTCCTGCGCCGCCACGACGGCCGGGAGCCGGAGGAGATCGTCGGCAGCGCCGGCCTGCCCGAGCCGCTGACCTTCGAGCCGAACAAGGAGTACCTGCGGCACCTGCTGGCCACCCAGATCGACGCGACGAAGCTCGGCGAGGGCTACGTCACCGAGGCCCACGAGCGTTTCGAGTGGATGCAACAGCAACTGCACGACGGTCAGAAGCCCCCCAGCGAGCAGGTCGTCGACATGCACCGGGAACGCTTCGGCGACGAGTACCGCATCGAGACCGAGGGGCCGCACCCGGTGCAGGGTCTGCGCGCCCGGGGAGGCAGCCATGCCTGACACCGACGCCCCGGCCACGCCCGGACCACAGGAGGACGTGGTCGACCTGCTGCTGGCCCAGCACGCCCGCATCGAGCAGCTCTTCCTGCTGGTCATCGGCAGCACCCGGCGGGACGCCTTCGACGACCTGGTCAAGCTGCTCGCCGCGCACGAGACCGCCGAGGAGGAGGTCGTGCACCCCCTCGCCCGGACGCTGCCCGGCGGCGGGGGCGACGCGATGGTCGACGAGCGCCTCGACGAGGAGCGGCAGGCCAAGGAGACACTGAAGACGCTGATCGCCGGCGGCGTGGACGCCGACGGCTTCGATGTCGGCATCATCCTGCTGCGCGACGCCGTGCTCACCCACGCCCGCTACGAGGAGCGCTACGAGTTCCCCCGACTACGCCAACACGTGCCGGCCGACCGGCTGCGCAGCCTCGCCACCGCCGTCCGCGCCGCCGAGGCGACCGCGCCGACGCGGCCACACCCCCGCGCCCAGACGGCCAAGGGCAACCTGGCGGCCGGTCCCGCCCTGGCCGTCATCGACCGGGTCCGCGACGCCGTCCGCAAGCCGTCGAAGAGCTGAACCGGTAGGGGTCCGGCCGGGCCGGCGACCCGCCCGCGCTGCTCGGCCCGCCGGCCGGGCCGAGCAGCCGGGCCCCGCCGCCACCATCGCCGGGTGGCATGTCCGACGCTTCTCAGACGAGGCAGCGGGCGAGTTCGGAGTGGTCGTAGGTCCAGTACCCGCGGATTCCCGACCACACCCAGCGCTTCACGTGCCAGTAGTGGTACTCGTACTCCAGGTTGAACCCCGGCCAGCCCGGATTCGGCTCGAGGCCGGTCCGCGCGCCGACGTACTGGTACTGGGTGGTCGAGGTGCTGCCGCAGCGATCACCGCCGGTGGCGGTCACGGCCAGATCCGTGGCGGTGACGATGGTGTCGCCGCTGCACCGTACGACGTAGCTGCGCCGATAGGTGTCGGAGGTGGCGTCGACGACGTGCCAGTACCGATAGGTGCTGACGGAGCCGACCAGCCAGAACGTGGTCGGCGTGCCGTCAACGACGCGGCTGTAGCTGCCCCCCGCGGCGCAGGCGAGGCCGTCCGGCGCGGCGTGGGCGGCGGTGGCGGGAAGGACGATGACGGACGCCAGCGCCGCGGTCGCGACGGCAAGGGCGAGTGTGCGTCTCATGGCCCCGCAAACTACGGCCGATCGCCGCATCGACGCACGTCCGTGGCGGTTTCCCGACACGGCTCCCGGCGAGCCGCGTCCCCGGGTCGAATCTCACAGGTCGTCACGACCGGCGGGCACCGGACGAGGACGGCGTCGCGGCCTTGACCGAGGACATCGAGATGCTGTCCGAGGACAGCATGCTCCCCCGCCTTCCGCAGTGCCGAGCGCGGAGACGATCGAGGGATCAGTCGCCCGCCCAGGCGAGCTGACGGCCGACCTGCTCGTAGTGCCGCGCCAGTTCGGCGTCGATCTGCTCCGCCCTCGTCTCGGTCAGCCTCGCCCGGGGGTCCTGGCGGACCCGGGTGGTGAGCATCCGGTGCCGCAGACCCTGCGGTGGGTGCGAGGCGAACAACGAGGTCCGCTCGCGGATGGAGAGCTGGCGCAGCAACGGGAGCCGGTCGGCGGCGGCGGTCAGCGACCGGCCGACACCCGCCCGCCAGGTCGCCGGTCCCGCACCGTCCCGGCACGACTGCCGGACGACCTGCAACACCGCGTCGCCGTGCAACAGGGTGTCCAGCATGCGGGTGGCGCCGTCCGTGCCGGCCGCCCGAGCCGCCATCTCGTCGGCCAGGTACTCGGCCCGTTGGCTGTCGCGCAGCGCGGTCACCACCAGCAGCAGGTGGGCGCCGAACAGCAGGCGGGACATCGTCCAGGACAGCATCCTGCCCAGCGCGTCGCCGATCATCTCGATGATGCCGCCGCCGGCCGAGGCGTGCCCCGGGCGGAACAGGTCGGCGGCGTTGCCGAGCATGGTCAGCGCCGGCTGGGTGACCAGCAGCCGCCGCACGTCACCGTTGACGAAGTGGCCCAACTCGTGCCCGAGCAGCGCGACCCGCGCCTGGCCGTCCAACGCGCCCCACAGCGGCAGCCCCAGCACCAGGACCCGCCGCCGGCGCAGCCCGACCGAGGTGGTGTAGGCGTTGAACGAGTCGTCGACCGCGACGACGTGCGGCAGCGGAGCACCGACGGCGGCGGCGACCTCGTCCACCAACGCGTGCAGCCCCGGCGCCTGCTCACGGGAGAGGACGTCCACGTCGGGGGCGAGACGGCCGAACCGTGGCCGCAACGCCACCGCCAGGCCGATCATGGCGACGCCGGCCACGACGGCGATGTTCGGGAACGCGAAGGCGAACAGCAGCCACACCCCGGTCGCCGCCAGCGCGGCCACCCCGACGGTGAGCAGGATCGACGCCACCGCGGTCACCACGCCGGCCAGGCCGAGGCCGGACGACTCCAGCGGTCGGTCGACCAGCGCCGCGTACTGCTGGCGGGTCAGTCGCGCCGCCAGTCGGTAGGTGCCGCGGTCGATCCAGGCCCAGCCGAACTCCGGCGTCCGCCCGGCCCGGTCGAAGGTGTCGAGGTTCCACTCACAGGCGGCACACCAGGGCACCGCCTCGCGGATCGACACGGTCGCCTGCCCGCAGCGGGGACATTCGTTACCGGCGGTGTTGATCGTCACGGTCGCCGATCATGCCGGTACGGATCTTGGCGGGAACCGGCCCTTCGGCTTGTGTTGGCCTACTCCTGGCTAGATGTCTCGGCACCGGGTTCGGCACCCGCGGCCACACCGGTGGCGCCGGGCTCATCCGCCGGGGACGGCGAGTGCGAACAGGTCGCGTCGTGCACGGTCAGGCCGGCGGACGCCACCGCCACCGTCGGCGGTCCGGCCAGCAGCAGTCCGAGGGCGCCTGCGGCGACGAGACGGTGCAGGGCCCGGGGACGGACCGGCGGGGCGAGCATCCGACGTACCCGGTCGACGGCGCCCGTGCCCGCGCCGAGGGCGTGCTGAGGGCTACGGTCGGCGAGCTGCACGATGGCGGTGGCGACGGCGTGCCGGCCGTGGCGTTCGCTGGCACGGTCGTCGGCCAGGTGCTCCACCAGCCGACGGATCTCCGCCTCCGCGGTGCCGGCCATCGCCAGCCCGGGCAACGCGCGGTGGAACGCGACGGCGAGGGCGACGAGGACGTGGTGCCGGCCGCGGAGATGAGCGCGTTCGTGCCGGAGTACGGCCGCGAACTCGTCGGCGGTGAGGGCGTCGCGGGCGGCGCTGGTGACGACGACCTGGCCGGGGCGGCCGGGCAGGCAGTAGACCACGGGTGTGGCGTGCTCGATCAGGGTCCACCCGTCGCCCGCATCGGTGTCGGCCAGGGGCATCAGCGCGGCGAGGTGGCGGCGACGCCAGCGGCGCGCCCCGGCGAACGTCATGGCCAGGCTGGTCGCGAGGCGGGCGGCGAGGACCGTGGTGGCGAGCAACGCGATCACGGCGAGCGTGCCGTTCGGGGCGCCGAGGCTCGCCAGTGCCTGCGCACAGGCGGCGATGATGCCGGCCAGACCGGCGGCGAGCGCAGCCGGTGGTACGGCGACGAGCAGCCCGGCGGTGAGGACGGCGACGGTGACGGAGAGTTCCGCACCGAGCCAGAGTCCGATGGTCAGTCGCGGGAGGGAGGCCAGTCGCGGTGCGGTGAGGGCGGGGCGGGCGAGGGCCACGACCACGGCCGCCCAGCCCAGCAGCATCAGACTGGTCACGGGGCTGCCTCCCGGCGCTGGTCGAGCAGTTCACGCAGGGCGGCCGCCTCGGCCGGAGTCATCGCGTCGACGAACCGGGCCAGCGCGGCGTGCTGGTCGGCGGCGGTGGAGAGCGCCTCGGCCATGACCTGCCCGACGTGCTCCTCGCGGGTGGCCCTGGGGCGGTAGCGGTAGGCGCGGCCGGCGAGGTCGCGGTCCGCCCAGCCCTTGCGGTGCAGGTTGTCCAGGACGGTCATCACCGTGGTGTAGGCGAGGTCGCGCTCTGCCAGCGCGTCGACCATCTGCCGGACGGTGAGCGGGCCGGGCGCCGCCCACAGGACGTTCATCACGGCGGTCTCCAGCGGGCCCAGCGGTCGGTCGCCGCCGGAGTCCTGTCGTCCTGGCCTGTTCACGGGGCGACCCTACCGCCGGCCGTGGCCGGCTCCGGCCGGGCGGGGACCGGGCAGGCGCGTTCGCCACGCAGCCGGCGCCGCAACGCCCAGCCGAGCAGGACGACGGAGGCCGCGGCAAGTGCCGGCTGCGCGGGGGCGAACCAGTTCATCGCGCCGCTGTAACCGAGCGCGAGCAGGACGATCTTGTTGCAGACCGGGCAGCCGACGGCGAACAGCGACAGGGTCGCCCCGGTCACGCCGGTGCGGGACCCGCTGCCGCCGCTCGGCCTATCGCCGGTGCCGGCGACCGGTGCGACGTAGGTCGCCACGAGCAGTCCGGAGAGCACAGCGGTGACCAGCAGCACCGGCCATGCCCACCAGGTCACGGCCATGTCGCGGCTGAAGAACGGAGTATCGATCAAATCGGTCGGCACGGCGATCACGACGACGGTGGCCACCGCTGCGAGCACCGCCGCCACCCACCTGCGCGCGGGCCAGGCGACGATATCCGATGCGACGCTCACGGCAGGGGCGGAAACGCTCGCGGCGGAGGGTCGGGCGCGACGCCACCGGTACACCAGGACTCCCAGCGCGCCGAGTGCGACGGCGAGCAGGAGCGCCAGGTCCGACATCCCGCCGACGGTTGTCGTCACCCACTCCTGGGCGGCGCCCTCGAGGTCGGTCAGGCCGAATCCGCCGGCCAGCCCCGCCGTGCCGTCGAAGACCAGGAAGAGCACGCCGAGGGCGACGAAGAGCAGGCCTGAGATGGTCGAGGTGGTGTGCAGACGCAGCCGGCCCACGGAGAACTGCCGGCCGCGCAGCCACCGGCGCTCGCCGATGCGCCACCGGTCCCAGACCAGGGCGAGCAGCAGCAGCGGGACGGTCATGCCGAGGGCGTACACGGCCAGCAGGGCACCACCGGCCGCGGGCTGCGCGGAGGTGGCGGCGACGGTCAGGATGCCACCGAGGATCGGACCGGAGCAGAAGCCGGCCAGTCCGTACACCGCGCCGAGGGCGAGAACCGACAGCGCGGAGTCGCCGGTGATCCGTCCCATCAACCGCTGCGCCGGGGCGAAGGCGAAGCCCTTGCCGGCCAGTTGCACGATGCCGAGGATGATGATCGCCCATCCGGCGAGCAGGATCAGGGTGTCGCGGTGCTGGAAGAACGCGCCGGCCACGGCGGTGGATCCGACTCCGAGCGGTACGAGGACCGCCGCCAGGCCGAGGTAGAAGACGCCGGTGCGGGCGAGCAGTTGCCGCGGGTTCTGGAAGGCGTACGCGAAGAAGGCGGGCAGCAGCATCGCGCTGCACGGGCTGAGCAGGGCGAGCACTCCCCCGAGCAGGGCGGCGAGGTAGCCGATGTCGCTCACTGGGTGTCCAACTGCTTGTCGATGGCCTGCTTGAACGCCTCGTACGGCTGGGCGCCGATGACGGGAGTGTCGCCGACGATGAACGCCGGGGTGCCGGTGATGCCCATCGAGGTGGCCTCCTGGATGTCCCGGTCGATCGCGTCGCGGGTGCCGGCGGACGCCCGGGCGGCGTCGAAGCGGGCCAGGTCCAGACCGAGTCGCGCGGCGATGTCGCGTAGCGCGGCGTCGTTGAGGGACCCGCCGTTGACCCGGCGCTCCTTGGCGTACACGGCGTCGTGGAACTGCCAGAACTTTCCCTGTTCGGCGGCGGCCCGCGCGGCGGCGGCGGTGTCGTGGGACTGTGCGCCCAGGTACGGCAGGTCGCGCCACTCGATGCGGACCAGGCCCTGGTCGACGTACTCGCGGATCAGCCTGGGTTCGGTTTCGCGGGCGTAGCGGCCGCAGAACGGGCACTGGAAGTCGGCGTACTCGACGATCACAACGGGCGCGTCCGGTTTCCCGAGCGCGACAGGATCGTTGGGGGTGCGCCGGGCCAGGCCGGCGAAGGGGTTCGCCTGCTGCCCACCGCCGGATCCTGCGGCGGCGGTGCCGCCGACCGGGTCCGCCGGTTCGTCGGCGGGTCGGGCGAGGATCGCTAGGACCGCGACGATGGCGATGACCACGACCGGTGCCAGCCAGCCGGCCGTCCGGCGGATCGGGGGCGTCTGCCGGGCGGTGCGCGATGGCGTTCCGGGGCGCTGCATGTCTCCTCCAGTCCAGCACTAGGAAACCTAGTACTATGACGGATAGT
Organism: Micromonospora coxensis; assembly: GCF_900090295.1. Classification (NCBI taxonomy): domain Bacteria; kingdom Bacillati; phylum Actinomycetota; class Actinomycetes; order Micromonosporales; family Micromonosporaceae; genus Micromonospora; species Micromonospora coxensis. Next base: position 6,591,891 of record NZ_LT607753.1, on the reverse strand, counting down.
ACTAGGCCGGTTAGTGGACGGGCGCGGGGCACTCGCATCCGCCGGGCGCCCGCGCAGGCGCCGGCCACGCCGAAGATCAGCCCGGTGCGCCAGCGCACCCGGCTGACCCGAGTGCGGCGATGACGCCCACGGCGCTGGTGGCGGTGACGACATGCGGCGAGGTCGCGACAGCCTCCGACAGGGGCGGGTGACGACCCGCACCCCTGCCGTCGGCCGAGGCGTCACCGACTGGACGACGCTCCGGAGATCTTGGTCCGCACCTCGTCCATGTCCAGGTCACGGACCGCCTGGATCACCTGCTCCAGAGCGTGCGCCGGCAGCGCGCCCGGCTGGGAGAAGACCAGCACGCCGTCCCGGAAGGCCATCAGCGTCGGAATGGACCGGATCTGGGCCGCCGCAGCGAGGCTCTGCTCCGTCTCGGTGTTCACCTTGCCGAAGACGATGTCCGGGTGCTTCTCGCTGGCCCGTTCGAACACGGGCGCGAAGCTGCGGCAGGGGCCGCACCAACTCGCCCAGAAGTCGACCAGCACGATTCCGTCGCCGGTCACGGTCTGCTCGAAGTTTCCGCTGCTGAGCGCCACGCTACCCATGTCCAACCTCCGCTTTCGGCACTGGCTTCCAACTCAGGCAGCATACCCTGGGGGGTATACATTCCCGGAGGTTGCGTCGCTCACCGCCGCAACCCGTGGAGCAATGGCGGGCCGACCTACCGCGCTATGGTCGAGATATACCCCCCAGGGTATACAGAGCGGAGGAAGAGATGCGAGAGGTCAACCTGGCGGAGTTCGCCGCCGCGCACGCCGACGGCGCTGTCGTGGTGGACGTGCGGGAACCGTTCGAATACGTCGAGGGTCACGTGCCGGGTGCCCGCCCGGTGCCGCTGGGGCAACTACCGGCGACGGTCGCGGCTCTCCCCCGCAACCGCCCGGTCTACGTCATCTGCGCCAGCGGCAACCGCAGCCTGGCCGCAGCGCAGTTCCTGGCCCGTGCCGGCATCGACGCCCGGTCGGTCGCCGGCGGCACCGGCGGGTGGGTCCGCAGCGGACGCGCCGTCGTGACGGGAACGGACACGTGAGCCTCTGACCCTGCGATCAGGGAGCCTGAACGGACGCGGCCCCGTCCCGGCGCTCGGCCTCGGCCGCGAGCAACCCGACGGCGAGCCGGGAGCCGGTCCTGCCTCGTCCACCCCGGGCAGGTTCCGTCTCACGGGTGGAAGCCGAGATCCTCGCCCACAACCCCGACGTGGTGCCGCGGCTGGAGATCGACAGCGACAGCGACGCCGTGCACCGCGGATGGGTCGTCGGCCAGAACGCCCGCGAGTTGCGGGTCGGCCGGACAACGGTGGTGGGCTGTGACGCGTCGACGCGAAGGCCGCCAGGGCCTCGAACCCTGAACCACCCGGGGGTGAAGATGAGCTGACACGCTCCGGCGGGCAGGACAGCGCCGTCGGCTGTCCTGCCCGCCGGGGTTCACGGGGCGGTGAGTGGAATGGTCACGGCGTCACCGGCCTGCCCCCGAAGGTCACGACTAGGCGGCCGTCCGAGGCGAAGGACCAGCCCAGGGCGCCGGAGTACGCCGAGCACCGGGATCCGTCGGAGCCGGACCAGAACTGGTTCGAGCTGTCGGAGTTGCCGACGATCCGGTCGTTCGCCCCGCTGTCGCAGGAGGTGTTGTTCCGGAACACCGAAGAGCCGCCGTCGAAGTTGAAGTTCCGCTCGGCGTTGCCGATTCCGGCGTTGTTCGACACCGTCATCGTGCCGGTATTGCGGTTGTAGGTGAATCCGTGCTTGCCGTTGTCGTAGGCGATGTTGCCCCGGACGATGTGGTTCACCCCGATGTCCTCACCGCCGAGCTTGAAGCCGTTGCGGTCACCGGCCCCGGCCTGGCCACCGTTGCTGAGAGTGCCGTTGCCGTAGGCCAGAGAGGATTCGATGGTGACCGCGCCGATGGCGCCGGTGTCGCTCTTGGTGTAGAGGTCATACCCGTCGTCGATGTTGTTGTGGGCCACGGTGTACCGGAAGACGTTGCCAGGGCCGACCGTGAGCTTCGGGGCGAAGCCGTCCGCGTCTTCGCCGTCGGAGTCGACGTTGTCGTGGGAGACGGAGCTGACCACGAGGTTGTTCGATGGCCACTGGTCACGGGGAGCGTTGGCGATCAGTCGCGACAGTTGGAGACCCGAGTCGCGGTTGTGCCGGGTCACCGTACGCTCGATGATGTTGTTGTTGCCGGCGAGGAGGATTCCGTTGTCCCCGGCGCGCTCGACGACGATGCCGCGGATGTGCCAGAACGATCCGCCGATGGCGAGCCCGCGGTTCGCCGGATCCTCACTCTGTGCGGAGAAGTTCAGGATCGGGGTCTCGCCCGGGTAGGCGAAGATGTTCTTGCGTGCGCTCGAGGTGCCGTTGTTGCCCTGGCCGATGGTGATGGTCTGGGAGTAGCGGTAGGTGCCGCCGCGCAGGTAGATCGTCCCCCCGGCGGCGATCCGGGTGATCGCGGAGGTGAGCGTCGTCGGGTTGGATTCCGTGCCGGCGGCGCTGTCGGTGCCGTTCGGTGCCACGTACAGCGCGTTGCTCGACGGCGGCGGGGTCGTCGGGGGCGTGGTGGGCGGCGGGGTCGTCGTCGGCGGAGTGGTCGGTGGGGTGGTCGTCGAGCTGTAGGTTTCGAACTCCGCGACCCGCGGGGTGCCGTTGGCGCTGGTGATCTCGAAGTTGATCTTCTTCAGTGAGGTCGGCGTGAAGGTGATGACGCCGGCTCCGTTGCCGGTGGCCAGGACGACGCCGTTGTCGTTGTTGACGACCCTCCAAGACCCGATCGCCCCGACGGCGCCGGCCGCCTCCCGGATGTTGATCGCGCCCACCTGGGTGGACGAACCCCACTTGATCGAGATACGGCCGGTCGAACCGGAGGGCGACCAGTAGGTGCTCATGTCGCCGTCACGCACGTTGCCGTAGCTGGTCCCGTCGGCCTTGCTGGAGCCGTCGGCGCCCGCGCCGAGGCTGAGGTTGGTGCCGCCAGGCGTGCCGGGCGGCGGGGTGGTGGGCGGCGGGGTGGTGGGCGGTGGCGTGGTCGGCGGGGTGGTGGGCGGCGGGGTGGTGGGCGGCGGGGTCTGCGGCGTGCAGTTGCCGTCGGAGACCCGCAGGCCCTTGTTGGCGCCGGCGGTCTGGCTGACGACGTTCGGTACGCAGTTGGCCGCGTCGAGGCGGTAGGTGTAGGGGATGCTGACGGTGGTGTTCGACTGCGGGTTGGGGCCGGCGGGGTTGTTGTCGCCGCTGCGGCTGGACCAGGTCACGTTGTCGAAGGTGTTGCCGCTGACCTGCCAGTAGCCGGCTTCGCTGGTGTAGAAGGTGCCCAGGACGTCCTTGGAGTCCTTGAAGTAGTTGTTGTCGACCTTGGCCTTGGCGCCGGCGCGGGAGTTGATGCCGGACTCGTGCAGGTTGACGTAGTGGTTGTTGTAGATGTGCGCGATGCCGCCGCGCAGCAGGGGCGTGCGGGAGTCGATGTTCTGGTACAGGTTGTGGTGGAAGGTGACGTAGCCGTTGGAGCGGTCGCTCTCGCTGGAGCCGATGAGTCCGCCCCGGCCGGAGTTGCGCAGGATGCTGTAGGACAGCGTCACGTACTGGGTGTTGTCCTTCATGTCGAAGAGGCCGTCGAAGCCTTCGGACTCCCCGCCCGAGGCCTCCAGGGTGACGTGGTCGACCCAGACGTTACGGACGTTGCTCTCCATGCCGATGGCGTCACCGCCGTTGGACGTGGGCGAGCCGGACTTCTTGACGTTGCGGACGGTCACGTTCTGGATGACGATGTTGCGCGAGTCGCGGATGTGGATGCCCAGCTGGTCGAAGACCGCCCCGCTGCCGACGCCGATGATCGAGACGTTGCTGATCTGCTTCAGCTCGATCACGCCGTCCGCGGTGCTGCAGCTTCCGCCCGACACCTTGCTGGTGTTGCCGTGGTTGATGGTCCCCTCGACCTGGATGATGATCGGGGTGCTGCTGCTGGCCCGATTGCACAGGGCCGCGTGGATCTGGGTCCCCGTGGTGGCGCGCACCGTCTGCCCGCCGGCGCCACCGGTCGTCCCACCGTTCTGCGTCGCGAAGCCGGTGACGCCGCCGGTCGCCGCGGACGCCTGCGGCACCGCCAGGATCGCGCTGACCGCCGTCACCGCGGCGACCGCGGTCCCGCCCGCAACGAGCTTGAGTCTCGCCTTCGATCTCACTGTGGACTCCTCTGGAGTGAGCACGTCGGGAGGGCTGGGCCCTACAACCCCACGCCGCACGTGACTTCGAATCTGGCTCTTGCCCGGACAAGGATTAACATCGATGTAACACAGGCTAGGAAAGCGCTTACCGGCGAGGCAAGGGTTTGTGACGTGCAGATTTGTTGCAGATCGACGAGCGCCAGTATCCGCGGCTTCGTGTAGGCGCGGCGCTGACGGTTCTGCCCGTCCTTCGGTGCGCCCGAGCATGCCGCCGGAGACGGCTGCCGGCAGCCCCCGATCCCTCAGGTCCCGTCGGTCGAGCCGACCGGCGCGGTCCGCGTGCCGACCCCGCCCTCGGCCGCCCCGCCGGGAGTGGACACCGGCGCCGCGGCACCGGAGGTCCGGTGCCCCGACAGTCGCAGGTAGAGCAGGGCCGCGCCGGTGACGACCAGCGGCCACACGAGGTAGACACCGGTCATCACCAGCAGGAAGAGCACCGCGCCGACGGTCGCCACGGCGGCGTACCAGGTCCGGCTGCGGCGCGGCAGCAGTCGCAGCGCCGCCGCGACGCCCACGGCGTACACCGTGACGAAGGAGCCGGTGGTCAGCAGCACCAGCGGGCGAGGGCCGACGGCGGCGAGCAGCACCGCGAGCAGAGCCAGGAAGGACAGTCCGGCGTTGACGGTGAGGCTGCGCCGGGGCACGTCACCCGCCACGTCGCCGCGGGCCAGCCAGGCCGGCAGCGCCCCGTCCCGGCCGAGGGCCGCGCCGAGCTTGGCCGCACCGGCGTAGTAGGCGTTCATCGCCCCGAAGGTGAGCAGCAGCGCGGCTGCGGCGGCCGGCCATCGGGCGTCACCGCCGAGCGCGACGGCGAACAGCTCCCCCAGCGGGGCGTCGGCCTCGGCGGCGGCCGGTCCGAGGACGGCGACGATGGCGGCGGCCACCGCGAGGTACAGCCCGCCGACCACGACGACCGCGGCGGCGGTGGCCCTGGGCAGGTCGCGGGCCGGGCGGCGGAACTCGGCGGTCAGGTGGGTGATCGCCTCCCAGCCGACGAAGCTCCAGACCAGCAGCGCGGCGGCCGGTCCGATCGCCGTCCAGCCGTGCGGCGCGAACGGCCGCAGGTTGCCGGTCGAGGCGTGCGGCAGGGACAGCAGCACGGCGACGAGCAGGAAGGTGACCAGGACACCGGCCAGCGCGAGCTGCACCCGGCCGGCGAGCTGGACGCCGACGGCGTTGGTGGTGGTGACGGCGACCATGAGCAGCACGGCGGTGACCGCCACGGTGGTGGTGCCGCCGCCCACGGCGGCCTCGACGTACGCGCCGCCGAAGAGCGCCGCGGCGGCGGCGCCGGGCGGCACCGCGAAGTAGAAGCACCAGCCGACGACGGCTGCGGCGCGCGCGCCGAAGGCCATCCGGGCGTACGTGGAGACGCCACCCGCGTCCGGGTGGCGGGCGCCGAGCGCCGCGAAGGTCGCCGCGAGCGGCGCGGACACGAGCACCAGCAGCAGCCACGCGAGCAGCGATGCGGGTCCGGCGGCCTCGGCCGCCAGCGCGGGAAGGGCGATGACTCCGGTGCCCAGCACGGCGCCGACGTACAGGGCGGCGCCCTGCGCGGCGGTCAGTCGACCGGTCGTTCCCGGCGCGGGTGTGTCAACCATGAGATCACCCTCGCGCGCGGCGGCCGGGGCGGGACAGGCCGATTCGCGCCGGGTTGCGCTACGTTTCTGCCATGGCAGGGCACGTCGTCGCGGTGGCCGTGACCGACCATCTGCCGATCTTCGAGTTGGCGGTGCCGCAGGAGGTGTTCGGCACCGACCGCCGGGACATCGTCGACCCGTGGTACGAGCTGCGCCTGTGCGCGGCCGCACCGGGACCGCTGCGGATGAGCGGGGGCGGCCGGCTCGACCCGCCGTACGGCCTGGACGCTCTCGTCGAGGCGGACACCGTGCTGGTGCCGGCCCTCGCCCGGGCCACCCAGCTCGATCCGCCGGCCGACCTGGTCGAGGCGCTGCGGGTGGCGTACGCGCGGGGCAGCCGCATCGTGGGCCTCTGCACCGGCGCGTACGTGCTGGCGGCGGCCGGCCTGCTCGACAGACGCCGGGCGACGACCCACTGGATGAACGCGCAGGACTTCGCGGCGCGCCACCCGCTGGTGGACCTCGATCCCCGGGTGCTGTACGTCGACGACGGCGCCGTCCTCACCTCCGCCGGGACGGCCGCCGCGATCGACCTGTGCCTGCACCTGGTGCGCCGCGACCACGGCGCGGCGGTCGCCGCCGAGGTGGCGCGGCGGATGGTGGTGCCGCCGCATCGGGCCGGGGAGCACGCGCAGTACCCGCCGCCGCCGGTGCGCGGTGTGCCGCCGGACGCGTTGGGCCCGGCGCTGGAGTGGGCCCGCAGCCGCCTCGACCAGCCGTTGACCGTCGACGACCTGGCCCGCCAGGCGAAGCTCAGCCCGCGCACCTTCGCCCGGCGGTTCCGGGAGACGCTGGGCACCACTCCCCTGCAGTGGCTGCTGGAGCAGCGGGTGCGGCTGGCGCAGGAGCTGCTGGAGACCACGGAGGACTCGGTGGAGCGGATCGCGCACCGCACCGGCTTCGGCTCGGGCGCGAACCTGCGTCAGCACTTCGGTCGGGTCAGCGGCGTCAGCCCTCGCACGTACCGGCACGTGTTCCGGTACCGGGCCGCCGCCACGGCGGACCACGCCGCCCCGGACGGGCAGGCGCTGGCCGCCCTTCGCTCGGACAGTGCCGCGGGCTGACGAGGACGTGCCCCGTCACTAACGGTCGAGGGTGCCGGCGGGCGCCATGACGCGCAGGGCGTTGGGATCCAGGCCGATCCGGATCGGCGTCCGGCCGTACGGCTCACCGTCGACCTCGACCTGCGCCGGCCGGTCGGTGTCGAGCCAGAGCTGACCGACGGCGAGGAACGGCTCGTCGCCGAGGGTGCGCCGATGCCCGGTCGTCGCGTTGCGCGCCGTGTCGCGCAGCAGCCCCCGACGGGTCGGCCCGCCCACCGGGTACGCGACCAGCAGCCGGTCGTCGGCGTCCGCGTCGGCGGTGATCGGCCGCCCGGCGTGGTAGCCGCCGTTGGCCACGTAGAGCTGGTGGGTGAGGAACTCGTGCTCGCGTCCCTGCGCGCGTACGGTGGCGCGCAGCGGCCGGTGCCGGGCGAGCAGCGCCAGCGCGGTGAGCGGATAGGCGAGCCGGCCGACGACCTTCTTCAGCCGGGGCGGCGTACGGAGCATGATGTCGGCGGACAGGCCGATGCCGACGTGGTTGGTGAAGCGCATGTCCCCGACCAGGCCGAGGTCGACGTCGACCACCGTGCCGTCGGTGAGGACCGCGACGGCCGCGTCGAGGTCGAGCGGGACACCGACGGTGCGGGCGAAGTTGTTGGTGGTGCCCAGCGGCAGCAGGCCCAGCGCGATGTCGCGGTGGGCGAGCAGCCGCGCGGCGGTGCCGATCGTGCCGTCGCCGCCGCCGGCGACCAGCAGGTCCGGTTCGAGGTCGGCGGCGGCGGCGAGGTGGCGCTCCAGCTCGCGGGGACGCTCGACCGGGTAGGCACCGAGCAGGTCGAACCCGGCCGCGAGCAGCCGCGACCGCACGGCGTCGTAGTGGCGGCGGCCCTGCCGCGAGTGGGCGTTGACGACGAGCACGGCACGCCGCTCCCGCCGGATCGCCGCACCCAGTTCCTGTTTGGTCCGCACAGCGCCCGACCCTATCCGTACGGACGCCGGCTTCCGCCCTCACGGGGCCGGTGGCGGGAGAGGCGGGGTCCTCAGCGCGAGGTCGCCGGGAGCCGGGCCGCCCACCACATCCCGACGGCGGCCTCGACGGCGCCGAGGGCCCGGGTCAGGGCGGGACGTTCGGCGAAGACGCGCATCGGACGCCACCGTTGTGGCCCGAGGATCCAGCGGGAGACGTGACGCTCGGGCATCACCGTGCCGAGGACGCCGTCGCCGATCATGACCATGGCAGCCAGCTCGGACGCACGAACAGCCATCACAGGCCTCCTCCGCTGCGGCACGACGATCGGCAACTGCCCGCGGCGTATACCCACGATCGCCGCCGGCAAAAGCCCGACCCGCCGGCGTCACCGCGCCGCCGGGTCAGCGGGCGGCCAGCACGGTCTCCCGCGCCGCGCGGGCGCGCTCGTCGTCGTACGGCCGGTCCAGCCGACGCGCGAACTCGATGATCCGGTCGAGCAGCGTCAGCGCCTCCTCGTGGCGGCCCACCGCGCGGCACGTCTCGGCGTAGGCGTACAGGACGTCGATCTCCAGCTGCACCTCGGCCAACGGTTCCAGCAGCTCGCAGGCGCGCCGGTGGTGCTCCAGCGCCTGCTCGGGCGAGCCCGTGACGCGCAGCGCGACGCCGAGGTGGCTGTGGCACCACGCCTGCTGGTGCGCCAGGTCGTGCTGCTCGGACAGGCGTAACGCGTCGTGCAGCGTGCGCAGCGACTCCGCCGGGTCGTCGGGCGTCAGCGCGACACCGAGGGTGACCAGCCCGGTGATCCGGGCGGGCCCGTCGGCCAGCGCGACGGATGCCCGGGCGAGTTCGACGGCTTCGCCGGGCCGGCCGAGGTGCAGGGTCACCCATCCGTCGAAGGCCAGCGCCTGTGACTGCCCGGCGCGGTTGCCGAGTCCGTCGAACAGGTCACGGGCCCGCCGGAACTGCGCCTGCGCCGCCGGCAGGTCACCGAGGTCGCGGCGTACGAAGCCGAGGCGCAGCGCCAGGGCGGCGGCGAGGTCGTCGTCCGACGCGCACCGCGCGGCCCGTTCGTAGGCGGCGAGCGCGTCGGTGAGCCGCCCGGCGGCGGCGTGGGCGAAGCCGAGGTCCGCCAGCAGCGAGGCGTGCTGCTGGTCGCGGCCCAGGCGTGCGGCGGCCGCCGCGGCGGCGTCGAGCAGGCGCACCTGGTCGTCGGTGCCCCGGTGGCGGAAGAACCAGACCCGCATGGCCCGGGGCAGCTCGGCGACCACCTCGTCCATGCCGAGCCGGACGGCGGCGTCGACGCAGGGCACCAGATTGACGTACTCGAGGTCGAACCAGGCCAGGGCCTTCGCCGGGTCGCCCGGTGCGGGTCGCCGGCGGTGCGGCGAGGGCAGCGTCTCGTCGTGGGCGACGGCCTGCGCCAGGTAGTGGCTCAGCACCCGGCGCAGGGCGGCGTCGGCCTGTGGCTCCTCGTCGGCGGCGAGGTCGGCGGCGTAGCGGCGGATCAGGTCGTGCATCCGGTACCGCCCGGGTGCGGGCTCCTGGAGCAGGTGGGCGTCGACGAGTTCCTCCAGCGCCGCGTCGACCCGTCCGGGGGGCAGGTCGGTGAGCGCGCCCACCGCCGCGGCGTCGACGTCGGCGCCCGGCAGGACGCCGAGCAGCCGGAACACGCGGCGTTGGGCGGAATCGAGTTGGCGCAGCGACATGCCGAACACCGCGTCGAAGCGGTTGGCGGTGTCGCGCAGCCGCTCGGCCAGCACCGCCACCGTCCAGCCGGGACGGTGGCGCAGCCGCGCCCCCGCCATCCGCAACGCCAGCGGGAGCCCGCCGCACAGTCGCAGCACCTGGCCGGCGGCGTCCTCTCCGGTGAGCGCGAGTCCGGCCGCCCGGGCGAACAGGCGCGCCGCGTCCGTGTCGGCCAGGGGTTCCAGGGCCACCGGCGGCACCCCGTCCAGGCTCACCAACCGGTGGCGGCTGGTGATCAGGACCCCGGACTTCCCCGCGCCGGGCAGCAGCGGACGCACCTGTTCGGCGTCGACCGCGTTGTCGAGCACGACGAGCACCCGCCGGCGCGACAGCTCCGAGCGCCACAGCGCGGCGCGTGCGGCCGCGTCCTCGGGGGGACGCGGGACGTCCAGCGCGCCGAGCAGGCGACCCAGCGCGGCCTGCGGCGTCAGCGGCTCCTGGCCCGGAGTGAAGCCGTGCAGGTCGAGGTAGAGCCCGCCGTCGGGATACGTCGGCGCGAGCCGGTGGGCCACGTGCACGGCCAGGCTCGACTTGCCCACCCCCGCCATGCCGTCGATCGCGACCGCGCCGACGGCCCGCAGCAGCTCTTCGACCAGCGCGGCCTCCGCCTCCCGCCCGGTGAAGTCGAACAGGTCGGCGGGCAGGTCGTTGCGGCGCGGGGCGGGCGCCGCGCCGGCCCTGGACGCCTCGGCCCACACCGCGCGCAGGGGCCGGGGGTCACGGCCGACGGCCCGGCACAGCGCCACGACGGCGTCCCAGGGCGGCACGAGCCGACCGGTCAGGTACCGCGACAGCGACGAACTGCTCAGTCCCGCCTGTCGGGCGAGGGCGCGCAGGCTGAGCCCACTCAGCTCCTTGATCCGCGAGAGTTGGGCCACCAGCTGTTCCTGGGGGCTGGACACGTGGCACACCGTACCCGTCCCGCCGTCGACGACCGGAACGGTGCGGCGTTCGCGCTGCTCAGCCCCGGTTCCGCTGTCCCACGGTGTCCCACGGACCGCGCGGGCGCCGGCCCGCCGATGGTCGGATGACTCCCGTCAGCAACACCGGTGACGAAGGAGGAGCGATGTCGACCGAGCGCATGCCGCACCCGGCGGTGCTGATCCCCGAGGCGATGGAGGCCCTGACGGCGGTGAACCGGGCCGTCACGGGCGTCGGGGTGGACGGCAGGCTGCTGGCGCTGAGCCACCTGCGGGCCAGCCAGATCAACGGCTGCGGACCGTGCGTGGCCGGGGGCGCGCACCAGGCCCGCCGGCACGGGGCGTCCACGGAGCAGGTGCACGCCGTCGCCGCGTGGCGGGAGACGCCGTGGTTCAGCGCCGAGGAGCGCGCCGCGCTGGCCCTGACCGAGGCGGTGACCCGGCTCGCCGACCGGCCGGACCCGGTGCCGGACCGGCTGTGGGACGTGGCCGCCACGCACTTCGACCAGACTGAGCTGGCGGCGCTGCTGCTCGCCATCGCGAACACCAACGCCGTCAACCGGCTCAACGCGCCGACCCGCCAGCAGGCGGGCTCGTGGTGACATCGATCGAGCCCGGCAGCCGGGGCCGAACCGCCACGGCGGACCTGACCCACTGACCAGCACCACCCCGTAGCCAGAACCGACAGGAAGAGGACGTCATGTCGAACACGACGAAGAACACCGCCGCCAGCAGCGAGAAGTACGACGGTTTCACCGACGAGGAGCGCGCCGCGATGAAGGAACGCGCCACGGAGTTGAAGACGCGCGCGCGGCGCGGCCCCAAGCCGGATCCGGAGGTCGACGTGCTCGCGAAGATCGCCGAGATGTCGGACTCCGACCGGGCGATCGCCGAGCGGCTGCACGCCGTGATCAAGGCCAACGCGCCGGTCCTGTCGCCGAAGCTGTGGTACGGGATGCCCGCGTACGCCCGCGACGGCAAGGTGGTCTGCTTCTTCCAGAGCGCGGCGAAGTTCAAGACGCGGTACGCCACCCTCGGCTTCAGCGACGAGGCGAACCTCGACGAGGGCGCCATGTGGGCGACCTCGTTCGCCCTGACGGCGCTGACCGCCGATGACGAGGCGAGGATCGGCGCGCTGGTGCGGCAGGCGGTGAGCTGACGATCGCCGGGTCGGCCGGCGCCGCGCGGCGTCGGCCGACCCCGGGCAGCGCGCGCCGAGGCGGGCCACGGCGGCAAACGGCTCGCGACGCGCAGGGGCGGCTGCCACCATGAGCATCGTGACCGGATGGCGCAGTCCGCTGCTCGCCGGGGTCGTCGCGACCATCGAGGTCGAGCTGCGCCAGTCGTGGCACCGCCTGCTGGCCGACCTCGACGTCACCCCCGGCAGCGCCGACGAGATCGAGGTGGCCCGGCTCGTCGTGGACGATCCGGCCGGGTACGACTGGCGGACGGTCGACGCCGCCCTCGACCGGCTGACCTGCCCGGCCTGCGCGTCGCCCCTGACCAGGGGGCCGGTGAGCTGCCAGACGTGCGAGCTGCACCACCGCATGCGGTTCGGGGCGCGCGAGGTCGACCGGCCGCACGTCCCGCCGGGCAACGAGCACGGGCTGCGGGTGGCGACGGCGGTGGCGCGGGGCCGTCACCGGTACTCGCCCCGGGCCCGGGTGGGCTACGAGCTGGTACTGCCCGATCTGCTCGCCGGCACGCTGCCCACCACCGCGCAGGCCCAGGCGGCCAAGGCGCTGATCAAGCTGACCGACGACGAGTGCGATCTCGTCACCGGTCTGGCCGAGGTCGAGCGACTGGCCCGCCACCGCTGAACCCGACGCCCGACGCGGGCCGCGCCCCTCCGGCGAGGGCGTCCCCGGGTGATCCACCGGCCGTCGACCACCGCGGCGCGCAGCTACCCGCTGCTCGCCGAGATCCTCACCGGCGTCGCGACGCGCGCCCACGCCGAACCCTCGGCCGCGACCACGACGACACCTGACCAGGCGGCGACCGCCGATCTCGGCAGGACCCCAGGACGCGGCGCTGCGAAGCCGAGCTGCGTCGCTACCACCCTCACCTCGACGGTGTCGTCGCCGTCTGGCACTCCAATGTGGTTCGTCGCCTTGTGGCCGAGCACGCGGGGATCCAGCGGGCCAGGATCTCGGTGCCGGTGCGATCAGCTGACGGCAGTGAGCTGCCGAGCGAAGCGGCGGACGGCATCAGTGAAGGCGTCCGGGGCGTCGAAGTTCGCGAGATGTCTCGCTCGCGGGATCACCTCGACGCGGGCGTGGGGATGTGCGCGGGCGAAGTCCGCCTCACCGGCCCGGAACACGGTGTCCTTCTCGCCGTTGAGGATCAGTACCGGAGCCTCCACGAAGCGCATCGCACCCGCGTCGAAGCGTCCCAGTACCTCGTCCCAGGCTGCGGGCAGGGTATGGAAGGCGTAGCCGGAACGGATGGTCGCCTCCACCACCTCCGGCGGGTAGAGCCGCTGCAGCAACCGGTCGTTCCACCGGGCCAGCCGATCCGCCGGTATCCGAGCAACCAGCCCGGCGACCCATCGGTACGGCGCGGCCCAGGGGCTGCGGGTGGAGGCGCTGGCTCCCGCGAGGACCAGCCCGCGCAATCTCTCCGGGCGACGCCGTGCGAACTCCAGCGCGGCGTATCCGCCGAGCGAGTGCCCGACGACCAGAGCCGGCCCGCGGTCGAGCGACTCCACCGCGGAGGCGATGATCTCGGTCGCGCTGCTCAGGCTCCAGGGCTGCGCCGAGCGCTTCCCGTGGCCGGGCAGGTCGACGGCGACTACCGGGAATTCGTCCCGGAGCGCGGCGAGTTGCATGCTCCACTGTCCCGCGCTGAAGCGCGTGCCGTGGACGAAGACGATGGGCACTGCATCCACTGCCGTCATCAGTTCCCCCCATGTTCTACCGTCCGGCCGACCTTAGCGGTGCGGCCCCGATCACGATCAAGGGAGATTTCGGACGGTGCCCGAGCGGCCAACTGTCTCGCTCGGTCGGGCCGCCCGCAGATGTAAGTCGGACGTAAGCGGGGCCGCTCTATGGTGACGCCGTCGATGTAGCGCGCGCATCGGCCATCCCTGGTCCGGCTGGAAGGAGCACATCCTCGATGCGACGTACATTCCTTCGACTGCTCACCACCGTCGCTCTCGCGGTGGCCACGGTGGGCGTCGGCTCGACGGCCGTGATCGCGCCGGCCCAGGCCGCCTACGGCGCGGTCAAGTGGCCCGCCACCGGTGTCATCACCAGCAAGGTCAACGACCGGTGCCCCGGCTACGACAACCACGACGGCTACGACATCGCCGGCAACTACCGGTCGGTGGTGTCGGCCGCCTACAGCGGCAGCGTCAGCTTCATCGGCACCGATCCGGGTGGGTACGGCAAGTACGTGATCATCTCCCACGTCAACGGCTGGAGCACCCTCTACGCGCACATGGACGGCTACGTCTCCCGGATGCGGGTCGGCGAGTACTTCAACCGTGGCGACGGCATCGGCTACATGGGCTACACCGGCGGGGTGTCCCCGCCCGGCATCGGCGGCACCCACCTGCACTTCGAGATGCTGCGCTACAACTCGCCGCAGGTGTGGAACTCGGCCGGCACCTGCGGCCAGAGCGTCACGCGCAACACGTCGATCCCGTTCGACTTCGTCGGCCTGAACTGAAAGACCCGGTCCGGGTGGTCGCCGCGTCGACCGCCCGGACCGGCGCGCGTGGTGGGCCGGCACGGCTCAGGCCGGGAAGGCCCCGGCGACCTGCCGCGCGTCGCCGGAGCTGCCGAGCCGCTCGTACCGCTCACGGGCCCGGTCCGGCTCCCCGGCCAGCACGGCGTCCAGGGCGTCCCGCCAGGCGGAGTCCGCCGGTCGGTGTCCGGCGAGGTCGGCGGTGCGCAGCCCGGCGGCGGCGAGCGCCAGGGGCAGTTGAGCGCCGAAGCTCGCGGTCAGCGACCGTCCCTCGATCGTGCCCAGCACCTCGTCGCGCAGTGCCCGCACGCGCGCCGCCGGCTGGCCCGTGAGCACGGCGAGGTGCAGGCGCAGCGTCAACGCGGGGCCGAGGGTGGACCGGCCGCCACCACGGCGGGCCAGCCGCACCGCGGCGTCGGCGTGCCGCAGGGCGGAGGACAGGTCGCCCCGGGTGGCGGCGATGCGGCCCACCACGAGGTGCACCTCCCCGGCCATGCGGTGCTCCTGCTGCGGGCCGGCCAGGAACGCCCGGGCCGAGTCCGTCGCCTCCTGCCACCGGCCGCGATGGAAGGACTCCCGGATCTGTTCGGCCTCCAGCCAGGCGAGGTCGGCGGTGGCGCCCCGCGACCGGGTCACCCGCATCGCCGCCGAGCGGTGCGCCCGGGCCGCGCTGAGCAGCCCCGCCCGCTCCTCGGCGTCGGCGAGGGTCACCAGCAGCGCCGGCGGCACCCAGACCCCCCGCGACCGGTAGGCGGCCAGGACGGCGGCGAGCTCGTCCACCGCGCCCAGGTCACCGTCGTCCACGGCGATCATCGCCAGGTTGCTGCGCGCCCGCAGGTCCAGCGGCGTGAGCGCCAGGCGGCGTGCCCAGGCCAGGCCGAGCAGTCCGGCCCGCCGGGCGGCCCGCGGCTGGCCGGTCACGGCGAGCAGGCCGCAGGCGTTGACCAGCGCGGCCGTACCGGCCGGTCCGGGCCGGCGAGGATCGACGAGGTCGAGGATCCGGGCCAGTTGCGGGCCGACCGGGTCGGCGTCGTCGGGGATGAGCCACCGGGCGCGGGCTCGCCAGGACAGGGCCTCCGCCGCCCGTGACAGGTCACCGTCGCGGTGGAAGATCGCGGCGGCCCCGGCCAGCTCCTCGTGCCCGGTGCCGGAGGCGTGGTATCGGGCCTCGCCCAGGCGCAGCAGGATCCGGGCCCGCTCGGCCGGTTCGGCCTGCAGGCCGAGCAGGCTCCGATAGCAGTCGACGGCCTGGTCGTAGCCGCCCTGCGCGGCGGCGAAGTCACCGGCCCGGTCCAGCGCCCGCATGCTGTCGCGCAGCGGGGAGTCGGTGACCGTCGCCCGGGGGCCCACCCCGGGACCCGGCGCCCTGCCCGGGTGGGCGGTGGGTGGGCCGGCCGGCAGCAGCGCCGGATGGTGGCCGAGGACCATCCGATAGGTGGCGCTGATCCCGGGTCCGGGGCTCAGACCCAGCTCGGCGGCGACCGCGGCCCGGAAGCGGGCGTACGCCGTGACCGCTTCGTGCTGCCGCCCGGCCAGGTACAGGGCCCTGAGGAGCAGGTCGTGGATCCATTCGGTGAGGGGTTCACGCTGGGCCAGGGCGGTCAGCTCGGACAGCACGGCGAGATGGTCACCGGTACGCAGCCGCGCCTGCAGCCCGATCCGGCGTACCTCGGTGATCTCCTCACCCACCGCCCGCACCTCCGGCCAGCGCTGCGGGTCCGGCCACAGCTCCTGACCCGGCTCGCCACGGACCAGCTCCACCGCGCGGCGCGCGTGTTCGGCCGCCAGGGCCGGATGGTCCACCCCCGCCGTGCGGGCCCGCCGGGCGTGGTCGCGGAAGGTGTCCAGGTCGCTGCCGCCGGGAGGCAGGTCGAGCAGGTAGCCGCGGGCGGAGTGGCGGAGCAGTCGTGCCGCCCCGGGATCCGCCGCCGCGAGCCGCCGACGCACCCGGTGCACCAGCACGTGCAGCGCCGCGTCCGGGGGGTCGCTCTCGTCGGGCCAGACCCGGGCGGACAGCGCTCTCGCGGGCAGGTGGACCCTCGGTTGCAGGGCGAGGGCTGCCAGGAGGGCCTGTTGGCGCTTGCCCGGCAGGCTCAGGGGTGCCGGGCCGACCTGGACCAGCAGCGGACCCAGAACGGCGCACCACAGCGTCGACGGTTCCGTCATGTCGTCTTCGACCAGCCTGCCAGTGACGTCATCCCTACCGCTGGTATACCACGTCGACGGTGAAGACCGTCGATGTCGACCTGCTCACGGGGCCGACCCGTTCCCCGGGCTCCGGCACGCGCCGGTCGCGCCCGTGCGCCGTCCGAGCCGGTCAGTGCGCCGGGGAGGGGGCCTCGGGCGGTCGGCCGGCGGCGTGCTGGGCGTCGGCGAGCGCGACGCCGGTCAGCACGAGCGCGGCCACCACCGCGGCGGCCAGCGGCGGGGCGAAGTACAGCGGCACGGACGCGACGGCCAGGGTGGCGATGGCGACCACCCGCCGCAACGACAGCCGGTCGAACACGACCCGTTCCAGGCGGATACGGCCGTAGAGGAACAGCGCCGGCCCGCCGAGGATCACCGCCAGCCACGCCTGTTCGGGCGGATCGCCGGGGTGGGTGAGCACGATCTCGTAGCCGACCGCGGTGGTGACGATGCCGATGACCATGACGACGTGGGCGATGCCGGTGGCACGCCCGGCGGCCAGCCGGTCCGTCGCGGCGGCGACGGCGTCGGCGAGGACCTGCCCGGAGCGGTAGAAGTAGATGCGCCAGAGCAGGACCGTGGACAGGTACGCCACCACCAGCCCCGCCGAGGTCGCCGGGGTGATCGTCTGGTTGGTGAAGGTGACCCCGGCGGCCAGGACGGTCTCGCCGAGGGCGATCATCAGCAGCTGCTGGTAGCGCTCGGGCAGGTGGTGTCCGCTGTCCATGGCCCAGGCGCTGACCGGCGGGCGGGGTCTGCCCGGCAGCGGCCACCGCAGCTGGGCGGCGACGATGTCGATCGTCACGGCGAGCGCCCACAGGACGGCGCGGGCGCCGCCGGCGGTGGTCGCGCCGACGAACCAGAGGATGCCCACGCCCGCGCACCAGGGCAGCGACCGCAGGTACAGGTCGCGCAGAGCGTGTCCGGCCACACTGGGCAGCAGGACCAGCGGACGCAGGCAGTGCAGGGCCACGTACGGGACCACGTACGCCCACCCCCGGTCGACGAACGCGCCCGGCAACGCGGAGGCCATGACCAGCAGACCGAACGCGCTGGCCAGCACCACCCATTGGATCTTGCGGCGGCGAGGGTCGAACCAGCTGGTGATGTGTGCCGTGGTGATCCACAACCAGATCAGCGGCATGGACAGCACCAGCAGGTACACCAGGGAACGCCACCGCACGACCGGCGACTCGGCGGTGATGTCCCGCACGACGCGGCCCACCACCCCGGAGAGGGCGAACACGAGCACCAGGTCGACGAAGAGTTCCAGGAAGTTCGCCTGCCGCACCTTCTCCCGGCGTTCCAGCAGGTCCCGCGCTCCCCCTCTCCGACGCCCCATGCCGCCATGCTCCCGGCTGCCGTCCCGGCGGCACGCGCACTTCGCCGTGGTCCACCCGGTGGAAGTCGGCGTGTCCGGCTGCGGACCTCCGGTCACCACGATGGTCCCGGAGCGCCTGCCGCGCCCCCCGGGTCCGCCGCCCGCCCGAACCCGGTCGTCGGGCGGTCAGCCGAGCCCGCGGTGAGCGGCCCACATCGCGCCCGCGCGCCGGGCGGCCTGGTCGACGAGGGCCGCCAGCTCGGGCCGGTCGGGCAGGGGGAAGGAGACGTACGTGCCGCGGCCGCCGGCGGTCGGTCGGCCGTACGCCTTGGCCGCGAGGCGCCCGTCCGGGAGCAGCCGGACGTTGAGTGTGGTCAGCTGGAACTCCTCGCCGCGTCGCGTGTCGGTCCAGCGGAGCTCTTCGGGGACCGTGACGTTGATGGCCAGGGCGCTGACCTCGGGAGGTACGTCGCCACTCATGACGGCATGATCGCACGCGGGCCGGCGCCGGCTGATCCCGCGCACGTCAGGCGGGCAGCCACCCGGCCCGGTTGAGCGCGAAGCGCAACGGCCGGCCGGATCCTGGCCACGGTGCGAGGGTGGGCAGCCGCGTCATCCGCGCGGTGGCAAGATTCGCGGCAGCCGGTCGACGCGCGGTCGGGCCGGCGGACGGCGGCCGCGTCACCCCGAGCGGGCGGGAGGTCCGGTCGATCGGAAGGTGCGACGGTACGCCTCGGGCGGTACGCCGAGCAGGCGGTGGAAGTGCCGGCGCAGGGTGGTGGCGGTGCCCATGCCGGTGCGGACGGCGATCGACTCGATGCCGGCGTCGGTGGTCTCGAGCAGCTCCTGGGCGCGGTGCACCCGCTGGGTCAGCAGCCACCGCAGCGGGCTGGTGCCGGTGACGGCGTGGAAGTGCCGGGCCAGGTTGCGGGAGCTCATGTTCGCCTGCCGGGCCAGGTCCTGCACGGTCAGGGGCTGGTCGAGCCGGGCGCTCACCCACGCCAGCAGGTCGGCGAGGACGGGCTCCCGACTCTGCGCCAGCGGGGCGGGGATGAACTGGGCCTGCCCGCCCGGCCGGTGTGGCGGCACGACCAGGGTACGGGCCAGCGTGTTGGCCACCGCCGCGCCGTGGTCGGTCCGGACGATGTGCAGGCAGAGGTCCATCCCGGCGGCCTTGCCGGCGGAGGTCAGGACGCGGCCGTCGTCGATGTAGAGCACGTCCGGGTCCACCCGCACCCGGGGGTGTCGCGCGGCCAGCAGGGCCGTGTGGGCCCAGTGGGTGGTGGCGCGTCGCCCGTCGAGCAGGCCGGCCGCGGCCAGGACGAATGCGCCGGTGCACAGCGACACGACCCGCGCCCCGCCCTCGTGGGCCGCCCGGACGGCGTCGACCAGTCCGGTGTGCGGCGGGTCGTCGACGTCGCGGATGGACGGGACGATGACGGTGTCCGCGGTGGCGAGGGTGTCGAGTCCGTGCCGGACGCCGGCTCGCAACCAGCCGCCCACCTCGGCGTCGTCGTCCGGGCCGCAGATGGTGAGGGCGTACCACGGATCGGCGAGGCCACGGTCGGTGCCGAAGACCTCGCACGCGGCGGCGAGTTCGAACAGCGGCGTTCCGTCGGCGACCGCCAGCGCTACCGAGTGCATGTCCGAAACTGTACGGGGCATGTCGTTGCGGCCACTGGCACGCCGTCGTCGCGATCACGAAGCTGGACGTCGTGACCACGCAGAACACGAAGGTATCGAACCCGGTCGTCGCCGTCGTCGGCGCGTACGGGCACACCGGCCGGTTCGTCGTCGCGGAGCTTCGACGGCGCGGCTTCGTCCCGATCCTGTCCGGCCGCGACGCCGACCGGCTGCACGCCCTCGCCACGACGCAGCCCGGCTCGGAGGTACGGCCCGCGTCGGTGGACGATCCGGCCTCGCTCGACCGGGCCCTGGCCGGCGCGGCAGCGGTGATCAATTGCGCGGGGCCCTTCGCCTCGACGTCCGCCCCGGTGCTCGACGCCGCGCTGCGCGCCCGGATCCCCTACCTGGACGTCGCGGCCGAACTCGAGGCCGTCGCCGACACGTTCGCCGGATACGCCGGGCCCGCCCGGGACGCCGGAGTCGTGGTGGTGCCGGCGATGGCCTTCTACGGTGGCCTGGGCGACCTGCTGGCCACCGCGGCGATGGACGACTGGCCGGCGGCCGACCGGATCAGCATCGCGTACGCGCTCAGCAGTTGGCATCCCACCCGGGGAACCCGGGTGACGGGCCAGGTCTCGGCCCGGCGCCGCGACGGCCGGCGGGTCGTCTACGCCGACCACCGGATGCGGTACCGCACCGGCGAGGCGCCGGTCACCCAGTGGACCTTTCCGGCGCCGACCGGAACCCAGGCGGTCGTCGCGGAGTTCACGATGGCCGACAGCGCCACCATCCCCACGCACCTGAAGACGCCCGACATCCGCACGTACATGTCGGTGGCGGCGGTCGCCGACCTGCGCGCCGCGGATGCGTCGCCGCCGGTGGCGGTCGACGAGCAGGGCCGGTCGGCACAGACCTTCGTCGTCGAGGTGGTCGTCGCTCGTGCCGGCGAGACGCGTCGCGCGGTGGCCCGCGGCCAGGACATCTACGCCGTCACCGCGCCCCTGGTGGTGGAGGCGACCCATCGGGTCCTGACCGGCCCGGACGCCCCGGCGGGGGTCTTCGCCGCCGGGGCGCTCTTCGACGCGCGGGACTTCCTGGGATCACTCAGCCCGCGACACCTGACCCTCGACATCGGCTAGGTCGCCCGCGCCCTCGGCACGCCGCGCCGCGTCGGCCGACCCCACCGGCGGGGCGGTTCCCCGTCGGCGGGGTCGGCCGGAGCCGGTCGCGCGGATTCCGGTTCAGTCCCAGTCGCTGACGCGCACGTCGTGTGGCGCCGGCGCGCCCTTCCCGGTCTCCACCAACGACTTGAGGCTCATCAGGTACGTGCCCCACTTGGTGCTGCAGTGGTGCATGAACTCGACCGGCTCCCGCCAGCCCTGGTGCCGGAAGAGCACGATCGTGTAGTCGCCGTCACGGCGCAGCTGCCAGTCGATCGTGGTGCCGATCCACTCCTCGGGGCCGCCGACGACCCGCCACACCACCCGCTCGGACGGCCTCAGCTCGACGACCTCCATGTCGAAGCCACCGGCCGGGAACCGGAACTCCAGGACGCCACCGAGGTCCGCGCTGCCCTTCGTGTCGTCGGTCCACCAGCCGGCCAGGCCCTCGACGGTCGTCAGCGCGTCGTAGACCTTCTCCGTCGTCGGGGTCTCGACCCCGACCCTGTGCAGGATGTCCACCATCTCGGTTCTCCTCGATCTCGTCGTCAGTCCTGTCGGGTGCGCTGGATCGCCTCGGCGATCCGCTTGATCCGCCGCAGTCGGGCGTCCCAGGTGGATCCGACCGACGCCAGTTGGGCCACCGCGCGGGCGAGCTGGGCGTCGTCCACCTGGTACCGCTTCTCCCGGCCGGCCGGCGTCGCCCGGACCAGGCCGACCCGGTCGAGGACGGTGAGGTGCTTGGCCACCGCCTGACGGGTGACCGGCATCTGCTGGCTCAGCGTGGTCGCGGTGCCGTCGCCCTCGATGAGCAGCAGGTCGAGCATCCGGCGTCGGGTCGGGTCCCCGATCGCGGACCAGAGGTCGTCGTCGACCTCCGGGGCCAGGGTGGTGCTCATGGCCGCAGCTCCAGGGTCCCGATGTACGGCGCCAGCCGGGACAGGTAGAAGTCCCAGCCGCTGACGTGGTCCTGGTACTGCTGCTCCAGCAGCGCGGCCTCCCAGCCCATCTCGCGGAAGCCGGTCTCGGTCATCCTCAGCAGGGTGCCGCTGCCGGACGGGGTGAGGGCGAAGGTGACCAGCAGCGAGTTGCCCTCCGCCGCGACCTGGTCGGCCGGGTGCGTCCAGCGGAACGCGAACATCCGGGGCGGTTGCGCGTCGACGACGGTGAACGGCACCACCGTCCCGCCGGCGTCGCGGTCGCCGAAGACGATCTCCCCGGTCGAGCCGGGTGTCGGGTCGTACCGGGCGTCGTCGGGCCACCACTGCTTGAGGTGTTCGGGGCTGCTCACCACCTCGAAGACGATCTCGGGCGACGCCTCGACGTAGATCTCGCGCTCGATGGTCCCGTACTCCATGACACCCTCCTGCAACGTTTGGTTGCGCATGACGCTACCCGGGCAGGGCGCCTCACGCAACCATCGGTTGCACTTAGGTCGGGTACGGCTCGGAGCGGTGAGGGCGGAGGCCGCCGGCAGCAATCGGCCGCCTCCGCCGCATCAGGCCCGGCGCCACCACCTGCGGCAGGTACGGCGGCGTCAGGACGGGGCCGCCACGGCGGGGCCCCCCGCCGGGACCCGCGACAACTCGTCGCACAGGTGCGCGTAGGTGGGCGCCAGCTCCCGCCACAGCGCGGCCGCCGCGGCCCGGTCCCCGGCCACCAGCGGATGCTGAAGGGCTCCGACGAGGCGGGCCTGGTGCTCCAGGACCCGGGCCGGGCCGACACACCCGATCTCGGCGAGCAGCACGGCAGCGTCGCCGAGCCGGCGGGCGCCCCCGCTGACCGTGTACTCCACGAGGTACTTGTACTGCGAGTCGGTGAGCCCGTCCTCGACGATCCGGGCGATCCGTTCGGCGGTGGACGCGGCGTCCGCGCCGGTGAGCCACCCCAGCGCCGCGGGCAGCGAGGCGCGCAGCGCGGTGGCCAGGTCGACCTCGCGGGCCCGGCGGAACCTGCTACGGGTGATGAACGGCTCCACCGGGTACACGAACGCGTCGGTCTGCCACGCGGCGAGCAGCGAGTCCAGGGGCAGCGTCGCGTAGGGGAACCCGCGCGGGTCGTGCATCCGGACGACGTCGCCCTCCAGCCCGAGGACCAGGAGGTAGTGCTCCGTGCCGATCGCCTGCCCCAGGCCGGGATGATGCGGCAGCAACCCCATCTCGAGCGGGCCGGTGACGACCGGATCGGTCGGGGTGGCCCGCGCGATGCGGGCGATCGCCTCGTCGACCGAACCGCTGGTCCGCTCGCAGGTCCAGCCGAGCAGGTCGAGCGCCGCCGCGACGCCGATCTCCGGATTCCACCCCGCCGGGGAGAAGACCGGCAGGTCCGGACCGTGCAGCGACAGGCCGTACGGCGATCCGGTGAGCACCTCGATGGCGGCGGGACCGGGACCGGCCGGGCCGAGCGCCATGGTCAGCGCGGCGGCGTAGCAGTTCGGACCGTCGCCGACGTAGCGGACCACCATGCCGGTCACCGTCGCCCGCCGCGGCCGGCCGGGAGCGACGCGTGGTCGTCGACCACCCGGTCCGCCGGCGCGACGGCGGGCCGCCCGCCGGCCGGCACCCTGATCCGCACCTGCCCCGACCCCGGGCCGGAGGTCGACACGTCGTGGACCTCCCGCGTGCCGTCGGGGCCGGCGGTGACAACCGCCCTCATGGCTCCTCCTGTCCTGTCGTCGTGTCCATCGCCGACGGTCCCCCGGATCCCCGTCAGCGTCGCTCCCGTAGCCCGACGACCTGGCCCCGGGCGACGTCGATGTCGAACTCCGCGCCGTCCCAGACCGCGGCCGGGTCCACCTTGGGCGGTTGCTCCCGCAGCGCGTTGCGGGACTCGCCCACCCCGTCGAGCAGCCACGCCCAGCAGCGCTCCGGCACCTCGTGGGCGGCGAAGAAGTCGCGCAGCGTCGCCTGGTAGAACTCCATGATCTCCACGTAGTGGTCGGTGATGATCGCCTCGGCGACCCGCTCGGCCAGCTCCTGCTTCCGGTGGTACGTGGCGTCGGCCACCGCCGACAGGGCGGCCGGGGTGAGAAGGTCGCGGTCGATGCGGGCGGCCGTGTCGGGCCGGAACATCACCCGCAGCACCCGGGCCCGGACGGTCTCGTGCTCCGGCTCGCCGTGCGCGGCGTACCGGACGGCGTTCTGCAGCATCCACCGCAGCGGGAAGATCACCCGCTCCGGGAACGCCGTCTGCGCGAACACCTCGTCGTCGTAGTCGTCGCGCAGTTCCCGCTCGATCTCGTTCTGGATCCGGGTCATGTGCACGTACAGGCCGGTGGCGCGTTCCAGCGCGGCGCTGCGCGTCTCGCCGTAGAACACCGACTGCCGGCGGACGAAGTTGCGGATCATCTTGATCAGCCGGTCGGTCTCCGTCTCGGTGAACACCTCGGCCGGCCCGAGCCGCACCGTGCAGCCGACCGCCTGCAGGACCCGCCCGGACTGGTAGTCGCTGCCGGTGGCGATGCGCAGCCCCGGCCTGCGGAGCTGGTGCTGCCCACCGATGGCGAGGCTCCACACCCGGGCCGTCTTGAGGGCGTCGCTGGTGTCCGGGAAGACCATGCGCTCCGGCAGCCCCATGCCCGCGAAGGACCAGTACAGGAAGAGGTCGTGGCCGATCACGGTGTGCCAGCGCCACTTCTCGTCCGGCCGGACCCCACCGTTCTCCAGGAAGACCAGGGCGGCGTCGAAGCCGGAGACCGGAGCCTCGGCGAGCACCAGGTTGCGGTCCTCGAAGAGGTACCCGCGCCGGCCGGCCCGGTCGGCGAGCACGCCGAACCGCCGCCCGTACGGGTCCACCGCCGACAGCCCGACGCTCACCGTCGTGCCGTCGGCGCCGGTCAGCCGCACGGTCTCCCCGTCGGTCCGCCGGCCGGCGCGCGGCAGCGCCCGGTGCGCGTGCAGGTCGGACAGGTCCACGTCGACCGGGACGGGCTCGGTGCCGGCGGCGCACCGGCGCAGCTCCTCCGGGTCCGCCGGCCGGTAGTCCTGGAACAACCGCAGGGCGGCGGTGAACTTGTAGGTCAGGAACGGCATGACGGCGTCGACCGTCGGGTCCTCGTCCAGCATCCGCCGGATCGTGCCCACCGTGGACGGGTGGTAGACGGTGTCGCCGTCGGAGACCGCGATCGTCGCGGTCTGCAGCCGGTCCCAGCGGCCGTCGGCGCGGCACATCTCGTACACGGTGGCGATGCAGGTGTCGATGCCGAGCCGGGCGGCGTTGCCGGCGCCCGGCATGCTCTGGTTGAGGTACGCGATGCGCGCCGCGCTGGGGTTGCGCGCGATGGCGTCGGCCACGACCGTGTCGGATCCGTCGGTCGAGTTGCCGTCCACCGCCAGGATCACCACCCGGCCGAGGTCGACGTCGCGCTGGTGCACCAGCGACGCCAGGGTGGCGGCGAGGTGGGGCCGCTCGTCCATGAACTTGACCACGATGAAGATGTCGCGGCCCTCGCGCACCAGCGCCGGCACGTCGTCGAGCGGGCGGCTCTGCGCGATGCCGAAGCGGGCCCGCCGGCCGGCGAGGAACCGCTCCACCACGTGCCGCTGGCCCTGGATCACCGACTCGCGCAGCTCGGCATGGGAGCCGTCGACGAGGGCGCGGCGCTGTCGCAGCACCCGCCGGGCCTCGCTGACCTGCTCGGGTTCGAGCGGGTTGACGTCCGAGGTGTGTTCCAGGGTCAGCAGCGGACTGTCGATGGCGGTCTCCGGCGGCTGGCTCTGGTTCTGCTCGGTCCACAGACGGTGGTACGGCGCCTTGTCGGCCGTACGGACAAACGGATCCACCAGTAACCCCTCGCTATCGTCGGCACGACGGTCCGTCGGGACGCGGTCGTCCTACCTGTCGGCCGGGCGGTCGCCCGGCGGGTCGGTCGGCCCGAGCAGGTGCGGCCCGATGCTCGGCACGTCCGGGCACCCGCACACCGCCATGGCCAGGTCGAGTTCGGTCAGGTACAGGTCGAGGGCGGCGCGCACCCCGTCCTCCCCGCCGGCGGCCAGCCCCCACATGACCGGGCGGCCGACGAACGCCATCCGGGCGCCCCGGGCCACCGCCGCCAGCACGTCGGTGCCCCGGCGGACGCCGCTGTCGAGGTACACCTCGCACCGGTCGGCCACCGCGCTCACCACGTCCGGCAGCGCGGTGATGCTCGCCGGGGCGCCGTCCAGTTGCCGTCCGCCGTGGTTGGAGACCAGCACCGCGTCGGCGCCGATGCGCGCGGCCCGGTCGGCGTCGTCGGCGGCGACGATCCCCTTGACCACCAGCGGCAGCGGGCTGATCTCCCGGATCCACTCGACGTCGCGCCAGGTCAGCGCCGGGTCCACCAGGGCCCGGTTCAGCTCGTCCAGGACGCTGCCGCCGGGGGCGACGTCGGCCGGCAGGTTGACCGGGGCCACCGAGGGGGGCAGTTGGAACCGGTTGCGGATGTCCCGGTCTCGGTAGCCGATCACCGGAAGGTCGACGCCGAGCACGAGCGCGCGGTAGCCGGCCGCGGCGGCCCGCTGCACCAGCTCCCGGGTCACCCCCCGGTCCCGCAGGCAGTAGAGCTGGAACCACAGCGGTCCGGTGGCCGCCCCGGCGACGTCCTCCAGCGACACGCTGGAGAAGACGCTCACCACGTCGAGCAGACCACGCGAGCCGGCGGCCCGGGCGGTGGCCAGTTCCCCGTCCGGATGCGCGAGGCTCTGGTACGACGTCGGCGCGATGCCGACCGGCGCGGCCACCCCGGTGCCCAGGACGGTGGTGCGCGGGTCCCGCGCGGCCACGTCGACGAGCACCCGGGGCAGCAGCGTGAGCCGGCGGAACGCGTCGCGGTTGGCCCGGACCGTCCGTTCCTCCCCGGCGCCGCCGGTCACGTAGTCCCAGACGGGGCCGGGGAGTCTCGCACGGGCCAGTCGGCGCAGGTCGTCCACGCTGGCGATCCCGGCCGCCGCCGCAGGTTCGTGGGCCATCACCGGTCAGTCGGTGCCCGGGCGGGCGCTGATCAGGTAGATCCGGGGCAGGTTCGGCACGTCCGGCGGTGAGGCGTCCTCGCTCCACCGGCCGAAGCTGGCTCCCTTGTTGCCCGGTTCGAGGACCGCGTCCGCCGTCCAGCCGCAGGCGCGCATCCAGGCCGCCGGGTCGTCGGTGCCCCACCGCCACGGCGCGCCCGCGTCCGCCAGCCGCTGCAGGTAGTCCTGCATGTACGGGAACCGGAAGATGCCGGTGCCGATGACGTCGATGGCGATCCGGCTGCCCGGCGCCGAGACGCCCTGCACGTCGCGCAGGACCTGCGCGGCCTTCTCCTCGGGCAGGTAGAAGAAGACGCCCTCGGCGAACCACACGGAGGGGCGCTGCGGGTCGAAGCCCGCCTCGCGCAGCGCGGCCAGCCAGTCCTCGCTGAGGTCGGCCGGCACCAGCCGGCGCTCGCAGCGCGCCGCGTCGTCGCCCGCCGACAGGTGTTCGGCCTTGTACGCCAGCACCGCGGCCTTGTCCACCTCGTACAGCACGGTGTCGGCCGGCCAGTCCAGCCGGTAGGCGCGGGTGTCCAGCCCGGCGCCGAGCCCGACGACCTGGCAGCCGGGCGTCGCCGACTCGAGCAGGAACTCGTCGAACCAGCGGTGCCGGATCGCCAGGTACGGGTTGCCGGTGTCCGCGCCGCGCGAGGTGTGGTAGTAGCGCAGCAGGTCGGGTCCGCGCGGGCCGGCGAGCTTCTCGGCGTACGGATCCTCGAAGAGCCGGTCGGGTCGCCGGCTCTCGCGGGCCCGGGCTGCGGCCATCCACAGCGCGGTCTCGCCGACTCCGTCGATGCTGCGCGGTTCGCGGGAAGCAGTGGTGGTCATCGGGTCACCCCCAGGTAGGTGTGTCTCACGGATGGACGGGTGCTGCCGGGCCGGGCGAGGGCCGGGCGACCAGGGCGAGCAGCCGCTGCCGGTCGACCTTGCCCATGCCGCTGCGCGGCAGCCGGTCGATGGTGTGGACGTGGTGCGGCACCTCGTACGGCATCAGCGAGGCGGCCCGGCAGTGCGCCAGCACCTCCTCGGCCGTGCTGGCCGGGTCGAGCACCACGGCCGCGTGGATCTCCTGCTCGCCGTCGGGCCGCTCCGCGCCGTAGACGAACGCCTCCCGCACGTGCGGGTGCCCGGTGAGCACCTGTTCGACGCGGCGCGGGTTCACCTTGCGGCCGCCGACGTTGACGAAGCTGTCCTTGCGGCCGAGCACGAACAGGTGCCCGTCCGCGTCGAGGCGGACGACGTCGCCGGTGTCGTAGAAGCCGTCGTCGGTCAGCCCCCGCTCCGGTGTGCCCCAGTAGCCGCGGAACAGCGCCGGGGTGCGCACCAGGAGACGGCCGGTGCGGGCCGGTCCGCCGACGCCGGTGGTCGCCGTCGGGTCCGCCGCGTCGGTGGCGGCCTCACCCTCGATGCGCAGGGTGACGCCGGGGGCGGCGGGCCCGACCGACCCGGCCGGCCAGTCGGTGAGCGCCTGCGGCACGCAGGCGACCAGTCCCGCCTCGGTGATGCCGTAGATCTGCCGGATCGGGCTGCCCAGCAGGTCACCGATGCGGGCGGCGGTGTCGGCGTCGAGCGGCCCGCCGGCGGACAGCGCGGTCCGCACCCGGGTCGGTCGTCGTCGCGCCGCCAGCACGGGGACCAGCAGCTTGTAGAGCAGCGGCGTGCCGAGCAGCACGGTCGCTCCCTCGTCCAGCCCGGCGACCAGCGACCGGATGCTGAACCGGGGCAGCGTGACCAGCAGCGCCTGCGAGAGCAGCGCGGCGAGCGTGCCGGCCAGGCCGTAGGAGTGCGCCACCGGCACGGCGACCAGCACGACGTCCGCGCCGGTGATCCGGAAGAGCTCGCAGTACGCCCGGGCGCCGGCGAGCACGTTGTCGAGGGTCTGCCGGGCGATACGCGGTTGACCGGTGGAGCCCGAGGTGAGTTGCAGGATCTCGCCGGGACGGCTCGGAGTCGTCGCCCCGGCCGATCCGCCGACCGCCCCGGCAGGCAGCCGGCCCGGTTGCCGCACCGCCTCGTAGCTGAGCCGGACCGGCCCGTGCGGCGTCGAGGCGTCCGGCATCGACGGTGGGCCGATGACGGCCGGGCTCGCGAGGCGGTGCACCGGTGACCGCGGATCGGCCAGGTGCGAGCTGCGCTCCTCCAGCAGCAGGACGTCCACGCCGGCGTCGACCAGGCCGAGCACGGTCGCGATGCTCTCCGCCGTCCCGTCGACCACCACGACGACCGGGGCGTCGCGGCGCAGCCGTCGGGCCCGGTCGGACACGGCCGCGGCGGTGTCGCGGAGGGCCGCCCAACTGGTGTCGGTCCCGGCGCCGCCCGGCGTGGCCACCCGCACGGCGGGCGCGTGGGCGTCACGCGGTTCGATGAACATCCACCCTCCCTCGGTAGCCGGCCGGTCGGCGGGTCGTCGGTCAGCGCAGGTGCTCACTCACCACCGCCGCCAGTGCCGAGGGCGTCGGCTTCTCGAAGATCTCCTCCAGCAGGATCGCCTGCATGTCGGTCGATCCGACGGCGGACGGAATTCCGTCCGCGGAGACCATCCGCTGCAGCACTTCAATGGCGCGCAGCGAATCGCCGCCACTGTCGAAGAAATCGTCGTTCGGGGCCAGCGCACCGCGCTGGAGAACGTCGCCCATCACCTTTCCGATGGCGGCGGAAAGGGCGGCGGAATCCTGTGCCATGGACGTGGACATGAAACCAACCTTTCGCTGGGATTGAATCTCCGAATTCGCGCCGTCCGCAGCGCGGCTAATCGAGATCCTCGATCAGTGCCCGTCGGAGCCGGGCATAGGTGGGCGCCAGTTCCCGGAAGGTCGCCGCCGCCTGGGCCGTCTGGTGCGTCACCAGCTGCAGTTGCAGCGAGCCGATCAACAGGGCCTGCCGGTCGGTGACCGCTGCCGCGCGGCGGCATCCGATCTCCTCCAGCAGCACCGTGGCGTCGGCGAGGCGCCGGGCGCCGGCCTGCACCTGGTACTCGACCAGGTACTTGTACTGCATGTTGGTCAGGCCGGCCTCGACGATCCGCGCCGACCGTTCGGCGGCGGCGGCCGACGCCGGCCCGTCCAGCAGGTCGATCGCGGTCGGCAGCGACCGGCGCAGCGCGGTGTGCGGGTCGACCCGCCGGGAGCGACGGAAGTTCGCGCGCACCGCGTACGCCTCGACCCGGTACGCGAAGGTGTCCGCCTGCCACGCCTTGAGCAGGCTCTCCAGCGGCATCGTGACGAACGGCCAGCCCTGCACGTCGTGCGCCCGCACCAGGTCGCCCTCCATGCCGACGACCACCACGTTGTGGTCGGCGCCGATCGCCCGGCCGAGACCGGGGATGTACGGCAGTAGCCCCATCTCGACCGGACCGACGAGCACCGGCGACTCCCGGCTGGCCCGGCGCAGGACCGCGACGGCGTCGTCGGCCGAGCCGGCGCTGCGGTCGCACTCCCACCCGAGCAGGTCGAGCGCCCTGGTCATGCCGAACTCCGGATTCCACCGGTCCGGCGTGAAATATGTGTGCTCGTCATCGCCGTGAATGGAAATCCCATACGGCGAGCCGGTCAGCACCTCAATTGTCGCGGGCCCCGGTCCGTCATCCCCGAAAATGATGGAGAGCGAGTTCGCCGTGCAATAGGGGCCGTTGCCGAGATAACGAAGCGCCATGTCGCCGATCCTGCCATCCGGACAAGGAGTCGTCACGTCGGACAGAAGGGCTCCGCAACGTGAAAGAAACACCGATCCGGGATGTTTAAATGCCAGAATGGTGATGTCGAAACGGTTGTGGCAGGCCAGAGTGGACGGACCGGCAGGGCCCCGGCGAGCGCGACGCAGGCGGCGTACCCGGGCGGGGCCGGCAGGTCGTGCAACAGCCAACTCCCGGGGATCCGCCCGGTCGGGTCCCGCACCGGCAGGACGGGGCCGGCGCCGGCGACCGGCAGGGCCAGACCCCGCCCCATCCGGTCCCCCGCCGCCTTGGTCCAGGCCTCCTTGCGGGTCCACAGGCGCAGGAAGGCGTCCCGGCCACCGGTACGGACGAGATCCCGCTCGACCGCAGGGAAGTACCGCTCGGCGAGGGCCACGGCGGGAAGCTCGGGCCGTCGACGCTCGATGTCGACGCCCACCGGGCGTCCTCCGCTGACCGCGAGCACCGCGACATCGGCGGTGTGCGCGAGGTTGAAGCGCAGCGCCGGCGCGTCGGCCAGGGCCGGCTTGCCCCAGCGGCCGGTCGACCAGCGCAGCGACGCCGCCGGCCGGTCCAGGTACGCACCGAGCACGGCCCGCGCCACGCCCCGGGCGACGACGAACCGGCGGTGCAGCGCGGCGTCGCCGTGGTCCGCCGCGCGGCGCTCCCCCGGGTCCAGGCTGGCGTGCAGCGCCGCCACCACCGACGGCGGCTGGTCCAGCGCGATCGGCCAGAGGTGGACCACCCCGTCGGACGGCGTGGACGGGCCGGGGCCTGCGACGGACTCGCCGCAGACCCCGCGCGTCGGGTGCACGCCGGTTATGCCGGGCCACCACCGACCGGCGCCGGGGCCGGCCCGGTGGGAGCCGGCAGCCGGCTCGCCCGGCGCACCGCGTGCAGACCGGCCAGCACCACGACGACGCCGGCGAGGTTGCACCAGGCGATGGTCCGGTAGAGCGCCACCGGCTCCGGCACGGCCGCCACGACGAGCGCGCCGATCACGACGATCGCGGCGAAGTACACCAGGTTCAGCACGACCGCGAGCAGGCCCGAGCCGATCTGCTCCATCACCGTCAGCGAGGTGAGCACCGGTCCCATCAGGACGTAGGTGAGGCCGACGGTGCTCAGGTACAGCGCGGTCTGGTCGGCGATGCCCGGCGAGTCCGTCATCAGCCGGCCGAACAGGTCGCTGCCGGCCCACATGACGACGGAGACGAGCAGGTAGACCCCGACCGTGATGGCCAGCCCGTGGTGCATGGTGCCCGGCAGCCAGTCGGCGCGTCCCGCGCCGCGCTGCTGGTTGAGCACGATCGCCGTCGCCGAGCCCAGCACGATCGCCGGCATCAGCACCAGGAACTGCAGGGTCACCGCGCTGGAGAAGCCGGCGATCACCCGCGGGCCGAAGTCGCCGAGCACCCAGAGCAGACCGAAGTTGGCGCCGAAGAGAATGAGCTGCGTGGTGGCCACCGGCAGGCCGACCGACCGGATGTGGCGCACCGACTCCGGGTGCCAGCGGGTCAGCTCCGCGCCGAAGCGGATCAGGCCGTGCCGGCGCATCAGCCCCACCCCGAGCAGCGCGCCGACGACCGCGCCCACCGCGATGGACAGCGGGACGCTCATCGCGCCCATCCCGGCCGCCAGCCCGAGCAGGGCCACCCCGGCGAACTGCACGACGGCGCTCACCACCACCACGGCGGCGCCGGCGCCCGCGTGCCCGAAGCCGCGCAGGCTGGACGAGCAGAGGATCGAGGCCACCTGGAGCAGCTCCGCCACCGCCATCCAGCGCAGGAACGCCACGAAGTCGGGCCGGGAGGCGTCCGGCACGTCGAAGGCGTCCGCGAGCAGCGGGGCGGCCAGCAGGGTGGCGGCCACCAGCACCACGGACGCCACCGCCCACATGCGCACGAAGCTCATCGCCATCGGCGCGACGTCCTCGGGTCGGCCCCGCCCCCGGCTGATCGCCGCCGCGACCTGGTTGCTGAAGCCGAAGGCGACGTAGACCGCGATGAACAGGTGGCCGATCGGCAGGTACAGCGCCCGGACGTAGAGCGCCTCCTCGCCCATCCGGCCCATCAGCGCCATCACGCCGACCAGCACCACCAGGCCCGCCACCTCGGCGAACGCCATCGGGACGGCCAGTCGGACGATGGCCCGTCGCACCGAGGCGCCGTTCGCGCCCGGCACGTCCCAGGTCTCGTGTGTCATGTCGGACGACCCCTCCGGATCAGGTCTCGGGAGACGATCAGCTTCTGCACGTTCGACGCGCCCTCCATGAACTCCACGCCGCGGGCGTCGCGGGCCAGCTTGCCGAGCAGCGGGTGGTCGAGGCGGGCGCCGGGGCCGAAGAACTCCAGGCCGGCCAGCGTGACGTCCTCGGCCAGCCGGGCGGCCCGGGCCTTGGCGGCGGAGGCCAGCCGGCCGTCCGCCGGGTCGGCGTCCACCGCCGTGGCGGCGGCCAGGTTGAGTTGTCGGACCGACTCGACGCGTCGGCACAGCGCGTCGAGCCGGTCGCG
The DNA here is from genome assembly GCF_900090295.1 of Micromonospora coxensis. Taxonomy (NCBI): domain Bacteria; kingdom Bacillati; phylum Actinomycetota; class Actinomycetes; order Micromonosporales; family Micromonosporaceae; genus Micromonospora; species Micromonospora coxensis. Next base: position 6,559,163 of record NZ_LT607753.1, on the reverse strand, counting down.
TTCGGCCGTCCGCAGGGTCCGCCGGTGTTCGCGCACGTACTCGCAGGCGGCGCGGGCGATGCCGATCCCCATGGCGGCGACCCGGGGGCGGATGCGGTTGAACACGCGCACCCAGCCGAGCACACCACGCCGGCTGGCGGGCAGGTGGCGGCCGAGGACCCGGTCCTCGGCGATCGGGACCGACGACATGGTGATCGCACCGAGCGCCGCGCCGCGCAGCCCGATGGTGGGCAGCGCCTCGATCGTCAGACCTGGCGCCGGGGCGGTGACCAGCACCGCCCGCAGGCCCAGCGGCCCGGGCCGGACCCGCGCGAAGACCACGCCGAGCCGGGCGCGCGGGGCGTTGCCGACGTACCGCTTGACGCCGGTCAGCCGGAAGCCGTCGCCGTCCGGGTCCAACCGGGTCGTCAGACCGGCGGCGTCGGAGCCGTGCGCCGGCTCGGTGAGCGCGAAGAAGACCCAGGTCGGTGTGCTGCGCAGTTGTGCGAAGAGCCACTCACGTTGCTCCTCGTCCCCCAGCAGGTCCACCAGCGGGCCGGCCATCGGCGCTCCGGGAGCGGCGAGGACGGCGCCGACGTCGACCACGGCCAGTTCCTCGAAGAACACTACCTGTTCGAGCACGCTGTCCAGGTGGAACCGGTGCCCGGCAGCGGTCAGCGGCGGCGTGTCGGCGCTCGGGGCGTACCGGGCGGTGGCGAGGTGGCGCATCACCGGCGTGTCGAGCACGCGGTGCACGGCGTCCGGGTCGTGGTCGAGGTCCGTCGCGACCGTGGCGAGGTCGCCGGCCCAGTCCGCGGCCAGGGTACGCAGCGCGGTCAGCCGTCCGTCCAGTTCATACATCGCGGTCCCCTCCGGCGTACGCGTCGGCGAGCAGTTCGGAGACGTACGCGATCCGGCCCGGGCCGTCGGCGACGAAGCCGCTCGCGCCGAGCAGGCGCAGCAGCGACCGGTCGGCGCCGGTGATCCGGCGGTGCGCGTCGAGGAGTTGGGCGTCGCTCGGTGGCGCGTCGTCGAGCACGGCGGCGACCTCCAGGTGGTCCATCCGGATCTCGGCGAGTTCGCCGCGGACCAACTGCTGGCCGATCAGCGGCTCGCCGCCGGTGGTGCGTCCGTGCAGGTACCCGAGACAGTCGTCGAGCAGCCGCTCGGAGAGCCCCAGCCGCAGCCAGGCCGTCGCGAGCGTCACCTCCCGCGCGGCGGCCACCTCGGCGGCGCCCGGCGGGTGCGGGCCGGCCGCTCGGCGTACCACGGCGAGCCCTTCGGCGGCGAGCAGCGGGTCGGCGACGGCGGGCGGCCGGTCCGGGCCGGCCGGAACGATGAGGTGGCGGCCCCACCCCGTGCGGTGCGGGCCGATCACCCGCAGGGCGTCGGCGACGCTCCCGGTACGGGCCACCTGCCGGCACCGCCGCCAGCCGTGCGCGCTCACGACGCCGGCTCCGCGTCCGGCGGCGCCACGACGCAGATCCCCAGGCACCGGGCGGCGGGGTCGTAGTCGGCGAGCGCCACCGGCCCGCCGCCGGCCAGCCGGTCGGTCAGCTCCCGCCAGAGCCCGGTCCCCGGCAGCTCGACCGGGCCCAGCCCGCTCCCCGGTAGCCCGACCGGGCCGGGCGCGGTCTCCGGCAGCCCGACCGGGCCGAGCCCGCTCCCCGGTAGCCCGACCGGGCCCGGCGCGGTCCCTTGTGGTCCGTCCGGCGGGGACAGCGCGGCGCCGGTGACCAGCGTGCCGGCGAAGTCGGCCAGCGACGACGCGAGGACGGACCGGGCCCGCGGTGGCGGCACCCCCGCGACGACCCGGGTGGACATCTCCCCCAGCGTGCCGCCCCGGTCCAGCACCAGCGCGACCAGCCCAGCGCCGACCTGCGGCGGCGGCCCGGCGGTGAGGAAGGTGCCCTGGTCCAGCAGCACGACCAGCACCCGCTCGAACCGGTCGGCACGGGCGTACGCGGCGGCGACGCGCAGCGCCGTGAACGGCGCGGCGACCCCCTGGTCGGCCACCGCGAACGCCAGCGGCTCGCCCGGCAGGGCGCCGGTCAGGAAGCTCGCCGGCCAGCCCGGCTCGGCGTCGGGGGTGACGTGGGCGAGCACGATCAGGTCGACGGGCGCGTCGGCGACCTCGGTCACCAGCGGGCGGACCAGGTCGGTGAAGGTGGTGCGCGCGACGCCCGCGAAGTCGTCCGGCCCTCGGCGCAGGCCGTGCAGTCGCGCCAGGTCGGCGAGGTAGTCGGCCAGCGCCGGGCTGTAGCGGCCACCGGAGCCGGTGGCGCCGGCCGGGTCGGTGATCACCCGAGCCAGCCGCAGCGGCGCGCGCGGCGCGCGCCGCCCGGTCGAGCGGGCCGTGTCCGCGTCGACCGGCCGGTGCGCGTGCGGCGCGTGGTCCCCGGTGACGTACACGGCTCAGCCGCCCGCCTGCTCGACGATGTAGTCGGTGAGGGAGCCGACCGTCTCCAGGTGCCGCGACTCGAGCGTCTCGGGGTCGAACTCGAAACCGAACTCGTCCTCCAGCGTCATCAGCAGTTCGAGCGCGTTCGTCGAGTCCATGCCGAGGTCGGCGAAGAGCCGGGTGTCCTGGTGCAGCGTCTGCGGGTCGCGCTGCACCACGCCGGCCAGCACCCGGACCGTCCGCTCGGCGAGCTGGTCGCGGTCCATGTCGGCTGTGGTCATCGTGGGTCTCCTCCCGTGGTGACGAGGCTTCTCTGCTGGCGGAGCAGGTCCGCCACCTGGTCGCGGTGCCGGATCAGGTGCCCGACGCCGTCGCGCACCAGGACCTCGGCGGGATGGCCGTGTCCGAGGAACAGCGTCGGCGAGGCGCTCGGGCCGTACGCGCCGGAGCGGAGCACGCCGAGCAGGTCGCCCCGGCGCAGGTCGGGCAGCTCGGCGGCCCGGGCCAGGGTGTCGTTCGGGGTGCACAGCGGGCCGGTCACCGTCCACCGGGCGAGCGGGCCGTCGGCGGGCCGGCCGAGCAGGCGCAGCGGGAAGTCGCGCTTGACGAACGAGCCGATGCCGACCGCCGCCATGTGCTGGTGGGTGCCGCCGTCGGTGACCGCGAAGCGCTCACCCATCGAGGTCTTCACGTACCGCACCCGGACCAGGTACGTGCCGGCCGGCGCGACGAGGTACCGGCCGAGTTCCATGATCAGCCGGGTGGAGCGGTGCCGGTCGTGGAAGTCGGCGACCACCGGGTTGACCAGGTCGGTGAGGCGCGCCACGGACAGGTCGCGCTCGCCGTCGAAGTAGGCCACGCCGAGCCCGCCGCCGACGTCGACGAACTCCAGCGGGAAGTCCAGGTGCGCCGCGAGGCGCTCGGCGAGCGTCAGGATGCGCCGGGTGTTCTCGGCGATCACCGCCTCGTCGAGGATCCGGGTGCCCAGGTAGACGTGCACCCCGACCACGCGCAGGTGGGCCAGGCGCAGACCGGGCAGGGCGAACAGTTGCGACTCGTCGATGCCGAACTGCCGGGGCTTGCCGCCCATGGTCAGGCCGGAGCCCTTGACGGCGAAGGCCGGGTTGACCCGGAGCGCGACCCGGGCCCGGACGCCGCGTTCCCGGGCCAGCTCGTCGACCAGTTCCAGCTCCTCGAACGACTCACAGATGATCGCGTAGATCCCCGCGTCCAGGCAGGCGGCGATCTCCTCGCGGCTCTTGCCGGGACCGGGGAAGACGATGTCGCCCGGCGGCACGCCGGCCTCGCGGGCGGTGGTCAGTTCGAGCAGCGACGACACCTCGGCGCCGGCGCCGAGCGCGCGCAGCTGGCCGCAGAGCGCCAGGTTCGGGTTGGCCTTGAGCGAGTAGAAGACGTCCATCGCCGGGTGCAGCCGCTGCCGCAGGCCCGTGTACTGCGCGGCGATCGTGTCGGCCTCGTAGACGAACAGCGGGGTGCCGTACTCCTCGGCCAGCGCGGCGTGGTCGGTCATCTCGTCTCCTCGGTGACGGTGGTCAGGCGCCGGGTGACCTCGGCGTCGAGCGCGGTCAACCGCGCCGTCGTGTCGGCCACGAGCAGGGCGTACAGGCGGCCGTCCGGCGGGGCGGCGTTGACCGTGGCGAAGGCGGTCACCACCAGGCCGGTCCGGTGGCCCGGGGTGAGCAGGACACCGTCGAGCAGCCGGCGCAGGGCCGCGAACGGCAGCGGCCCGGGTGTCCGCAGCGGGTAGTGCCGGGCCAGCACCTCGGCGCCGGGCGGCACGAGCCGCTCCTGCACCACGATCTGGTAGGTGGACATGTTGTTGCGGGCGTTGATCTCGACGATCGGATACAGGCCGTCGTCCGGGTCCACCATGGCGTCGACGCCGACGACACCGAAGTAGCCGTCGCGGGCCAGCCGCCCGCCGATCGCCTCGGCGGCGGCGACGAGTTCGGCGACCTGGGTCGCGCTGAGGCGGGCCGGGAAGCGGTGGCCCTGGTGCACGCCGTCGTCGGTCAGGGCCTCCTTGACGAAGTCGACGCTGACCGTGCCGTCGCGGCCCACCACGAAGTGGTAGTTCAGGTCGGTGCGCTTGGCCACCCACTCCTCGACGACGAGCGCCACGTCGGTGCGGCCGCTGCGGGCGGCCCGGGAGTGCACCATCCGCCGTACCTGGTCGAGCCGGCGGCCGGCGTCGACCACGGTGATGCCCTTGCCGGAGACACCGAACGCGTCCTTGACCACCACCCGACCGCCGGCGTCGATCACCCGGGCCGCCCAGGCGAGCGCGTCCGCCAACTCGTCGAGGGTGACGCAGGTACGCCCCGGCGGCTGCCGCAGCGCGAGGTCGGTGGCGAGCCGGCGGCTGTAGACCTTGCTGTTCACCGCCTTGCAGATCGCGGCGGACGGCGCGGCCAGCGGCAGCCCCGCCCGACCGGACAGCTCTTCCTCGACGGCGGAGACCCCGTGCGGCGCGAGCCGGAAGCCGGCGCGACCCAGCGTGCCGAGCATCGCGACCAGGGCGTCGTCGGCGAGCGCGTCGGCGCCGACCGTACGCTGCGGATCCTGCGCGCGCGGCACCAGGATGTGCGGCAGCGTGAGGCCCAGCTCCGCCAACTGGGCGAGGTGGTCGGGGTCGGGGGCGGCCTTGAGCACCACCCGGTCGCCCTCGGCGGCGAGCAGCAGCGCGAACTCGTCCATCCGGTTGACCACGGCCCGGCCGGAGCCACCCACGGTGAGCCGGGGCAGGCCCCGTTCGGTGCGGGCCCACTCGTCCTCGACCTCGAAGTTGCCGAGCAGGACCAGCGGCGTGTCGGGCCGGCCGGTCAGCGCGGTGCGCAGCGTGGCGCGGAAGTCCTCGGTCATCGTCATCAGCGCCGCAACACCATCGCCGAGAAGGTCGCGCCGACGCCGACCGAGGTCATCAGATAGTGGTCGCCGGGGTCCAACCGTCCCAGCTCCTGCGCGGTGCGGTAGTTGACGAACGGGTCGGCGCCGAAGCAGTGGCCGAGCACGGGCACGTTGTCGAGCAGGATCCGCTCCACCGGCAGCCCGATCATCCGGGCGACCCGGTACCAGGACATCTTGTTGACGTTGTGCGGCAGCACGAGCGTCAGCTCGGCGGCGGTCAGTCCGGACGCGTCCAGGGCCGCCTCGATCACCTCGGCCAGCGCCGTCGGGTAGAGCTCGTCGAAGCGCGCGGCCAGGTCGGGTGGCTCGAAGGGGCCGACGTGGAACTCGCTGTACGTACGGGTCGCGTACCCGAGCACCCGGTCCCGGTCGCCGCCGGGCCGGACGAGGACGGCGGCGGTCGCCTCCCCCATCACCGCCGAGTTCGGCATCAGCCGGGTGACCCGGGTGAACGTCTTCTCCCCGGCGAGCACCAGCGCCAGCGCGTCCGGGTCGCCGTCGGCGGCCAGCAGCTTCCCGCAGGCGTCCACGGCCAGCAGGGCGGACGCGCACGCGTGCTGGGTCAGCGAGAACGCGGCGGCGTGGGTGAGGCCGAGCGCGTCGCGGACCTGGCCGAGGACGTCGGTCGGGTACGGCGCGGCCAGCTGGATCGTCGGGGCGTACGCCAGGTAGCGCACCTGCTCCTCGCGGCCCCGCAGGTGTTCCAGCTTGCGCGCGGCGGCCAGCAGCAGGTCGCCGACGGTGGCCCGGGGGTCCCGGCGGACCTCGGCGAAGCCGTAGTAGCGCCGGTAGAGCCCGATCTGCGCCGGGCTGTGGTCGAGTTCGGTCAGGATCTGCGCGACCGGCGTCCGCTCCGCCGGCAGGTGGGTGGAGACCTCCTCCAGCGCCGTCATGGTCCGTCCTCTCGTCGGGTCGCGTCCGTCTCGGGTGCCGGTGTTCCGCGCGGGCCCGGCCTACACCGCGACGGGGGTGCCGCGCGTGCGGCCGGGCACGCCCAGGCGTCGGTAGTCGATGTCGTCGGCGCCGGCCAGCTCCTCGGCGAGCACCCCCCACATGTCGAACACGACCGCCGGCGGGCGCAGCCGCTCGCGCAGCACGCGCCGGCTCAGCGCCTGCCGGTAGCCCGGGTGGTCGACCAGCAGCAGCACCGCGTCGACGTCGGTGAGGCCGTCGTCGAGGCCGACCGGCGTGAATCCGGCCCGGCCGATCCGCTCGGGCGCCACCACGAAGTCGTGCCCGCGCAGCTGCGCCACCCGGCCGCGCAGCGCCCGGGCCACCTCGACCGCCGCCGAGCCGCGGATGTCGTCGGTCTCCGGTGAGCCCTTGTACGCGATGCCGCAGACCAGCACCCGGGCCTGCGCGGCGTCGCGCCCGGCCGTGGCGAGCCCGTCGAGCAGCTGCTCGACGGCGAACAGCGGCAGCCGCTCGTTGACGGCCCGCGCCGCCGCCACCATCGGGGGGTGGTAGCCGGCCCGGTCCGCGGCGTGCATCAGCAGGTACGGGTCCTTGGTCAGGCAACTGCCGCCGACGAAGCCGGGCCGGGACAGGTCGGGCCGGGGATAGCGCAGGTTGGCCGCGTCGATCACCTCGTGGGCGTCGACGCCGAGCGAGTGCGCCATCAGCGCCATCTCGTTGCCGAATCCGTAGATGAGGTCGGTGTGCGCGTTGCACACCAGCTTCACCATCTCGGCCGCCTCCGGGCCGGACACGATCACCTGGTCCGGGGCGAGTCGGCCGAGCAGGTCGGCCGCCCGGCGGGCGGATCGTTCGTCGAGACCGCCGATGACCTGGGGCAGCGCCGCCAGTTCGGCCAGTGCGCGACCCTGGATGGTGCGCTCCGGGCAGACCGCGAGCAGGGGGTGGGCGATCCCCCGCGCCCGCAGCCGGGCGAGGACGAGGCTGCGGGTCGTGCCCACCGGCACCGTGCTGCGCAGCACCACCAGCGTCTCCTCGTCCACATGGGCGGCGATCTGCTCCACCGCGGCCTCCAGGTGCCGCAGGTCGGGCCGCCGGGTGTGCGGATCGACGGCGGTGCCGACGCAGATGACGATCGCGCGCACGGGGGTGTCGGGCAGCCGGTCGGTGACCGTGAACCGGTCGGCCGGCAGGGTGGCGAGCAGGTCGTCCACACCGGGTTCGAACAGGACGCTGCGGCGCTGTGCCAGCGCGGCGCGGACCGCCGGATCGGCCTCCACGCCGATGACCGGTGTCCCCTCCCGGGCCAGCGAGACCGCCAAGGTCAGTCCGACGTAGCCGAGCCCGATGACGGCCACCGGCCCCGGTTCGCTGTGCGGGTTCATCTGCCCACCCTTCTCGGCTGGCTCATCCGGCCCGGCTCGGGACCGGTCGGTGTGGTCAGGTCGTGCGGCGCGGCCAGGCCGGCACGTAACGCGTCGCACGCGAGTTCCTCGCACCGGCGCGCCGCCGGCAGCAGCGCGCCGAGGCCGAACGCGCCGTGGAAGAGCCCGGTCACCCGGTGCGCCTGCACGGGGACGCCGTCGGCGGCGAGCCGGGCGGCGTACGCCTCGCCCTCGGCACGCAGCGGGTCGTGCTCCACGGTCAGGACGAACGCCGGTGGCAGTCCGGCGAGGCTGCCGGCGCGCAGCGGCGAGGCGTACGCCTGCTCGCCGTGCGCGCGCTCGGACAGGTACTGCGCGACGTACCAGCGCATGTGCCGGCTGGTCATGAGCTGCCCGTCCGGGTCGTCGGACCAGTCGGCGAGGCAGTCGGTCACCGGGTAGACGAGCAGTTGGAAGCGGATCGGCGGGCCGCCGGTGTCGCGCGCGCGCAGGCAGCACACGGTGGCGAGGTTCCCGCCCGCGCTGTCCCCGGCGACGGCGATCCGGTCCGGGTCACCGCCGAGCGCCGCCGCGCCGACCGCGTGCACCCAGCGCACGGCGGTGAACGCGTCGTCGACCGCCGCCGGGTACGGGTGCTCGGGGGCACGTCGGTAGTCGACCGAGACGACGATCGCCGGCGTGCCGTCGGCCAGGATGCGGCAGATCCCGTCGTGCGAGTCGAGGTCGCACAGGACGAATCCACCGCCGTGCAGGTAGACCACGACCGGTGGCGTCGGCCCGGCCTCCGCCGGCCGGTAGACGCGGGCCGGCACGTCCGGCGTGCCGGGGATGACGATGTCGCGGACCTCGCCGACGTGCGGGCCCCGGGGGAACCGGGCGCGCTCGTGCCGGCGGCGGGCCTCGGCGGCGTCGGTCACCGCGCCACCCACGTCGGGGTACGCCGCGGACATGAGCCGCCGGACGCCCTCGGTGTACGGATCCAGCGCCATCGCGGTCAACTCCAGGGGGAGAGTTCGGCGACGGACAGCCGGTCCCCGTCCGGCTCCAGGGCGACCTCGACCCGGTGCCCGGCGCCGTTGGCCCGGCGGGACGCGTCGGCGGTGAGGTACCGGTCCGGGTGGGCCAGGAACTCCTTCATCGCCTTCTGGTAGCGGAACGGCGTGCCGATGTCGTACCACTGCCCACGGAAGCCGTACCCGGTCACCTGCCGGCCGTCGGCGAGCAGGGCGTTGATCAGGCCGGGCATGTCGGCGGCGTCGCTGCGGGGGATGTAGTCGAGCACCCGTGGGTCGGCGACGTAGACCCCGGCGCTGATGTTCCACTCGACGTGCGGCTTCTCCCAGATCTGCTGGACCAGACCGTCGCGTACCTGGAGCACGCCGACGCCGGCGCACAGCACGCTCTGGTGGTACGCCACGGTGAGCAGGTTCCCGCTCGTGGTGTGTCGTCGGTACAGGTCGGCGAAGTCGACGGTGGTGAGGATGTCGCCGTTCATCACCACCGCCGGTGTGGTCCATTCCGGCACGAGGTGCAGCGGCGCGGCGGTGCCGAGGGGGCGTTCCTCGGTGCAGTAGTCCACGGTGACGCCGAGATGGCGGCCGTCACCGAACTCCCGTCTGATCATCTCGCCGAGGTGGGCGATGCACAGGGTGATGCGGTCGAACCCGCAGTCCCGCAGCCGCCGGATGATGATCTCCAGGATCGGGTACTGCCCGATCTTGACGAGTGCCTTCGGCTGCGACCGGGTACGTGGCCAGAGGCGTGTGGCCTTCCCGCCAACCAGGACGATTGCGTGCATGGCCGGTGGCCTCCCATCGATGGTGGACCCTGCGCCCACCGTGCCACCCGGCCGCCGAGCGCGGCATCTCGCGTATTGCGTCGGTTTTCCTGGCTCGTCCCCGTGTAGGACGACTTGGTGCGGGGTATCACCGAAGTGCTCAGCAGAGCAACGCGGGCGACGCGGCGATCCACCCGCCCGCACCCCCGGCGGCAGCGCCGACGCGCGGGGGGAATCCACCCGCGAGGCATCGATCGGGAGTAAGGTCTGATTTGGGTACGTTCCAGATCGTGCCCGCGCTTCGGTCCGCTCCGGCGCCGGCTCAGTCCGACGCCGATCGACTCCGGTTCAGCGCTTCGGCCCGGTGACCGACGGCGCGCCCTCGAGACTGCAAGGAGTCGGGCTCATGGATCGGCACATGCTCGAGTTCTACTCGCGACCGTCGGAGATGAGCGCGGTGGGACGCCACCTGGCCACTCTCGACGGACTGCCCTCGCACCTCGACACGCTGGTCCGCACCGTCCAGCACCTCGTGGTGTACGACGCGGTGGCGGGAGACTTCTACGGGGCGGAGATCCCCGAGGAGCGCCAGGAAGAGATCCACATCCGACCCGCGGAGCGCAAGCTCGACCAGATCCTGGCGCTCGACAACCGGCCGCTCACCGTCGAGCGTCCGGCCGAGCGACGACTGGCCGGCCGGTGCCACCACTACACCCTGCTGCTCGTGTCGCTGCTGCGGGCCCACGGGATCCCGGCCCGGGCCCGGTGCGGCTTCGGCGCCTACTTCATCCCGGGGAAGTTCGAGGACCACTGGGTCTGCGAGTACTGGAACACCGACCAGCAGCGGTGGGTGCTGGTCGACGCGCAGCTCGACGAGGTCTGGCGGGCCAAGCTCTCCTTCCCGCACGACCACCTGGACGTGCCCCGGGACGCGTTCCTCGTCGCCGGGGACGCCTGGCGGCGCTGCCGGACCGAGGGCGTCGATCCCGAACTGTTCGGCATCGAACTGGCGAACATGCGGGGGCTGTGGTTCGTCGCCGGGGACCTGGTGCGTGACCTCGCCGCGTTGAACAAGGTGGAGTTGCTGCCGTGGGATGTCTGGGGCGCCCAGCCGGGCCCCGACGAGCAGCTCGACGACGAGCAGCTGGCGTTGTTCGACCGGATCGCCGGGTTCAGCCGCGACCCGGACGCCTCCTTCGACGAGATGCGCGAACTCTTCGCCGACCAGCGGCTGCACGTGCCGCAGAAGGTCTTCAACTCGCTGCGGCAGCGCACCGAGCAGCTCTGAGGCCACCGGGCCCGTCCGCACGCCCGCCCGTCGCCGAGTTGCCCGGCCCTGTCGGCGGCGGCACCGGTGAACATCCGGCGCGCGCCGAACGCCCGAGAGCGGTCCGGGTACGGAAGCGGGCGGATGCCAGGGCACCCGCCCGCTTCCGGCGGTGCTGTCAGTCGAGCAAAAACGTCTGCGTCTGCGGGTTCAGCATCGGCAGGTGGCGCGCGCCGGCGGTCTCCCGACCGCTGAACCGGATCACGTCCACGCCCCGGGAGATGTCGTTGGCGACGATCAGCCCGTTGTACCAGTACGTCGACCACTGGTTGGAGCGCATGTCGTAGAAGGCGATCTCCTTCGGAGCGCGCGGATCGGTCAGGTCGACCACCGAGGTTCCCGAGCCGTACGCGGAGGAGACCAGGATGTTGCGGCCGGCGACGGGCACGTAGTTGAAGTTGTGGTAGGTGCTGGGTTCGGCGCGCGGGATGCGCAGGTGGCTCAGGGGCGTACGGGGGTCGTCGACGGCGTAGGTCCAGATCGCGCCGAAGGGCTCCCGCGCCGGGCCGAAGTACTCGTCGCCGAAGGTGACGTGCTTCCCGTCGTGGGTGAACGCCGCGCTGTGCCAGATGTCGACGTCCGGCGTGTCGATGTTCGCGGTCACCCGGGGCGCCAGGGGGTCGCTGATGTCCCACAGCTGACCCTGGGAGAGGCAGGCCGCGGCGGCGAGGTGGCGTGGGGTCAGCACCTGGATGTCGTGGCAGGCGAAGAAGTCTCCCGAGGCGCCGGCGTACCGGTCCACCCCCGTCACGGTCGGCTCGGCGACGACCTTCGCGGCGAGGCCGGCGGTGGCGTCGTCACCCGGCACGTCGACGACGGAGATCCGCTCGAACGGCGCCCGGCAGTCCGGGCCGATGGCGCTGGCGCTCAGCGGGTAGGAGGCGACGTAGAGGTAGGTGCCGCCGTCACCTCGCGGGACGAGGGTGTGGGTGTGCGAGCCGCAGTCGGTGCGGATCGCCTGGAGGAAGCGGGGCGCGGCCGGGTCGCTGACGTCGAAGACCCGCACCCCTTCCCACGCCCCGGGGGTGGACGCGGTGACGTTGCGGGAGCCCTCGCAGCCAGGCGTGCTCTGCGGGGTGTCCACCGACAGGAACAGCAGGTCACCCCAGACCGACACGTCGCCCTGCGGGCCGTTGCAGTGCACGTCGGCCAGTTCCCGGGGCGCGCCGGGCTCGGAGATGTCGAGGACGCGGAACCCACCGTAGTGGCCGGCGAACACGAGGTCGCCGGCGAAGGCGAGGTCGGAGTTGACGCCACCGGTGTGGCCGGCGGTGGCGAGCAGGTGCATGTCGCGGCTGTAGCCGTCGGCAGGGCTGCTGGGCGGGGGCGGGGGCACCGCCCCGTCGTCCCACGGCTCGTGTGCGTGGGCGGGAGTCGACATCACGGCCAGCAGGAGCGCTGCGCCGCCGAGTGCGAGTGATCGGATTCGGGAAGGTCTCCGCACGGCGTCCCCTCACGTCGGGCGTGTCGCCACATGGCGCGATCACGCTGCCAGCGTCACACTGTCCAATATTCAGGTCCGTCGCTAGCCCTGGTACGTCGAGGCCGGCGGGGGTGACCGGAGTCCGGTCGCCCCCGCCAGCCGGCGACCGGAGGTCACCGCCCTCCGGCGACCTGGGCCCGCTCCTCGACCGGCTCGGCCTTCCCCACCGGCTGCCGCCTCGGCGTACGCAGGGTGAGTCCGGCGAGGACGGCGCCTGCGGCGGCGACGGCCCCGGCGCCGACGAACGCCGTGGAGTAACCGTCGGTGAGGGCGGGCAGGTCGCCGAGCCGGTCGGCGCCGGCGGCCGAGGCGAGGGCGGTCATGGCGGCCAGGCCGAGCGCGGAACCGACCTGGTAGCTGGTGTTGACGATGCCCGAGGCGAGGCCACCCTCCTCCGGGCGGGCGCTGGAGATGGCGATGCCGAGCGACGGGATGAATGCCAGGGACATGCCCGACGCGGCGACCAGCGAGGCCGGCAGGACGTCCACGACGAAGGAGCCGTCCGGGCGGACCAGGGCGAGCCAGCCGAGCCCGACGGCGAGGACCGCGAGGCCGGTGACCACCATGGGCTTCGCGCCGAAGCGGGCGATGGCCCGTGGGGCGAGCGCGATCATGCCGACCATGATGAGGATCGTCATCGGTAGCAGGGCGGCACCGCTGGGGAAGGCGCGGTAGCCGAGCACCTGCTGCAGGTAGAGGTTGAGGAAGAACCACATCGGGATCCAGGCCGCGCCGAGCAGCAGTTGGGCGACGTTGGCCGCGGCGAGGTTCGGCGCGCGGAAGATCGACAGGCGCATCAGCGGCTCGCGGCGGGCCGCCTGGACGGCGACGAAGGTGGCCAGCGCGACGACGGCTCCGATCAGGACGAGCCAGGTCTGCCCGGAGGTCCAGCCGACCTCGGGAGCCCGGACGATGCCGTAGACGGCCGCACCGAGACCGACGGTCACCGTCAGGGCGCCGACGACGTCCAGCGAGCCGCGCCGCGTCCCACCGGCGGGCATCAGCACCGGGGTGGCCAGCAACGCGAGGGCCGCGACCGGAATGTTGACGTAGAAGACCCAGGGCCAGCTGACGTACTCGGTGATGACGCCACCGAGGAAGACCCCGGCGGTGCCACCGGCCGGCGCGGCGGCGCCGTAGAGGGCCAGCGCCCGGGTCAACTCCCTCGGGTCGGCGCCGAAGAGGGTCATCAGCAGGGTCAGCGCCGACGGGGCGATCAGCGCTGCCCCGACGCCCTGTCCGGCGCGGGCGGCCAGTTCCACGGCGACGGTGTCGGCGAGCCCCGCGACCGCCGAGGCGACGAGGAGGACCAACCAGCCGGCGGCGAACATCCGCCGGGCGCCGAGCAGGTCGGACAGCCGGCCGCCCAGCAGCAACAGGCCGCCGAACGCGACGACGTAGGCGTTGAAGACCCAGGACAGGTTCTCCGGTGAGAAGCCGAGATCCTCCTGGATGCGTGGTAGTGCGACACCGATGATCGAGGTGTCCATGATGACCATGAACTGGGCGAGGGCGATGAGTCCGAGGGCCCACCAGCGCTTCGGGGCGGATGACATCGTAATCACTCCTTAGTACCCCTAGGGGGTATGGGTAACGACAGATTGATACCCCCCACCCGTATGCGCTGTCAAGGACTCCATCGCCCATGGCAGCTGCCGCCGTAACCTCTGGGACTTGAACCGGAATACCGGGGAGGGGTATTGTGCCGCCATGCCCACCCGAGACCCCGCGCACCGGATCGAGGCCGAGCCCGAACTGGTGGTGTACGGCACCGGCTGGTGCCCCGACGTCCGACGCAGCCGCGCCCTGCTCGACGCCGCCGGCATCGCCTACGACTACGTCGACCTCGACGAGGACCGGGCCGCGACCGAACTCGTCCGTGGACTCCAGCAGGGGGCGCGACGGGTCCCCACCCTGCTGTGGCCCGACGGCACTTTCCTCGTCGAGCCCACCGACGACCAGCTCCGGGCGCACCTGGCCCGCGCCGCCCGCCCGGTCGGCGACCTCGCCGGCTGACCCGCCGGGTCCCGACATGCCGGCGGCGCACCCGTCCGCCCTGCCGGCCCGCGACCGGTCGCCGGGCCTGTCCACCGTCGAGGAGCCGGCCGGACCAGGGGTGTCCCGTACGCGCTGAACGTCGCCCGTGGACACCGCGCCGGCTCTGCGCGGTGCGCAGGTACCGGATCGGCACCCTCGGACGGATCGGGTTCAGCGTCGACGGGGTCGCCGTGTCGATCGACCGTGCCGGGCGGCACGGTCGGTGGCGCGGTGGTCAGCCACCCGCCGGTCGGATGACGGTGAAGACCGCCCCGGTCGGGTCGGCGAGCGCGCAGACCCGGCCGGTCACCACGTCTCGCGGTGGCACCAGCAGTCGCCCGCCCTGCTGCCGGGCCCGCTCGGCGACGTCGTCCGGGTCGGCCACGGCGAGGTAGAGCATCCACCCGGCGGGGAGCAGGGTGTCCAGCGGCGCAGGTGTCGCGAGGCGGCCGGCGACGGGGGCGCCGCCGGCGGTGAGCAGGGCGTACGAGTCGTCGGGGGCGCCGGGCGGCAGGTCGGCGCGCAGGCCGAGGGCGTCGGCGTGGAACCGGTCGGCCGCGCCCGGGTCGGTGGTCATGTACTCGTACCAGCAGGGCCGGCCGGGACCGGGGACCACCGGGGTCACCCCGGCGCGCAGCTGGAAGCTCCCGCCGAGCGGGTCGTGCACCTCGTCGCCGCTCAGCCGGGCCCCGGCCTGGCGGGCCGCGGCGTGCACGGCCGCCGGGTCGGCGGCGCCGAAGAGGGTCCACCAACGGGCCGGGGCGGGGCCGGACCGCAGCGCGGCGGCGGGCGCCCCGTCGGCGACCGCGACGCAGCCGTCGGCGGTGTCGGTGTACGTCCAGCCGAGCAACTCACGGTAGAAGGAGCGGGCGGCGTCGAGGTCGTCCGTGACGAGTTCGGCGCCGGCGGGGACCGGCGACGTGCGGGGTGCGTTCACCTGATTCTCCAAAACCGACGGCTGATCAGGCTTCAGGATGCCCTATGGACAGCCTCGGCCGTGCTGCGCGTCGCCACTCGTCAGGATCCCGGCACAGCAACTCGTCCAACGGGATCGGCCGTCCGAGGTGGTAGCCCTGCCCGGCGTCGACGCCCAGCATGCGCAGCGCCGGCACCAGCCCGGCGTGCTCGACCGACTCGGCGACGGTGCGCATGCCCAGGCCGTGCGCGGCGCGGACGATCGCGTCGATGAGCACGGGGTCGGCGCCGCCGTGGTCGGCCTGGCGCACGAAGTCACCCGCGATCTTGACGGTGCTGAAGGGCAGGTGCTTGAGGTAGGCGAACGAGCCGAAGCCGGCGCCGAAGTCGTCCAGGCTCAGCCGGCAGCCGGCGTCGCGCAGGGTGCCGGCGAGGTGCCGTACCGCGGCGACGTTGGTGATCGCCGCGGTTTCGGTGATCTCCAGGCCCAGCCGGCTCGCCTCGATGCCGGCGGCGTGCAGCGTCCGCACCACCCAGTCGCCGAAGCCGGGCAACTCCAGGGAGCGGGCGGAGATGTTGATGTCGAAGCGCATCCGCGCCGCCATCGCCGCCGGGTGGGCCAGCGCCGCCGTGGCGGTCGCCACCACCCAGCGGTCGAGGTCGCCGATGAGGTCGTCACGCTCGACCGTCGGCAGGAACTCGGCCGGCGACAGGGTCGGTTCCTCGCCGTCGCGCAGCCGGATGAGCAGTTCGTGACTGACCACGTCCCCGGTGGAGAGGTCGATGATCGGTTGGGCGTCGAGGCGCATCCGGTTCTCGTCGAGGGCCTTGCGGACCCGGGTCACGACGTTGACGCGCTGCACGGCGTGCCGGTACTGCTCCGGCAGGTACAGCCGGGCACGGTTGCGGCCGGCGTTCTTCGCCTCGTACAGGGCGAGGTCGGCGTGGGCGAGCATGGTGTCGCGGGTGTCGCCGGGCTCCAGCGACGCGGCCCCGATGCTCAGGGTCACCCGCAGTCCGGTGCCGGCCAACGGCACCGGGGTACGGACGGTGGCGTTGCACAGCGTGTCGGCGATGGCGAGGGCGTCCTCGGCGTACGCCCCGGGCAGGACGACGGCGAACTCGTCGCCGCCCAGCCGGCCGAGCACCGTGCCGGCGGGCAGCTCGCGCAGGAGCAGCCGGGCCAGCAGGCGTAGCACGTCGTCGCCCACCGCGTGCCCGTGCACGTCGTTGATGTCCTTGAAGTTGTCTATGTCGATCAGCAGCAGCGCTCCGGGCCGTTCCCGTGGCTCGGCGAGCAGGTCGTCGAGGCGGGCCAGCAGGGCGCGCCGGTTCGGCAGGTCGGTCAGCGGGTCACGCTCGGCCAGCCGGGTCAGCTCGTCCTGCACGCGCTGCGTCGCGGTGATGTCGTGGGCGGTGCCCAGCACCCGCACCGGCGCCCCGGCGGGGTCGGTGAAGACCTCGCCGTAGCACTCGAAGACCCGCAACGTCACGCGGTCGGCCAGGTACATCCGATGGGTGTAGGAGAACGGTCCGCCGGTGCGCAGCGCCGTCTCGAGCGTCTGCTCGATCATGGCGACGTCGTCCGGGTACAGCATCTGCCGGTAGGCGTCGTAGTCGAGACTCGTGCCGGGTGGCAGGCCGAACATCTGCAGCAGCACGTCGCTCCAGACGACCACGCCGGTCAGCACGTCCCACTCCCAGGTGCCCACCTTGGCCAGCTGTTCGATGTGGGCCAGCCGCCACCGGTAGTTGCGCCCCCGGTCGCGTTCCTGGCGCTCGGCGCTGACGTCGCGCAGCTCGTACAGTCGCAGCGGCTGTCCCTCGTGTTCCACGCCCTGGCAGCGCACCTGCAACCACCGGGTCGCCCCGTCGGAGCCCTGCACGGGTAGCTCCACAGCGGACTCGCCGGGCTCGACCTGCCCCAGGGGCAGGTCCTCCAGCCGGGCGCGCAGCCGGCGACCGGCCAGGTTGCACCAGAGACACCGGCCGTCGGGGGCGATGATCGCCAGGGCGGTGGAGGTGGTGTCCGCCGCGAGTGCCGGCAAGGTGCTCACCTGTGGGCCACCCACTTCCTTCGCCGAACGGGCGTAGACCGACGACCACCAACGGACGGTCATCCTGGCGCGACGGGCAGTCTACCCACCGCAGCCGCCGACGCGAGCCATGCATCGCTACGAGTAGGGGTTGCGACGTCCGGATGGATGTGCCATGCCTCGGCGGGCCGCCGCGCCCGCGGTGGACGTCGGACCGGGTGCGCTGATCGCAGCCGGTGGCCGGCGTCTGGCGGGCGCAGCGACGGGCCGAGGCCGGCGGACTCCGATGACGGTGGCATGAGCAGGACCGCCGAGAGGCCCGTTGCCTGCTGTCGCGAGCGCGGACAGGCCTGTCGGCACCGGTACGGCCCTGCGCCGTGGAGCGGAGCGCTCCTCCCCCGGCGCGTCCCGGGCGGATCCCGGCGCCGCCGTACGCCCCCGGGGCCGTGACCGGGGTCAGGGTGTGGTCAGGGTGAACGCGCGCACCGTCACCGCTCCGCCCAGTGCCTGTGTCGCGTAGGTGAAGATGCCGAACCGGTAGCCCATGAAGAACTGCCAGGCGTTGTTGAGGGTCAGCGCGTTGCCCAGCGGGGTGAAGGTGACCCCGTCGGTGCTGTACGAGAACCGCGCCTGGCGGCCCGCGCCGGGCCGGATGTCGGCGTTGGCCCGCAACCAGATCCGCCCGCCGGACACCGGGGCGCCGGTGATCTCGGTGCCGGTGCCGGTGGTGTTCCAGTCGGCGCCCATGGTCAGGCCGTTGGTCATGACCACGCGGGTGGCGCCGTTGTCGCGTCTGACGCCGATCCAGGCCGACGTGTCGCGCAGCATCGCCAGCCCGGCCCGGTCGCCGTCGCGCATGGTGGAGTAGTCCAGCTCGATGGTGCCGGTCGAGGTGGGCCCCTGGATCCGGTGGGTCAGCGTGTTGCGGGCGCGGTAGAGGTCGTTGGTCACCGAGGCGGTCTGCAGGCGCAGGCCGTTGTTCACCGACCACCGGGCGTTGTCCGGGTTGTGGTTCCACTCGTACTGGACCCCGAGGGTGGTGCCGGGGAAGGTGTCGGTGCCGGTGAGCGGCTTGACCGGGCGCAGGGGCAGCGGGTCGGGGTAGCTGGCGCCCCAGGAGCCGTTGACCGTCTGCACCTGCGGCCAGCCGTCACTGGTCCAGGTGATCGGCGCCAGCGTCGGCATCCGGCCGCCCGGGTACGCGTCGGTGAAGGCCATGTAGTACCAGGCGCCGTTCGGGGTCTGCACCAGGCCGCCCTGGTGCGGCACCCCGCCGCCGGCGATCGGGCCCGGCATGTTCAACAACACCTGCCGCTGCTCGTAGGGGCCGAACGGACCGTTGGTGCTCTTGAGCACGTACTGGCCGTTGGCCGGTCGGGTGAGCCAGATGTAGTAGGCGCCGTTGCGCTTGTAGAACCGGGCCCCCTCCAGCGTGCCGATGCTCGACGGCGTCTGGTACACCTGCTGGGCCCGCACCTGGGTACGCCCGTCGGCGGAGAGCTGGGCCACGCTGATCGTGCCGTTGCCGTACGCGACGTACATGGTGTCGTTGTCGTCGATCAGCATCCCGGCGTCGTAGTAGCAGTTCGGGATGGTGGTGTGCCGGCTCCAGGCGCCGTCGACGGCCGAGGCGGTGTAGATGTGCGTCCGGGCGAAGTCGATGCAGCCGGCCCAGTAGAAGGTCCGGTTGCTGGGCCGGTAGTTCAACGTCGAGGCCCAGATGCCGTCCACGTACGCCTGGCTGCCGGTGGCCATGTCGTACTTCGATCCGAAGTCCAGCCGGGGCACCGAGTGTCCGGCGAACTCCCAGTTCACCAGGTCCCAGGACCGCAGCACGGGCGCGCCGGGCGAGTAGTGCATGGTGGAGGCGGACATGTAGTAGACGTCGCCGACCCGGATGATGTCGACGTCGGCGAAGTCCTGCCAGACGACCGGGTTGGTGAAGGTGCCGCCCGGGGTGCCGGTGTCGCCGACGCGGACCAGTTGCCACTGCTGGTGGGCGCCGTTGAAGTCGTCGTACTGCACGATGTTGCCGCCGTCGGCGGTCGAGGCGTTCTGCGCCTCCACCACCTTGTTCGAGTTCCGGTTGATCAGCCGCACGTGCCCGCCGGCCGAATCCGCCAGCCGGAACTGCTGGTTCGTCCCGTTGTGGTCGGCCCACTGCACGATGCTCGCGCCGTTGGCGGTGGAGAAGTTGTAGACGTCCAGCACCTTGCCCGAGTGCCGCGACCTCAACCGGTAGAACCCGCCGCCGGAGTCGACGAACTGCCACTGCTGCTGGTACCCGTCGTTGCGCGACCACTGGGTGATCCGCGCCCCGTCGTTCGTGGCGAGGTTGTACACGTCGAGGGCCTTGCCGCTGTTGCGGTTCACCAACACGTACCAGGCGTTCGTATCCACCGTCGCCGCCGACGCCGGCGACGGCGCGATGCCCACCAGGGCACCAGCCGTCACCATCGCCGCGGCGGCGGCAGCGACCCGCCACCGCCATCCGCGTCGACGCGGCACGGCCCGCGGGAGCCCACCGATGGCAACCATGACTCTCCTTCGCTGACAGGGACGGGATCCACGGGGCGCCATCCGGGCGCCCGGACCGGCCGGGGTGGCGGCCCGTGAGGTGTGATCGCTGACGGGGTGGCGCCCCTGCCCAGGAGGCGCATGGCGGGACGGCGGCGCCGGATCAGCCTCCGGCCCGGCTCGCCGTCGACGCCGACCAACCCGTCCATCGACTGTGAGCGATAACATGCCGTTAGTCAAGGCGTATCACGTCGGCGGCCGAGGCGCGCGTACGGTCACGACCGGCGCGGACGAATGCCGCTCCGGAAGGCTCACCACCTCAGGACACCCCGCCCGCCATCGATTTACATTGATGGATGTCAGCGCTAACATGCTTGCCATCGCCAGGCGCGACCGGTCAGGGCAGCCGGTCGCCAGGGTCCGCCGGACGACGACCGGCACGACTCGACGTCGTCGTCCCCGCCGACGCCCGGCCACCACTGTCACCGCCGGCGAGCCGCGCCGGGCACGCAGCCGTCGCGTCCGCCGGCCCACGCCGGCCACTTCCGGAGCCGGCCACCAACACCGACGAATCGACGAGGAGGAGCACGTGGGTAGACCGAGCAGATGGCTCACCGCCGTCCTGGGGGTGCTGGCGGTGACACTCGCCTCGACCACCGCCGGGACCATCGTGTCCCCCGGCATCGCGCAGGCGCTGGACAACGGCGTCGCCCGCACCCCGCCGATGGGCTGGAACACCTGGAACACCTTCGGCTGCAACATCAACGAGACGCTCATCCGGCAGACCGCCGACGCGATCGTCGGCAACGGCCTGCGCGACCTCGGCTACCGGTACGTGGTCGTCGACGACTGCTGGTTCGACCCGAACCGGGACGCGCAGGGCAACCTCCGCGCCCACCCGCAGCGCTTCCCGAGCGGGATGAAGGCCCTCGGCGACTACCTGCACTCCCGGGGCCTGCTGTTCGGCATCTACCAGGCGCCGCTCGACCAGACCTGCGCCCAGTACTTCGACGCCTTCCCCGGCTCCACCGGCAGCCTCGGTCACGAGTACCAGGACGCCCGGCAGTTCGCCGCCTGGGGCGTGGACTACCTGAAGTACGACTGGTGCTCCCCCACCGGATCCATCGACGACCAGGTGGCCCGGTTCGGCATCATGCGCGACGCGCTCGCGGCCACCGGCCGGCCCATCGTCTACAGCATCAACCCGAACAGCATCCACGCCAAGACCGGGCCGCAGCGCAACTGGAACGACGTGGCGAACCTCTGGCGGACCACCGAGGACATCACCAACGCGTGGAACACCGGCCAGACCAACGGCTACCCGATGGGCATCCAGAACATCGTCGACGTCAACGTGCCACTTGCCGGCTACGCCGCACCCGGCGGGTTCAACGACCCGGACATGCTGGAGGTCGGCAACGGCGGCATGACCGACACCGAGATGCGCAGCCACTTCGCGCTCTGGGCGATGATGGCGGCGCCCCTGATGATGGGCAACGACCTGCGCTCGGCCGACGCGGCGACGTTGCGCATCCTGAAGAACCGGAACCTCGTCGCGATCGACCAGGACAGCCTCGGCCGGCAGGCGGTCCAGGTGTCCCACGACGGCACCCGGCGGGTCCTGGCCAAGCGGCTGGCCGACGGTGACGTCGCGGTCGCCCTGTTCAACCAGGGCAGCGCCACCACGACGATCTCCACGACGGCGGCGGCGATCGGCAAGACCGGCACCTCGTTCACCCTGCGCGACGCGTGGACCGACGCCACCTCCACCACCACCGGGGCCATCTCCGCGAGCGTCCCGGCGCACGGCACCGTGGTGTACCGGGTCAGCGGCGGCGGCACCACCGACCCACCGGCCCCCACCACGTTCCGACTGCGCAGCGAGTCGGCCGGGCGGTGCCTGGACGTCGACAACGCCCGCACCGCCAACGGCACCGGGACGCTGATCTGGGACTGCCACGGCAACGCCAACCAGCAGATCAGCCGGGACGGCCAGACCCTCCGGATCCTCGGCAAGTGCCTGGACGTGCCGACCGACGCGGCCAACGGCACCCGGGTGCAGATCTGGGACTGCCACGGCGGCGCCAACCAGCAGTGGACGTTCAACGGCAACGGCACGGTGAGCAACGGCCGCTTCCCCGCACTGTGCCTGGACGTCACCAACGGCGGCACCGCGAACGGCACGACGGTGATCCTCTGGTCCTGCCACGGCGGCGCCAACCAGCGGTGGACCCGGGTATGACCGGCGGCCCACGCAGCACCCGCCCGCGACCACCGTCCGCTGATCACCGGACCCGGACATCGCTCACGACACCGTGGAGGTACGCCTTGACGCCGACAGTCGCACGCCGGGCCGGAACGACACTCCGGTCGGTCGTCGCCGCGCTCGCCGCGCTGATCTGCGCCGTCGCCCTGCTCCCGGGCCCCGCGCGGGCCGACAATCCGATCGTCCAACACCTCTACACCGCCGACCCGGCGCCGATGGTGCACAACGGCCGGGTGTACCTCTACACCGGGCGCGACGAGGACGGCTCCACGTACTTCACCATGCGCGAGTGGCGGGTGTTCTCCTCCGCCGACATGGTGAACTGGACCGACCACGGCTCGCCGATGAACCTGGGCACCTTCTCCTGGGCGGACGCCCACGCCTGGGCCGGGCACGTGATCCCCCGCAACGGCAAGTTCTACTGGTACGTGCCGGTGCGGCAACGCTCGAACGGGCAGATGGTCATCGGGGTCGGCGTCGCCGACAGCCCGACCGGCCCCTTCCGCGACGCCATCGGCAGGCCCCTGGTCGGCAACGGCGAGATCGACCCGCACGCCTTCATCGACGACGACGGCCAGGCGTACCTGTACTGGGGCAACCCGAACCTGTGGTACGTGCGCCTGAACCAGGACATGATCTCGTTCTCCGGCGGCCCGACCCGGATCCCGCTCACCACCGCCGGCTTCGGCGCCCGCACCGGCAACCCCAGCCGCCCGACCCTCTACGAGGAAGGGCCGTGGGTCTTCAAGCGCAACGGGCTCTACTACACCGTCTTCGCCGCGGAGTGCTGCGCGGAGTTCCTCGCCTACTCGACCGCGCCCGGCCCGACGGGGCCGTGGACCTACCGGGGGACGATCATGCCCCGACAGGGCAGCAGCTTCACCAACCACGCCGGCGTGATCGACTTCAACGGCGGATCGTACTTCTTCTACCACAACGGGGCCCTGCCCGGCGGTGGCGGTTACACCCGCTCCGTCGCGGTGGAGCGCTTCACCTACCGGGCCAACGGCATGTTCCCGACGATCACCATGACCACCGCGGGCGCCCCGCAGGTGGGCACGCTCGACCCGTACGTACGCCAGGAGGCCGAGACGATCGCTTGGGGGTCCGGCATCGAGACCGAACCGGCCGGCGAGGGCGGCATGAACGTCGGCTGGATCGACAACGGCGACTACATCAAGGTCAAGGGCGTCGCGTTCGGCGCCGGCGCGACCTCCTTCTCCGCGCGGGTCGCCTCCGCCACCGCCGGCGGCCGGATCGAGGTGCGGCTGGACAGCCCCGGCGGCCCGACCGTCGGCACCTGCGCCGTCACCGGCACCGGCGGCTGGCAGAACTGGACGACCACCACCTGCGCGGTCGGCGGCGCCACCGGCACCCGGGACCTGTACCTGCGGTTCGCCGGCGGCAGCGGAAGCCTGTTCAACATCAACTGGTGGCAGTTCGGCGGTGGCGGCGCCGCGACGGCGTACCGGATCACCAACGGCAACAGCGGGCAGGTCGTCGACGTCCAGCAACCCCACCTCGACGACCTCGCCGTGATCGGCCAGTGGACCGGCAACGGCGCCGCCTGGCAACAGTGGCGCTTCCTCGACGCCGGCAACGGCGCCGTACGCCTGCAGAGGTCGCGCGGCTGAGCGTGGGCGGTGACACCCCGACGTGATCCCGGCCGGGGCGGTCGGCCGGGGTCACGTCGGTGTCGTCCCGTCGCGCCGCCCCGCCTCTCGACGCCCGGCCGGGAGCCCGCCGGCCGGTTCAGAACCACTGCTGTACGACCACACCGGCGCCGCCGCCGTTGTCGCCCAGGTTGTCGTCGTTGACGGTGAAGACCAGCTGCGGCGCCGGGTCACCGTTGCCGGAGAACAGCATGCAGCCGCTGTCGGTGCCGACCGGGAACCACGAGCTGGGCCCGTAGCTCCGGCTGGTCTTCTTCACCCACATCGAACCGCCGGTGACCCGGGCGATGAGCGCGTACCGGGGCGCACCGGGCGCCGGCCACCCGCCGGCGGTGGGCGCGGCCGGCAGCTCGCCGGCGATGCTCTTGGTGGTGCCCCACGCGTCGATCCGGACGCTGCCCTGCGCCTTCACCCGGAAGGCGTCGCCGTGGACGATGCCGATGGGCGACGCCCACGGCGTCTGCCGGTGCCCCGGCGCGAACCAGGCGGCGGGGTCCTGGTGCTGCGCGGGGGTCGAGTCGTAGCAGCTGTCCAGGGCGGTGTCGGCCGCCGCCGGACCGGCTGGCAGCACCGTCACCGTGAGCGCCACGGTGAGGGCGGTGACGGCGGAGACGATGGTTCTGACCCGCATGGCGGCTCCTGCTGCCGGGCCCGCCGATGGCAGTGGCGGGCGGTGCCGCCCAGTGTGTGCCACGGCGGCAAGTCACCGGTCGGTGCGGCTTCTCATCTGTGAACTGACGGCGACACGGTGCCGGAACCGCCGGTCAATCGATGCGGTGGGTGCAACGATGGGTGCCGTGGGAACTGCCAGAACTGCTTCGCCTACCATCTCGCCGCTGACCGGTGAGCCGATCAAGCGTGCCGACGCCGAGCGGCTCGCCGGTGTGCTGAAGGCCCTCGCCGACCCGGCCCGGCTGCGACTGCTCAGTCTGATCCAGTCCGCTCCGGAGGGCGAGGCGTCGGTGAGTGACCTGACCGCGCCGCTCGGGCTCTCCCAGCCGACCGTGAGTCATCACCTCCGGATCCTCACCGAGGCCGGTCTGCTCGAGCGCGACAAGCGCGGCGTGTGGGCGTACTACCGCATCGTGCCGGCCGCGATCGCGGCGATCGCCGACCTGTTGACACCGCCGCGCAAGCGGGCGACGAAGAAGGCACGCTGAGCGACGCCGCCGGAGCGGCACTCACGGCGGCGGTGCCGGGGCCGGGGGCGGTGTGGCGGCGGGCGCTCCACCGCCGCGTCACCGTGGACGACCGGGCGACGCGGTCGCCGGGCCACCTCACCGGCGACCCGGCGGACTCACCCGGACCACTACCCGGGAACGTGCATCGAAGCGGCAGCCACGGGTGAGTCAGGTGACGAGGGCCCGGGTGGCGGTGGGAGGTCGACGCGGTCCGCGCTCACGTGCGGCAGTCGCCGGTCGAGCCAGCGGGGAAGCCACCAGTTCGCGTTGCCCAGCAGCGCCATGGTCGCCGGGACCAGCACCATCCGGACGATCGTCGCGTCGAGCACGATCGCCGCGGCCAGTCCGAGGCCCATCATCTTGGTCAGCGGGGAGGGACTGGCGACGAAGCTGAGGAACACCACCGTCATGATCAGCGCAGCGGAGGTGATCACCCGCCCGGTGCCCGCCATGCCGCGCGCCACCGACCGGGTGTTGTCGCCGGTGGCGTCGTACTCCTCGCGGATGCGCGAGAGCAGGAACACCTCGTAGTCGATGGACAGGCCGAAGAGCACCGCGAAGAAGATCGTGGGCATCGGGGAGACGATCAGATAGGTCCCGTCGAGCCGGAAGAGGTCGCTGAACCAGCCCCACTGGAAGACGGCGACCACGACACCGTACGCGCCACCGATCGACAGCAGGTTCACCGTGACGGCCTTCAGCGGCACCGCGATGGAGCGGAACACCACCATCAGCAGCAGGAACGACGCGGCCAGGATCACGGTGACGAAGATCGGCAGGGTGTCGGCGAGCTGACGGGTGAGGTCGTCGGTCACGGCGGTCAGGCCCGACACCGCGACATTGCCGGGGACGAGGTCACGCACCCGGGCGAGGGTGTCGGCCGTGGCGGCGTCGGATGGCGCGGTGGTGGGCAGCACGGGCAGCACGGCCGTGTCCCCGGCCGGGGAGATCCGCGGCTCGCCGACCGTGGCGATGCCCGGGTCGGCGGCGACGCGCCGGGAGAGTTCCGGGATGGTCTCGAGGTCGACGCCCGGGGCGCGCAGGTCGGCGACGAGCAGCAGCGGGGCGTTGACACCGGGGCCGAAGCCCGCTGCCAGCAGGTCGTAGGCGCGGCGGTGGGTGGTGCCGGTCGAGTCGTCGCCGGCGTCCGGGAAACCCGTCTGCATCTGCAGCGCCGGGGCGGCGAGCACGAGCAGCGCGGTGGCGGCCACGGCCAGATAGGGCCATGGCCGGCGGGAGACGCGATGGGCGAAGCGCCACCACACCGTGTCCTGGACCGGCCTGGTCGCCCGGCGGCGCCGTCCGAGCCGTCCCGCGTCGATACGTTCGCCGAGCAGGGACAGCAACGCCGGCAGCAGGGTGAGGGCGGTCGCCACGGCGAACAGCACCACCAGCGACGTGCCGAGGCCGATCGAGGCGAGGAAACCCACCCCGGTCAGGGTGAGGGCGGCCATGGCGACGACGACGGTGCCGCCGGCGAACAGGACGGCGGTGCCCGACGAGCCCATGGCGTCGGAGAGCGCGAGGCGGTTCTCCTGGCCGGCGGCCCGGTTCTCGCGGTAGCGGGCCACGATGAACAGGGCGTAGTCGATACCCACACCGAGCCCGATCATCGCGGCGATCGTCGGCGCCGCGGTGGAGACGTCCATGACACCGGTCAGCAGCACGATGGCGCCCATGCCGGTGGCGACCGCCACCAGGGCCAGCAGGACCGGGACGAGTGCGGCCACGACCGTACCGAACGCCACGACCAGGACGACCAGCGCGGCCAGCAGGCCGGCCAGCTCCGCGCCGGACGTCTGGGTCTCGGCGTTGATGAACGCGGCGTCGCCACCCAGCTCCGCCACGACGCCGGCGTCCCGGGCCGGGCCCATCGCGTCGACGATCGCGGCGAGTGTCTGCGGGTCGACCTCCGCCGCCGACCTGTCGAAGGTGATCACGGCGTAGCCGATGCGTCCGTCCGGGGACACCGCGCCGGTGGTGAAGGGATCGGCCACCGCGGTGACGTGCGCACGGTCGGCGATCCGGGCGACCGCGGCGTCGACGGCGGGTCGGTGCTGTTCGAGGCGCTGTCCCGCCGGTACGGCGAACACCGCCATGGCGCTGCCGCGCGACGCGTCGGGAAAGCGTTCCTCGAGCAGTTCCACGGCCTTCTCGCTCTGACTGCCGGGAGCGACGAGGTCGTCGACGAACGGACCGCCGAGCGTACCGGCCAAGGCCAGGACGATTGCGGTGAGCAGCCCCCAGACGGCGATCGTGAGCCTCGGTCTACGGGCGCTCGCGTCACCGACGCGGCGGACGAGCTGATTCATGGCAGCGCTCCTGTGCGACAGGCGGCGCCCGCTCATCGGGTACCGCGCCGTGGTTGTCGACTGTGCGCGTCGGCACCCGGTGCTGTCGCCCGCCCGCAGAGGGTGCGGTGATCCCCCGTGGGGCGGGTTCCTGGCGGGCGGATCCGCCACCGGCCTCCGCCTCGCGGCGGAGGCCGGGATGCGTCCGACGGCGGGTGACCACGACGTCGGCCCTCCCGTACGGTGAGCCGGTGTCCGCTGACGCAGTGCCGGCGAGCCGTGCGAAACTGCCCTTCCGTACGGCGCCCGGAAGCACCTCCAAGGGGTTCCGGGGCCCGTTCGCGCGCTGGCCGCGCGTCGCCGACGGCGTCCTCGCGGTGCTGGTCTGCCTCGCGACGGTGTTCCTGGTGGACGGCCCCGGCGACACGATCGCCGTCCGAGGTGTCGGCGACGTCCCGGTTCCCGCTCTCCTGATCTTCGCCCTGGCCGGCGCGGCGTTGTACTGGCGCCGGCGGGCGCCCACGCTGGTGCTGGGCGTGGCGGTGCTCGCCTGGACGACGACGCTCGGAACCGGCTATGCGGACCTGGGCGGGGTGGCGATCGTCGCCCTGTACGGCGTCGGGCGGTACCGCGCCCCCGACCGGTGGAACCACCTGGGCCTTGCCGCGGCCGTCGCCCTGGTCGTCGTCGACGGCCTCACCCGCCCCACCCCGGTGGGCGAGGTCGTCACCGGCGGCGTCGTGATGGTGGGGGCCTGGTATGTCGGGCGTCGCCTGCGGCTGCGCCAGGAACGCGCCGCTCAACTGCTGCGGGACCAGCAGGCCGAGTCCCGCCGGATCGTCACCGAGGAGCGGTCGCGCATCGCGCGGGAGCTGCACGACGTGGTCGCCCACCGGGTGAGTCTGATGACCGTGCAGGCCAGCGCGGCCAGGGCGGTCGCGGCCGAGGACCCGCAGGCTGCCCACGAAGCGATGGGAGCGGTGGAGGAAGCGGGACGTCAGGCGCTCGACGAGCTGCGTCATCTGCTCGGCGTGCTGCGCCCGGAGAGCGACAGCGACGGCCTGGGCCCTCAGCCCGGACTCACGGGTCTCCCCCGCCTCGTCGAGCAGATCCGCCGTGCGGGTGTCGACGTCACGCTGGTGACGGACGCGCTGCCGGAGAGGCTCGCGGCCCGCACCGAGCTGTCCGCGTACCGCATCGTCCAGGAGGCGCTGACCAACGTGCTCAAGCACGTCGGTCCCGGCGCCCGCGCCGAGGTCCGGCTGCGCGCCGAGCCGGCCGCGCTCGTCATCGAGGTACGCGACGACGGTCGCGGCAGCACGCTCGGGTCCGAGCCGGAGGGCGCCTCGGCCACCGGCCACGGCATCGTCGGGATGCGTGAACGGGCACTGCTGCTGGGCGGCAGCCTCGAGGTGGGGCCGCGGGCGGAAGGCGGGTTCCGGGTACGGGCCCGGCTGCCGATCACCGGTGAGCCGACGTGAGCATCCGGGTGCTCGTCGTCGACGATCAGGCGCTGGTGCGCGGGGGCTTCGCGATGGTCCTGCGGGTCCACCGCGACATCACCGTCGTGGCCGAGGCCGGGACCGGAGTCGAGGCGATCGAGGCGGCCCGCCGGCATCGTCCGGACGTGATCCTGATGGACATCCGGATGCCGGAGATGGACGGCCTGGAGGCGACCTCCAGGATCCTGGCCGAGGCCGACTGGGACGTACGGGTGCTGATCTTGACCACGTTCGACCCGGACGAGTACGTCTACCAGGCGTTACGCGCCGGTGCGAGCGCCTTCGTGCTCAAGGACATCCCCGCCGACCAACTCGCCACCGCCGTGCGCACCGTGGCCGACGGCGGGGCGTTGCTGGCGCCGTCGATCACCCGGCGGCTCATCGGCCGGTTCACCGAGCACCACACCGTCGCCCCGGCCGTCTCGCGTCGGCTGGAGCGACTCACCGACCGGGAGCGCGATGTGATGGTCGCCGTCGCCCGGGGAGCCAGCAACACCGAGATCGCCCGACAGCTCTTCATCGGACCCGCGACCGTCAAGTCGCACGTGTCGAGCATCCTCACCAAGCTCGGCCTGCGCGACCGCACCCAGGTCGTCGTCTTCGCGTACGAGAGCGGCCTGGTCAAGGCCGGCGACCACGACATCGGCCGATGAGCCGGACGGGGTCGCCGGGAGCACGCGCGGTCGGCGCCTGGCTCACCGGACTCGGTGCG
Source organism: Micromonospora coxensis (assembly GCF_900090295.1). NCBI lineage: Bacteria > Bacillati > Actinomycetota > Actinomycetes > Micromonosporales > Micromonosporaceae > Micromonospora > Micromonospora coxensis. The sequence goes on along the minus strand of NZ_LT607753.1, from coordinate 6,529,838 downwards.
CCATGATTCGTTCCGTGGCCGGTGCCGCGGGGACCGGGCCGGGTTGACTCTCCCCCGAGGGGAGGGTCGAGGCTGTCGGAGGTGTCGGTGACGGACTTCATGCCGATCGGGGTGTTCGCGCGAGCGACCCGGTTGTCCGTACGGGTGCTGCGTAACTACGACCGGCTGGGTCTGCTCGTCCCGGCGAGCGTCGATCCGGACACCGGCTACCGCCGGTACAGCGTCGACCAGTTTCCGCGAGCGGGGCTGGTCCGACGGCTGCGAGAGTTGGAGGTGCCGTTGCCCGAGATCGCCGAGATCCTGGCGGCCGACAGCCCGGAGCAGGCCGGCGCGGTCATCGCGCGGCACCGGGAACGGGTGGCCGCACGGGCGGCCCGGCTCGACGAGATCGCCGGACGGCTGGAGGTGGTGCTGGCCGAGCCGGGGCGGATGTCGGGCTGGCTGGAGGTGTACGAACGGTGGCGCGCCGCCCAGCCCACCGCCCGCATGCTGGTGCGTACCCCGCTGAGCGGGCTGGGCGAGGTGCTGGCGCCCGGGTTCGCGCGGCTGTTCGCCGGCCTCGCCGAGCAGGGGATCGCCCCGGCGGGGCCGGCCGGGACCCGTTACCTCGGCGACGACCTCGACGCGGCGGAGGTGGAGGTCGAGCTGTTCGTGCCCGTGGCGCGAGCGCCCCGCACGACCGCGACGGTCGCGGCCGGGGAGCTGCCGGCCTGCCTGCTCGCCGCGACCGTGCACGAGGGTGGCTACGACGCCATCGACACCGCCTACCGGTCACTGGGGCGGTGGATCGCCGAGCAGGACCGGGTGCTGGCGGGCCCGGCCGAGGAGCGCTACCTCGTCGCGCCCGCGTCCGGCGTACCTGCGGCCGCGCTCCGTACGGAGATCGCCTGGCCGGTCCGGCCCCGGTCCGGCCCGGCCCGACCAACAGACGAGGAAGTCAGATGATCATCGAGAAGGTGGCGTTCCCCGGCGGACGACACTGCGAGACCACCACGCTCGGCGCCCTGCTGCGCCACGAGGGCGTCGACCTGTCCGAGCCCATGCTGTTCGGCCTCGGCGAAGGGTTGAGCTTCGTCTACTGGGACGCCAAGAACATGGACTTTCCGTTCCTCGGCGGCCGTACCAGGCCGGCCACGATCACCCGGACGGTGGCCGAGCGGCTGGGCCTGACCCTGCACGTCCAGGAGACCGCCTCGCCCCGCCGGGCATGGCAGAACGTCACCACCGCCCTGACCGCCGGACGGCCGGTCGGTCTCCAGCTCGACTCCTACCACCTGGACTACTTCACCACGAAGGTCCACTTCGGGGGCCACTTCGTCGCGATGTACGGCTACGACGACACCCACGCCTACCTGATCGACACCGCCCAGCAGGGCGGCGCCGTGTCGACCACCCTGCCGAGCCTGGCACGAGCCCGCGCCGAACGCGGACCGATGACGGCCCGCAACCTGTCGTACACCCTCGTCGGCCCCGCCGAGAGGCCCGGCCTGGACGGCCCGATCCGGACAGCCGTCCGGCACACCGCGCACGCCTTCCTGAACCCGCCCATCGCCAACCTCGGCCACCGGGGCATCGGCAAGGCGGCCCGCCAGGTGACGCGGTGGCTGGAGCGCGCCGCCGACCCGGCACGCGACCTCCCGCTGGCCGCGTCGCTGATGGAGCACGGCGGGACCGGCGGCGCCCTGTTCCGCGCCATGTACCGCGACTTCCTCGCCGAGTGCGCCACGATCGTCGACGACGACAACCTCCGCCTCGGGCACCGGATGTACGCCGAGATCGCCCCGCTGTGGACCGAGGTCGCCGGCCACATCACGGCCGCCGGAGAGACCGGCGACCCGGACCGGCTGACCCGCGCCTCGGCGGTCCTCACCGACCTCGCCGACCGGGAGCACCGTGCCATGCGAGTGTTGACCGGCGTGCACGCCGGATGACCACCACCTGCCGCGGCAACATCTGGCTGGACACCGCTATCTCGGCACGTGCGGATCCTCACATCCCGACGCGTCGCCCCGCAGGCAAGGGCGCGGCCCACCTCCCGGGTTCCGACCCGAACGAGCGTCGCCCGGCGCCTGCGCCTGCGCCATGTCCGATCCGTCGTTGCACCACGACGCCCCGCTCAGCCCCTCGGGGTCCTGCTGCTGTCGTAATGATGACCATCCGAGCGGCGCAGTGTGCCGATCGTGAAAGCTTTGTGGCTGCGTCACAAACCCGAATCCGGCACCGCATGAGCTAGGTGAGGAGCGGCAGAACCAGGTGGACGTGTTGAACGTGTTGGCCGCGATCGTCGGCTTCGCCTCAGCCGCCTTCGCCGTATGGGTGTACGTCGAACAGCGCCGGAAGGCGGCGACCGAGCGCAGCCGGGTGGCGGCCCAACAAGAGCGGCTGCGCATGGCGCTCGCGACAACGTCCTCCTGCCTCGGCGCCGCAGATCTCATCGTGCAGCGCTCCAAACAGGACGATGTGAGCGTAGTGGAGCTACAGAACATCGCGCGGGTCCTCCGGGGCAGCCTGGGAAATCTCGCCCGTCAGATCGAGGCCGAGGACCAGGTCCTGGCGCACTGGGAGTTCGGCAAGTCGTTCTACAGCGTGCCCAGCCCGCCCGGTCCGGCCGGTATCGCCGATGATGGCACTCTCACCTGAGGCGCCGCAGGAGCGGCCCGAGAACAACCCTCGGGTCCGCCTGACCGGGCTGACCCCGGAACGGGTGTTGGCCGGCGGAATGTCGCTCGTCTACCTGTGCAGGAGCACCGTTCACGACGACGGAGTCGTCGCGGTCAAACGGCTTCGCCCCCAGTTGTTCTCCACGGAGGATGACGTCGCCCGCTTCATGCGGGAGTGCTTCCTCTGGCTGCAACTGGGACGGCATCCCAACATCGTCACCGCGATCTCGGCTCACAAGGCACCGCACGAACCACCGATGCTGGTGCTGGAGTACGTGCCCGGCTCGCTGCGGGAGGCCCTGCGAGGTGGGCCACTCGGCGTCGAGCGGACGCTGCGGCTGGCGTGGGAGGTGACCCAGGGGCTCAGGTACGCCCGCGCGCAGCTGCCCGACTTCGTGCACGCGGATCTGAAGCCAGAGAACATCCTGCTGGATGATGTGTCAGCCGCAAAGATAACCGACCTCGGGTTGGCCAGGGCCTTGCTGGCACGGCCCTCCGGTGATCTCACCGATGACGACGACGCGGGCGCCGGAACACCCCTCTACATGGCGCCGGAGCAGGTCGACGGCCCCGCCGTGCCGGCAAGTGACATCTACGCGCTGGGTTGCGTGCTCTTTGAGATGCTGTCTGGCATCCCGCCGTACGGTGTGCCGGACAACACCGTGGACTACCGGCTCCAGCATCGGTACGGCACACCGCTGCCACTGAGCACGCTCAGCCCCCACGTGCCTGCTGATCTGGCCGCTCTGATCCATCGGTGCCTGGCAAAACGCCCGCATGAGCGCCCGGATCCCGTCGAGATCGGCCGGGTCGTCCGCGCCGTGGCCGCGCCGCTGCGCGTCTCACTGCCGGCACACGAACCGTCCGGTCCCGACGTGAGCACCATCCGAGAGGCGATCCGCGGCTTGGTCAACCTCGGATTTGCCGACGACGCGATCGACTCCTACAACCGGAGCACAGCGCGGCGGCCGGAGATCAGCGACGATGAGCACACCCGGTACCTGATGGTCCGGGCATTGAACGACCAGAGGCGCTGGCAAGAGGCGGAGGAGCACCTCGACTGGCTGGCCGAGCGCATGGCCGACGCGGACGACGTCTGGCAAGGCGCACTCACCGGAGAGCGGGCGCGCGTCTCGCTGGCCGCCGGACGCCGGGCTGAGGCGCTACAACTGTTCGCACGGAGCGCGCGGATGATTCCCCAGTCGAGTGTCGCCTGGTCGAACCTGGCGATCCTGCTCCATGGGGAGGACTTGGTCGAGGACGCCGTCGTCGCGATGCAGATGGCCATGCTCCGCTCGCTCAACCTCTTCTACCTCGGGGCACTGGCAGGGTGGCTTGTCGACCTGGGCCGGCCACGCGAGGCGCTGCGATACGCTGAAGTTGCGGTGAAGATCCATCCGAGGGAGCTTGCCGCCCGCGGTTTGGTGCTCCTCGCAGAGAGAGCGATGGCCGATCTCCCTGACGGCGATCGCCCGGCGTCACCCTTGGCCCTGCTGGGTGACGTGGGTACGAGCGTCCGGGACTCCGTGAACAGGGCCGTCGACCATCTGCTGTCGGACGACTTCCAAGGATGACCGACCTCTCTCACCGCCATGATGAGGTGCACCTCGGAATATTCGAGCGGGACAGCCACCGTGACCGGTCTGCATTGCGACCCTGACCTCAACGTCGACTCGTAGCCGTGTCAGCGCCCGTGTCAGGGGCGTGTCAGGTGGGTGTCAGGCCGGCTGCCGATCGTGGTGGCATGACACGCACAGCGATTGCCGCCTCCGGGCTGCGCAAGGCCTTCGGGGACAAGGTCGTCCTCGACGGTATCGATCTGGAGGTCCGTGAGGGCACGGTCTTCTCCCTGCTCGGCCCGAACGGGGCGGGCAAGACCACGACGGTGAACCTGCTGACCACGTTGATGAGGCCCGACGGTGGGACCGCCCGCCTCGCCGGGCACGATCTGGCGACCGAGACCAGGGCGGTGCGGGCGGCCATCGGGGTCACCGGCCAGTTCGCCGCGGTCGACGAGCTGCTGACGGGCCAGGAGAACCTGCAGCTGATGGCGGACCTGAAGGGTCTGCGCGCCGACGAGGGCAGGCGGGTCGGCACGGAACTGCTGGAGCGGTTCGACCTGGCGCAGTCGGCGCAGAAGATGGTGGCGACGTACTCCGGGGGGATGCGTCGCAAGCTCGACCTGGCGATGACGCTGATCGGCAACCCGCGGATCATCTTCCTGGACGAGCCGACGACGGGGCTGGACCCGCGCAGTCGCCGCACCATGTGGTCGATCGTGCGGGACCTGGTGGCCGACGGCGTGACCATCTTCCTCACCACCCAGTACCTCGAGGAAGCCGATCAGCTCGCCGACCGGGTCGCGGTGCTCGACCGGGGCCGTCTGGTCGCGCAGGGCACCCCCGACGAGCTGAAGCGCCGGATCCCCGGCACCCACGTCCGGCTCAGGTTCGCCACCGTCACCCAGCTCGACGCGGCGGCACGACTCTTCACCGACCACACACGCGACGCCGAGGCCCTGACCCTGCGGGTGCCCAGCGACGGCGGGACGACCTCGCTGCGGGCGCTGCTGGACCGGCTCGACGAGCACGCGCTCAGCGCCGAGGAGTTCTCCGTGCACACGCCGGACCTCGACGACGTCTTCCTCGCCCTGACGGGCCACACCACGGAGGTGGCAGCGAAATGAGCACCAGATCCCACACGATGGTGATGTTGCGCCGCAACTTCCGGCACGTGGCCCGGAACCCGACCTCGGTGTTCAACTCGGTCCTGATGCCGATCGTGATCATGTTGATGTTCGTCTACGTGTTCGGCGACGCCTTCGACGTCGGCGTCGACTACATCGACTACGCGACGCCTGGACTGGTGCTGCTGGCCGTCTGTTACGGGCTGGGAGCGACCGCGACGGCGGTGAACTCCGACATGACGAAGGGCATCATCAACCGGTTCAAAGTCATGCACGTCTCCCGTGGCGCGGTGCTGACCGGGCACGTCGTCACCAGTGTGTTGACAAACGTGGTCGCCATCGCGGCCCTGATCGGGGTGGCCTTCCTGCTGGGCTTCAGCCCGGCGGCGGGTCTCCTCGACTGGCTCGGCGTGGTCGGCCTCGTCGTCCTGCTCGGTCTCGCGGCCGGCTGGCTCACGGTCGCCCTGGGACTGGCGGCGAAGTCCCCGGAGACGGCGGGTCTGGCCGCCGTGCCGTTGGTCATGCTGCCGTTCTTCAGCAGCGCCATCGTGCCGGCGGAGAAGATGGGGCCGGGCGTGCGGCAGTTCGCCGAGTACCAGCCCTTCACGCCGATCATCGAGACGCTGCGTGGGCTGCTGGCCGGGGCGCCGTCCTCCAACGACACGATCGCCGCCATCGCCTGGTGCGTCGGCATCGCCGCCGTCGGATACCTCTGGGCGCGGTCCACCTTCGAGAAGCGGGCCTGACCTCCCGCACGACGCCGTGGCGGGGGCCGTGAACGCGGTGACCCCGCAGCCGAGATCGACGAGTCGACGCGGCCCGCTCGCCGGCTGCCGACGGACCCGACACGGGGCCGACGAGCGGGCCCGCCGCGTCACCGACCATCACCCATCACCGCGCCAGACCGGAGGACCATCATGCCCACATTCGTCACGCCAGGGCCCATCGCCGCCACCGTGCAGGTCGCCGGGGCCCGGGTACGGGTCACCGCCGGCGACCGGACCGACACCGTCGTACGGGTCGCACCCGTCGACACCGCGAACCCGGCGAACGTCAGGGTGGCCGAGAAGACCAAGGTCGACTTCGCCGACGGTCGACTGTGTGGGAATCAGCGAGGGCGCCGCCGCCCGGGTGGACGCCCACAGCAGGCGCGGGTCGGTACGCGACTGTCGGGCGTCGCGGGAGACCCCCGACGGGTCGGACAGCGAGGTCACCGTCCGGGCCCGCACCCGGTACGGCGACATCGTCATCCGGCCCGCGGCAGGTCGGCCCTGAGCCCCGTCACCGCAGCCGGCTCCTGCTCCCCGGGCACGGACTCCGGTCGGTGTCAGGGGGCGAGGGTGACCGCGACCAGGTGCGTCCAGTCCGTCCGCGTACCCTGCTCGGTCGCCTCGGCGAACCGTACGTCGCCGAGGTGGCGCCGCGTGGCCCGCTCGATGCGGGCCGCGTCCGGGTGGGAGCGGTCCGGCAGTCCGCGCACGCCGTCGCTGGCCGCGAGCAGCCGCGCGGCCTGCTCGTGCTGGTCGCCGCGCAGTGCCAGGTCGGCGACCCCGACGAGCACCTGTGCGATCAGGGGCGCGACCCCCGCCTCGGTCGCCGCCCGGTAGGCCGCCGTCCGGTGCGCGCGGGACTCGTCGAGGTCGTCGGTGAGGTAGCCGCGCAGGTCGTGGGTGACCGCGCGGATGTTCGACCGCTCCGCGTCGTCGCCCAGGATGGTGGTCGCGACGTCGAGTTGCGCTCGGGCCTGCGCGGCGTCGCCGCCCCAGCGGGCGATCTCCGCCCCGGACAGGGCCAGCTCGACCAGTGCGTCCGGCCAGGTGACCCGTTCCGCGCAGCGGCGCGCCTCGGCGAGGGCAGCGGCGCTGGACGTCTCGTCGCCGAGCAGCCAGTACAGCTGCGCCTGTCGTGACCGCATCCGGATGACGTCCTCGACGGCGCCGACGTCGGTGACCACCGCGATCGCCTGCTCGTAGTGCGCGCACGCGTCGGCGAACTCGCCACGCGTGGCGAGCCGTTCCGCCAGCTCGGTCAACGCCAGGGAGATCCCGAACCGTTCGCCGAGCGCCCGGAACTCGGCCAGCGCCATCTCGAGATGGCGGTCGGCGTCGCGTCCGCCCCGGCCGAGCATGATCCGCATCTTGCCGAGGTGGAACCGGGCCAGCGCGCGTACCCAGGGGTCCTCGTTGTCGAGCAACGGCTCGAACGCGGACAGGTGCGCGTCCGGCGTGCGCAGCATGCGCTCCAGCGGAGCGACCAGCTCCAGCACCGGGTTGCGGGAGCGGCTGCGCCGGCTGAACCGGTACGCCTGGTGGATCCACTCCTTCGCGTCGTGCTCGTCGCCCCGCCCGGAGGTCAGGAAGAGCACGACCAGGGCGTACACCATGGCGCGGACCTCGTCGGTCACCTCGCCGGGAGTCCTCGTGGCGGCGATGACCAGTTCGAGGCCCTCGGCCTTGTGCCCGCCGAGCCACCAGTACCAGCCCGCGCCCGCCGCGAGCCGCATCGCCGCCTGGGCCTCGCCGGCGGCGAGCGCGCCGCGCATCGCCGCGGCGATGTTGTCGTGTTCGGTCCCGAGGGTGGCGAGCCACCGTAGCTGCTCGCCACGGCGCAGGTGCGGCTCGGCGGTCTCGGCGAGTTCGGTGACGTAGGCGAGGTGCGCGTGCCGGGCCCGGTCCGACTCCCCCGCCTCGGCGAGCCGCTGCCGGGCGTACTCCTTGATCGTGCCGATCATCCGGTAGCGCGGAGCGCCGTCGACCTCGGTGAGCAGCAGGGACTTCTCGGCCAGCGAGGTGAGCAGTTCCAGCACCTGCTCCTGGACGACCCCGTCGCCGGCGCAGACCCGCTCGGCGGCGGGCAGGCTGGCCCCGCCGGAGAACACCGACAGCCGGCGCAGCACCGTCCGCTCGGCGTCGGTGAGCAGCTCCCAGCTCCAGTCGACCACCGCGCGCAGCGTCTTGTGCCGCGGCAACGCGGTACGGCTGCCGCCGGTCAGCAGACGGAACCGGTCGTGCAGCCCGTCGGCGAGTTGGTCGACGGACATGGTGCGCAGCCTGGCCGCGGCCAGCTCGATCGCCAGCGGCATCCCGTCCAGCGCCCGGCAGATCCGCGCCATCGTCGGCAGCGCGTCGGCGTCGACCGCCAACTCCTTGCGCACCGCGCCCGCCCGGTCGCGCAGCAGCCGTACGGCGGGAGAGGTCTCGATCTGGCCCGGGTCGGCGTCGCCCTGCGGCAGGGCCAGCGGCTCGACCAGCCACAGCGCCTCGCCGGTGATGCCCAGCGGTTCCCGGCTCGTCGCCAGGATCCGCAGCCGCCGGCACTCCCCGAGCAGCCGGTGGGCGAAGGCCGCCGCCGACTCGATGACGTGCTCGCAGTTGTCCAGGATCAGCAGCGCCTCACGTTCGCGGATGGCGGCGACGATCCGGTCGGTCAGCTCCGTGTTCGGCGCCTCGCCGAGCAGGGCGTCGCGCAGGCCGAGCCCGGCGAGGGTGGACCGCGCCACGTCACCGTCGGCGCCGATGGCCGCCAGCTCCACCAGCCAGGCCCCGTCCGGCAGGTCGTCGAGCAGGGTACGCGCGGTCTCCGTGGCCAGCCTGGTCTTGCCCGAACCACCCGGCCCGATCAGGGTGGTCAGCCGATGTCCGGTGACGAGTTCGCGGACCACCGCGACCTCGGCGTCCCGGCCGACGAAGCTGGTCAGCTCGGCGCGCAGGTTGGTCCTGCGGGTCTCCTCCCGCCGGCCCAGCTCGCCCCGCAGCAGCGCGACGTGCAGCGCGGACAACTCCGGTGCGGGGTCGACGCCCAGCGCGTCGGCCAGGGCCGCTCTCGTCCGCTCGTACACCAGCAGCGCCTCGTTGCCGCGACCCGCCGCGACGAGGGCGCGCATCAGCGCGGCGACCAGCCGTTCCCGTACCGGGTGCGCGGCCACCAGATCGGTCAGTTCGGTGATCAGCTCGGCCCCGTGGCCGAGGCCGACCTCGGCGTCGAACCGGTCCTCCAGGGCCCTCAGGCGCAGCCCTTCGAGCCGGGTGACGGCCGCGTCGCACGCCGCGCTGTCCGGCAGGGCGACGTCCTGCAGGGCGGCGCCGCGCCACAGGGCGAGGGCCTCGCGCAGCAGCTCCAGCCGCTGTGGATCGTCGCCGCTGCGGGCCTGGCCGGCGGTGACGAGGCGTTCGAAGCGCACGGCGTCGACGGCCTCGGGTGGCACCGCCAACCGGTAGCCGTCCGGGTGCCCCTCGACCGAGCCGTCCGGCAGCGCCTTGCGGAGCCGGGAGACCAGCCGGTGCAGGGCGTTCGACGCGTCGGCGGGTGGCTGTTCGCCCCAGATCCAGTCGACGAGCGTCGCCTTGCCCACCACGCGTCCGGGTTCGAGCGCGAGGGCGACCAGCAGTCCGCGCAGCCGTGCGCCCGGCACGTCGGCGACCACGCCGCCGTCCGTACGCACCTCGAACGGCCCGAGCATCCCGATCTGCACCCCGCCGATCTTGCCACGGCCGATGTCCCGCCCCGCACCAGCGGACGGCTGCGCCACAGCGGTGAGTCGCCACTCCGGCCCGCCCGTCGGGCCGGGTGTCCGCCCGGCCGGGTCCGCGGTCGGTGGTCAGCGCAGGGTGAGCGGGGTTTCGCCGGTGAGGCGGGTCAGCTTCTCCGGGTTGCGGACGTAGTACAACCCGGCGATGAGGCCGTCCTCGACCCGGCTGGCCAGGACGCCGTCGATCTCGCCCTGGTACCGGACGAGCAGTGCCGGGCTGCCGTTGACCGTGGTGGGTTCCCCGGTGAGGGTGCCGTCCAGCTTGCCGAGACCACCGAGGAACATGCGGACCACCCGGTCGGCGCCGACGACGGGACGCAGCGCCGCGTGCTTTACCCCGCCGCCGTCGCTGACCAGGACGACGTCGGGGGCGAGCAGGTCGAGCAGGCGCTGCGGATCTCCGGTCCGCAGCGCGCGCCGCAGGGACTCCACCACCGCCCGGGCCTGGCCCGGAGGAACCGTCCGGCGGGGTCGGCGGGCGTCGACGTGCCGGCGGGCGCGGTGGGCGATCTGGCGGACCGCGGCGGGACTCTTGCCGATGGCGGCGGCGATCTCGTCGTAGCTGGTGGCGAAGGCCTCACGCAGGACGAAGACGGCGCGTTCGGTCGGTGACAGGGTCTCCAGGACCAGCATGAGGGCCATCGACATGCTCTCGGCGAGTTCGACGTCCTCGGCCACGTCCGGCGTGGTGAGCAACGGCTCGGGCAGCCAGGGACCGACGTACGACTCCTTGCGGCGGCGCAGGGCGCGCAGCCGGTTGAGCGACAGTCGGGTGGTGATCCGTACGAGGTAGGCGCGCTGGTCGCGTACCTGTCGGGAGGGGACCTTGACCCAGCGCAGCCAGGTCTCCTGCAGGACGTCCTCGGCGTCGGCCGCCGATCCGAGCATCTCGTAGGCGACGGTGAAGAGCAGGTTGCGGTGGGCGAGGAAGGTCTCGGTCGCGGCATCGGTGGCCTGGTCGCTCATGGGTCGACGGTTCTCCTTCGCGTCCGGTCCGGCGTCGTCGCAGGACCACGCCGGTCGGGCCGGGTTCACTGGTGGGTCGCGACCCGCGCCTGTTCGGCCCGCAGCAGCCGCTGCCGATGGCTGTTCCTGAGCCACGTGTGGGTGCCGGGCCGGCGCGCCTCGTCCACCAGGTGCTTGACGCTGAAGTCGCAGGCGATCTCCTTGAGCTTCGCGCCGGCCCGGCCGCTGACGTACAGCGGCATCGCGGTGTCGTCGCGGCGGGCGAGCTGGTAGACCCCGCTGTGGCGACCGAGACTGACGCACATGGCGGTGAAGAGCACGCTCACCGGCGTGGGCTGCCCGCCGGTGATCCGGTGCAGCACCGTGTCGGCGGCGTGTGCGCCCAGGCAGCTCGCGACGTAGGCGCTCATCCGCAGCGGCAGGTTCGACGGCGCGGCGCAGTCCCCGGCGGCGACGATGCGCTCGTCGTCGACGCTGGTCAGCGTCTCGTCCGTGACCAGGCGACCCGCGGCGTCGGTGCGCAGTCCGCTGCGCGCGGCGAGGTCGGGCACGGCGAACCCGGCGGTCCAGACGGTGACCCCGCTGGGCAGCTCGCGGCCGTCACCGAGCCGCACGCTCTCGCGGGTGACCGCGGTGACCTTCGCGTCCGGGCCCTCGATCACGGTGACGCCGAGCGCGGCGAGCCGCTTGGACGCGGTGCGCCGCGCGCGGGGGTGCAGGTACCGGCCCAGCACGCCTCCGCAGACCAGGGTCACCGGGCGGCCCTGCTCCGCCAGCTCGGCGGCGGTCTCGATGCCGGTCGGGCCGGCCCCGACGACCGTCAGACGGGCCGTCGCCGGCGTGGTGTCGAGGACCGACCGCAGCCGCTGCGCCGCCTCCAGGGTGGCGATCGGGTGGGTGAACTCCGCCGCGCCCGGCACCCGCCGGTCGGTGTCGCCGCTGCCGGCGGCGTAGACCAGGTAGTCGTAGCCGATCGGGCGGCCGTCGGCCAGGATCACGCGGCGTCCGGCCGGGTCGACCCGGGTCACCGTGTCGACGACCAGCCGGACGCGGTCGGCCAGGACCTCCCGGTAGTCGACGACGGCCGGATGCGATCCGCCGACCAGTTGGTGCAGGCGCAGCCGCGCCACGAACGTCGGGCGCGGATTGACCACGGTGACGGTCACGTCGTCGCGCTGGGTCAGCCGGTTGGCCGCCATGACGCCGGCGTAACCGCCGCCGACCACGACCACCTCGGTGTTGCCCGCCATGATGTCCCCCTCGTCGCTCGGCTTCGGTCACCAGACACCGCCGGTGCCGTCGGTGTGACGGACGTGAGCCGGATCACCCGACGAGACGGGGCGGTCCCCGGGGGACGGGGCGACGGCCGCGGGTCAGCCGTGCCGCGTCGCGGCGGGCCCCGCCGGCTGGGAAGCGGCCTGCCGGCGTCGGTGGGACAGGTCGGTGTGGTGGTGTCCGCCGGGGTGGCTGTCGGGGTCGGTGTGGACGGTGGCGGTGGCCAGCCGGGGCACGGCGTGGGTCAGTTGGTGCTCGGCGTCGGCGGCGATCTCGTGTGCGGCGAGGAGGCTCAGGTCGGCGGCGACGACGAGGTCGGCCTCGGCGTGCAGCCGGTGGCCGATCCAGCGCAGTCGTACCGCGGTGACGTCCTGGACGCCGGGCACGGCCCTGAGGGTCGTCTCGGCCCGGTCGACGAGATCGGGGTCGACGGCGTCCATGAGGCGTCGGTAGACCTCGCGGGCGGCGTCCTTGAGGACGACGGTGATGGCGACGGCGATGATCAGGCCGATGGCGGGGTCGGCCCAGCGCCAGCCGAGGGCGGCGCCGCCGGCGGCGGCGAGGACGGCGAGGGAGGTGTAGCCGTCGGTGCGCGCGTGCAGGCCGTCGGCGACCAGTGCGGCGGAGCCGATACGCCGGCCGACCCGGATGCGGTACCGGGCGACGGTCTCGTTGCCGACGAATCCGACGAGGCCGGCGGCGGCGACCCAGGGCAGGTGGGTCACCTCGGTCGTATGCAGCAGCCGGGCGACGGCGGTCCAGGCGGCGGCGACGGCGGAGCCGGCGATCACCAGGACGATGACGATGCCGGCGAGGTCTTCGGCGCGCCCGTAGCCGTAGGTGTAGGCGCGGGTCGCGGCGCGGCGGCCGAGCAGGAAGGCGATGGCCAGCGGCACGGCGGTCAGGGCGTCGGCGACGTTGTGCAGGGTGTCGCCGAGCAGGGCCACCGAACCGGAGAGGACGACGATGACCGCCTGGGCGGCCGCGGTGGCCCCGAGGCCGAGCAGTGAGATCCACAGGGCGCGCAGGCCGGCACGGGACGACTCCAGCGCCGGGTCGATCTTCGTACGGGAGTCGTGCGAGTGCGGGACGACGAGGTGGGTCAGCCGGCGCCACCGGCCGACGAGCCGCCCGCCGTGGTCGTGGTGCTCGTGTGGGTGGCCGTGGTCGTGGTCGTTCACCCGTTCCCCCAGTCCGCCGGTCACACGGTGTTCGGTGACAGCGGCGATAATATGTGCTCATGTACGCACGCGACAACGTGGCAGGTGCCAGTGACCTGCAACAACGCCTGCCCGGCGATCCGGACGTCGAGGCGGCCACGCAGATGTTGCAGATGCTGGCCGACCCCACCCGGTTGCGGCTGATGTCGCTGCTCGGCGAGGGCGAGCACGACGTGACGGCGCTGGTCGCGGCGGTGGGCACGACCCGACCGGCGGTGTCACAGCACCTGGGCAAGCTGCGGCTGGCCGGGCTGGTCAGCGTCCGGCGCGACGGCCGCCGGGCGCTGTACCGGACCCGGGACGGACACGTGCGCCGGCTGGTGGCCGAGGTGCTGCACGCGGCGGCGCACCGGATCACCGGCGAACCGGAGCACGACTGAGCAGGGCGTCACGCGACGGACGGAGTGCGGGTCGGCCGGTCCACGATCGGACGACCCGGGCGACCGGGAGGAGGTCCGGAACCTCCTCCCGGTCGCCGGGGCGGCGCGGGTCAGCCGTCGGATCTCAGCGGGCGGAAGAACGTGCGCAGTTCGTCGGCCACCTGTTCGGGCTCCTCGTGGGCCATGAAGTGGCCACCCCGGCCCGGCGTGCTCCAGTGCCGAAGGTCGGTGAGGACCCGTTCGGTGAGGCTGCGGGGCAGGCCCGCGTACGCCGGCTCGTGGCTCAGGGTGACCGCGGCGGGCACGGTCACCGCCGGGACCGGCCGGTTCAGCGGGTAGTGGTAGTACTGCTGGAACGACGAGCCGATGGTGCCGGTCACCCAGTAGAGCGTCGCGACGGTCAGGATGGTGTCCCTGTCCCATTGGGACTCCAGGTCGCCGCCGCAGTCGCTCCACTCGCGGTACTTGTCGATGATCCAGGCGAGGAGTCCCGCCGGGGAGTCCGCCAGGGCGGCGGCGAGGGTGTCCGGTCGGGTGCACATGATCTCGCTGTAGCCGCCGTCGGTGGCGTCGTACGCGGCGAGGGCGTCGAGGTACGCCTGCTCCTCGGCCGTCGGCGGCTGGTCCCGGAAGTCGGTCGTCACCACGGCGGAGGTGATGTGGATGCCGGTGACCTCGCCGGGGTAGAGGGCGCCCAGCCACTGGGTGACCCCACCGCCGATGTCGCCGCCGAAGGCTCCGAAGCGGTCGTAGCCGAGGGTCCCGGTCATGAGCGCATGCCAGACCTCGGCGACCCGCCTGCGGGTGAACGGCCCTCGCACCGGTTCGGAGTACAGGAAGCCCGGCAGCGAGGGGACGACCACGTCGAACGCGTCGGCGGCGTCGGCGCCGTGGCCGACCGGGTCCGCCAGGCGCCGGGCGACGGCCAGCATCTCCACGAAGCTGCTCGGCCAGCCGTGGGTCAGGACCAGCGGCAGCGGCGCCGGTGTGCCCGCCGGACGCTCGGCCCGCAGGTGCACGAAGTGCACCCGCGCCCCGGCGATCTCGGCCAGGTAGTGGGGAAACGTGTTGAGGGCGGCCTCCGCCGCGCGCCAGTCGAAGCCGTGCGCCCAGTGGTCGACGAGGTCGCGCAGCTGGCCGGGATCGACCCCGGCCGCCCAAGCGGTGGTGTCGGACGCCGTCGTGAACCTCGTGCGGACCAGCCGCGAACGGAGGTCGTCGAGGACGTCGTCGGGGACGGAGATACGGAAAGCCGTTGCTGTCATGGTGTCCTTCGCTCAGGAGTGCGGGTGCCGGGGCGGCGCTCCTGGGTGCCGGTCAGACAGACGGCACAGCGGGGAGCGCCCGGAGATCTCTGATCGTCCACATCGGGCCCACCTCCTCACTGGCTGCCGGCACGACCATACGCGACGGCCCGCCACCGGGTGCGCCCGTGCCGTCGTCGCCGCCCCGGTGTGACGCACACCGCCGGGACCAGGTGGCACGGGCGGACCCGACAGCGCACCCGTGCGCCTGGCCCGTCGGCGGGCGCCGCTACGGCGCGAGTGCGACGGCGACGCCGGTCACCTCGATGCCGGTCCGCGGGCCGGGGCGGATCCCCACCGTCAGCAGGCTGGGACGACCCAGGTCCTGACCCTGGTGCACGGTGACCGTCGCCGGCGGTGTGACAAGTGCGAGTTCGCGCAGGTAGCCGCCGAGCGCCGCGGCGGCCGCGCCGGTGGCCGGGTCCTCGACCACGCCGCCGGGAGGGAACGGGTTGCGGGCGTGGAACACGTGCTCGGACTCGCGCCAGACGAGGTCGACCGTCGTCCAGTCCCGCTGCCGCATCAGCGTCGCCAGGGCGGCCATGTCGTAGGCGAGGTCGGCGAGGCGGTCCCGGGTCGCGGCGGCCAGGATCGGATGCCAGGCTCCGGCGAACGCGACGCGTGGTGGCAACGCCGGGTCGAGGTCGTCCGGCGACCAGCGCAGCGCCGCCAGCAGGGTCGCGAGGTCGGTGGGGGCGATCGGCGCGGTCCGCGGGGGCACGGAGACCAGGGTGGCGCTGGTCGTGCCGTCCGCTGCGACGGTGGTGGTGACGTCGACCCGGCCCGGCCCGGGTGTCCAGGCGCAGCGGGCCGGGGCCGTGCCGCTCGGCGTACGCGACCGCGGAGGCGATGGTGGCGTGACCGCAGAAGGGCACCTCGGCGAGAGGGCTGAAGTAGCGTGCCTCGAATCGTCCACCGCCGCGCGGGATGAGGAACGCGGTCTCGGAGTATCCGACGTCGGCGGCCACCCGGAGCATCTGCGCGTCGTCCGCGCCGGTGGCGTCGAGCACGACACCCGCCGGGTTGCCGCCTGCCGGGTCGTCACTGAACGCCGTGTAGCGCAAGATCTGCACGGGAGGACCGTACAAGGGCCGGCAGGCGGCCACCAGAGCCGATCCGGCGACGGTGGTCCCGCGACGACGACCGGGGCCTCGGATGCCGGCGCGATCCGGCGACGGCGGTGGCCGGCACGTGGGCCGACGGGTCGGCCGCGCGTCACCGGTCGGGGTCGTGCAGCGAGGTCGGCGAGACGAACGGCTGGAGCGGGCCGGCGAGGATCCCCGGCGCCCTGCGTGCCATCCCGGCGAGCAGGTCGGCGACCTGGACCCGGGGGTCGTCGCGGGAGTCGACCATCACCAGCCCGACCAGCGGTGACGCCGCCGCGTCGGCGCCCGCCGGTGGCCACACGGCGGCGTCGGCCAGCACCTGCCGCAGGCGGGTCAACCTGGCGGCCGTGAGGGCGCTCTGCTCGTCGTGGACCACCAGCACCTGCCGCTGTCCGCCGCTCCAGCACAGGACGGTTTCGGCCAGGGCCGGCAGCATCGGCTCCAGCGGCGGCGGGATCGACCGGTCGTCGGCGAAGAGACGGGTCAGGAAGGCCCAGACCCGCCCCCGGTCGAGCCCGTCCAGGACGGTCGCGGCCGGTGCGCCGAGCCGCGCGCGTACCAGCGCGTCGCGGGCCTGGAAGAACCGCTCCAGCGCCGGGCGATCGGGCCGGTGCCGCCGCTTGGTCCGGACCAGGTCGACGAAGGCGGCGAGGAAGACCGGCCAGTCGGGACCGGCCGAGCGCCCGGCCCGGTACACGGCGAGGGCGGCCGGACGGCGCTCCTCGCTCAGGCGGGTGCCGGCCGCGTACGACGGCTCGGCCAGGAGCAGATCGACGATCCGGGTGACGAGGAAGTACTCCTTGTCGACCAGGTGGACGCGGGCTCGGCCGCTGAGCGCCGTCAGGAGCCACTCCAGCGCCTCCCGGGCGTTCGGGCTGCGGCGGAACTGCCCGGACTTGAACTCGTTCGGCGAGAAGCGGAACCGGGAGCGCAGCGCCGCGATCAGCTCGACGGCCTCGTCGACGGACAGGTCGACGCTCGCGTGCGTGATGACCGGGGTGGCCGGATCGAGCAGGTTGGTGCCGGAGAACCCGGATTCGTCACAGGCGATCCGCACGACGGCGTCGGTCACCGTGTCCACCGGCGGCAGTCCGCCCTGGAGGGGCAGCCTCACCTCCGGTCCTCCGCCATGCCCGCCATGCTCGCCCGCCCACCCCGAGCGGACAACCGAAATTGCCGGCGTGGCGCCGTGCCGGTCGAGGCCGTCCGCGACGCGCCCGCCGACGCCTCGTGCCGCCGACGAACGTGGTGTAACGGCGGACGCCGACCGGGCGCTGATCGGGCGGTACTTCCCAGGGGCGGGCCGCCGGACCAGCAACACCGTGCCCCATGACCGATGTCGGGCCGACGGGCCTGGCCATCGCGGCAACTCGGAGATGGAGACACAGGTGGCCATCGATCTGGCGTTCGAGACACGGGAGCGGAAGGTGTTGGCGGCCGTTGCCGACGGCATCGTGGCGGCGGCGGCAGGGCGGGCGCTGCGGGTGGCGGTCGCCTGTTCCCCGGCGCACCTGACCTTCGCCGGGCAACTGACCAGAGCCCTGCACGCCCGCGGCCGGGCCTGCAACTGCATCACCCCGATGCCGGACGGCTCGCCGCCCGACCGACCCGCGACGGGCTCGGATCCCGTCGACCCGGCCGTCGCCATGATCGTCAGCAGCCCTGTCCCCACCGGTGGCGAGGTGTACCGCGTCAGCGTGTGCCTCGTCGACGAGTGCCCGCAGAACCCGCCCTCCGGTGACCCGGCGGCGGGCGACGGCGGCAGGAGCGGTCCGGCCGCCGAGGTCGTCGTCGACTACGGCGACCCCACCGGGCCGGTCCTTCGGCGGTTCACCACCGACGAGGGGCTGGTCGCCGACCGCACCGCCGACGAGAACCGGACCGCAGGCACGTAGGCGGGCGTCCCACCGGGGCGCTACCGGGCCGTCCGGATCTACGAGATGTAATGCCGACCAGCAGGACACCGCCTATTGAGGAGTGAGGGGCCGCGCGGCCCTTCACGCCCCGGGCGGATCTCCGACCCCTCCTCCCGCGACCGTCGAAGGGCCGCCCGGGCGCCGGCACCGATCCACGCGGAGGCGACATGACGAGGTCCCGGGCGCACCAACCGCCGGCCGAGTGGCCCGTACTGAACTCCCGAGCGGTGTCCGCCCGGCTGCCGGGGCCGAACCCGCAGCCACCGCCCGCCCCGGCAACGCACCGCGACCAGCGGCGGGCCTACCTGCTGCTCGGAGAACTCGCCCTGCTCGCCGGAGCCCTCGCGCTGCTGGTCGCCGCCTTCAGCAGGTGAGGGACCCGCCCGGACGAATCGAGCGCCGAGAGGGCCGCCCGGCGGGCGCGTACGCCGGACGGCCCCGTGTCGGCCGACGACCTCCCGCCCGTCGCCGTTGACGAGCGGAGGGCCGGTGCTGCTCAGTCCTTGCTGGTGAAGGCGGCGTCGAAGGCTGCCGCCGGGGCGTCGAAGGCGAGCCGGCGGACGAACTGGAGCGCCTCGGGCGCGCCGACGAGCCGGTCCATGCCGGCGTCCTCCCACTCGATCGAGATCGGGCCGGCGTAGCCGATCGCGTTCAACGCCCGGAAGCAGTCCTCCCACGGCACGTCCCCGTGGCCGGTGGAGACGAAGTCCCAGCCCCGCCGCATGTCGGCCCAGGGCAGGTGGGAGGCGAGCCGACCGCGCCGGCCGTCCCCGGTGCGGACCTTCGCGTCCTTGCAGTCGACGTGGTAGATCCGGTCGGCGAAGTCGAAGATGAAGTTGACCGGGTCCAGCTCCTGCCAGACGAAGTGCGACGGGTCCCAGTTCAGGCCGAACGCGGGCCGGTGGTCGACCGCCTCCAGCGTCCGCTTCGTCGTCCAGTAGTCGTAGGCGATCTCGCTCGGGTGCACCTCGTGGGCGAAGCGGACGCCCACCTCGTCGAAGACGTCGAGGATCGGGTTCCACCGGTCGGCGAAGTCCTGGTAGCCGCGTTCGATCATCGACGGGGGCACCGGCGGGAACATCGCCAGGGTGTGCCAGATCGACGAGCCGGTGAACCCGACCACCGTGTCCACCCCGAGTCGGGCCGCCGCGCGGGCGGTGTCCTTGATCTCCTCGGCGGCGCGCCGGCGTACGCCCTCGGGCTCACCGTCGCCCCAGATCCGGGCCGGCAGGATGCCCTGGTGCCGTTCGTCGATCGGATGGTCGCAGACGGCCTGGCCGACCAGGTGGTTGGAGATCGCGTACACGCCGAGGTGGTGCTTGGCGAGGGTCTCCCGCTTGCGCTCGACGTACGAGTCGTCGGCGAGCGCCTTGTCGACCTCGAAGTGGTCGCCCCAGCAGGCGATCTCCAGGCCGTCGTAGCCCCACTCGGAGGCGAGCCGGCAGACCTCGTCGAACGGAAGGTCGGCCCACTGGCCGGTGAAGAGCGTGATGGGTCGCGCCATTGTCCTTCTCCCCTGTCGTGATGGGGGATTCCTTGCGGGACCGGGGCGAGGGTGACCGGGACGGGCCGGTGTGGCGGCGCACCGGGCGTGCGGACCGGTGGGCACGGGGACGCGCCTGGGCCCGACGGGTTGCGCCTCCCGTCGGGTCACCGGCCACCTGCACGGTCGCCGCCCCTCACTCTAGGTCCACCACCACCCCGGCGGAAGGGCCGCTGCTCGGGCAGGGGCGCGCGCCCGTCCGGCGGGTGTGGGCGAGCCTGCGGGTCCGAGGGCTGCCGGGCGCCCGTGGCTGCCGGACGGCACCCGGGACTCGTCGCGGCACCGCCCGTGCCGTCCGACGGCACGGGGCCCCTGCCGTGACAGGGGCCCCGTGGACGTGACGGTGTCGGGATGACCGACGACTCAGGTCATGGCAGGGTCCACTTCTGGTTGGCGCCGGTGTGGCAGGTCCACAGGTGCACCGCGGTGCCGTCGGCGGAGTTGTTGCCCGAGACGTCCAGGCACTTGCCCGACTGCGGGTTGCGCAGCGTGCCGTCGGCCTGGGCGGACCAGTTCTGCGCCCCGGTGCCGTTACAGGTCCAGAGCTGGATCTTCGTCCCGTCGGCGGAGCCGCCGCCGGAGACGTCCAGACACTTGCCCAACGCCTTGACCGTCGAGTTCGCCGTCACCGTCCACGCTTGCGCGGCCGAGCCGTTGCAGGTGTAGATCTGGATCTGGGTGCCGTCGGCGGTGGCGCCGTTGCGCACGTCCAGGCACTTGCCGGCCAGGCCCTTGACCGGGCCGGTGCCGGTGCCACCGCCGGCGCCCCTCACCAGGGTGAAGTCGTCGACGTCGAAGAGTCCCGACCCGGAGCCGGTGAAGGTCAGGTAGAGGTTCTGGGTGCCGGACGGCACCCCGGACAGGTTCGTGGTGACGTCGGCGAAGGTGGTCCAGCCGCCGGTGTTCGGTACGGCGACCGAGCCGAGCACCGTGCCGGTGGTGGAGCCGGTGCGGACCTGGATGGTGCCGCCCGGGCCGCCGGAGACGATCCGCGCCTTGAACGACGTCACCCCGGTCAGGTCCAGCCCCTGGTAGGCCGCCCAGTCGCCCGGGTCGATGTAGCCGAGGGTCTGGCCACCGTTGGCGCCGGCCTTGCTGAACGGGGTGACCCCGCCGGCCGAGCTGAACGACTCGGCCTGCACGGTGGTGTTCCCGCCCGGGGTGGAGCCCAGCTCCTTGATCCGGATGTTACGGAACGACACGTCGTCGCCGGCGCCGTGGTTCTGGATGCCGACGTGGCCGGCCAGGGAGCGGGCCGGGTCGGTGTTGGTGAAGTCGTTGATCTTCGAGCCGTTGAGGAACACCTGCAGGCGTTCCCCCTCGACCAGCAGCTCGTAGGTGTTCCACTGCCCGGGCGGGTTGAGCGCCGCGTCCCGGGCGGCGATGTCGGCGGACTTGAAGGTGTAGACGGCGCCGGTGGTGCGATCGGCGGTGTCGGTGGCGTCGATCTGCACCTCGTAGCCGTTGTTCACCGCCGAGTACGGGTCGCTCGACGGTGGGAAGCCGATGAAGACGCCGGAGTTGTCGTCGCCGGCGAGCTTCCAGTCCAGCTTCAGCGAGTAGTTGGTGAACTGCTTGGCGCTGTACCAGAACAGGCCGAGCCCGCCCGAGGAGGTGAGGGTGGCGTCGGAGTTGGTGAAGCCGCCCGGCCCGGCCTGCGACCAGCCGGTGGTGGCGCCGTTGTACAGCGCCGTGTAGCCGCTCTCCGGGCGACAGTCGGCCTTGGCGCGGCCGGCCGCGTACCGGATGCCGCCGAGCAGGTGGGCCCGGAACGCGGCGTCGGAGTACGACGCCTGGGTGTGGCCGCCGCCGGTGTAGAAGGCCCGGCCGCCGCTGTAGGTCTTGCACCAGGCGTGCGGGTGGTCGGCGCCCATCGAGCCGCCCGAGTAGGACGACTCGTCGAGGGTGGCCAGCACGCGGGCGGTGGAGCGGGCGTTGGTCTGGTAGTTGTACCACTCGTCGGTGCGGGTCCAGGTCTGCGGCAGGTGGGCGGTGCCCGGGTGCGCCCGGTTCTCCACCTTGACGTTGGCCTGCTGGATGGCCGGGTGCGAGGCGAAGTACGCCCCGACCAGGTTGCCGTAGAAGGACCAGCCGTACTCGGTGTCGGCGGCGGAGTGCACGCCGACGAACCCGCCGCCGGAGCCGATGTACGACTCGAAGGCGGTCTGCTGGGTGGCGTTGAGCACGTCGCCGGTGGTGTTGAGGAAGACGACCGCCTCGTACTGCGCCAGGTTGGCGGTGGTGAACGCGGCGGCGTCCTCGGTGGCGGTGACGGTGAAGCTGTTCGCCGCGCCGAGGTCGCGGATGGTCTGGGTGCCGACCGCGATGGAGTCGTGCCGGAAGCCGGCGGTCTTGGAGAAGACCAGCACGTCGTACGGGGCGTCGGCGGCGCTGGCCGGGGTGGCGGGGGTGGTGCAGGCGAGGACGGCGAGGACGGCGGTGGCCACGCCGAGGGCGGGTCGGAGGATTCTCATGGCAGGGTCCACTTCTGGTTGGCGCCGGTGTGGCAGGTCCACAGGTGCACCGCGGTGCCGTCGGCGGAGTTGTTGCCCGAGACGTCCAGGCACTTGCCCGACTGCGGGTTGCGCAGCGTGCCGTCGGCCTGGGCGGACCAGTTCTGCGCCCCGGTGCCGTTACAGGTCCAGAGCTGGATCTTCGTCCCGTCGGCGGAGCCGCCGCCGGAGACGTCCAGACACTTGCCCAACGCCTTGACCGTCGAATTCGGCGTCACCGTCCAGCTCTGCGCGGTGGTGCCGTTGCAGGTGTAGATCTGGATCTGGGTGCCGTCGGCGGTGGCGGCGTTGCGCACGTCCAGGCACTTGCCGCCGAGTCCGACGATCGGCCCGGTCCGGACGGCGGCGGTGTCGAGGGTGAACGAGTCCACGTCGTAGAGGGCGCCGGTGCCGGCGCCGGCGAAGGTCAGGTAGAGCGTGGTGGTGCCGGCGGGCGCTCCGGAGACGGCGCCGTTGACCGTGGTGAAGGTGTCCCAGGCCCCGGTGACGGGCACGGTGGCGGAGCCGAGCACCGTGCCGGTGGCCGAGCCGGCCCGCAGCTGGAGGGTGCCGCCGGCGCCGGCCGAGGAGACCCGGGCGCTGAACGAGGTGACGGTGTCGAGGCGGTAGGGCTCGAAGGCGATCCAGTCGCCGTTGTTGATGTTGCCGACGGTCTTGCCGCCCTCGGCCGTGGCCTTGTCGAAGGTGGCGATGCCGGCGGAGGTCCTGTAGTGCTCCGCCTGGCGCTTCTTGGGTTGCAGGGTGTGCTGCTTGTGGGTGGTCAGCCCGCCCGCGTCGGTGTACTCGGCGTCGAAGATGGCGAAGATGTTCGCCGCGTCGTCGTGCTCACCGTCGACCGGGATGGTGATGGAGCCGGTGCAGCCGGTCCTGGAGGTGATCTGGTGACCGTGGCTGTCGTGGCCGAGGACGTAGGTCATCTTGACCTTGGCGCAGTCGATGGCGCCGTCCTCGGGGTCGGTCACCGTGACGCGGAAGGGCACGGTGTCGCCGTAGCTGAAGACCTGGCCGTTGCCGGGGTTGACGATGGTGACGGTGGGGGCGGTGTTGCCGACGCCGATCTGCACGTTGGCGGTGCCGGTCGCGCCCTGCGGGTCACGCACCGTCAGGGTGACGGTGTACGTGCCGTTGGCGGTGTACGTCTTGCTCGGGTTGGCCGCCGTGGAGCTGGTGCCGTCGCCGAAGTTCCAGGAGTACGTCAGCGCCCCGCCCTCCGGGTCCGACGACCCGGCCGAGGAGAAGTTCACGGTCAACGGGGCCGCGCCGGAGGTCTTGTCGGCCGAGGCCGCCGCGGTCGGCGCCCGGTTCCCGCCGGCGATGTAGTCGTAGCGGTAGAGCGCCGAGTTGGCGTCGCCGTTGAAGTAGCCGGTGCCGTAGTCGAGGACGTAGAGCGCGCCCTCGGGCCCGAAGGCCATGTCCATGACCTGCTTGCCGTTCCACGGGAAGGTGTCGATGCCGCCCGGGGAGCCGTCGGCGTCGAGGTGGATCGGCTTGACCCAGCCGCGGCCCAGCTCGCCGGCGAAGAACTGCCCGTCGAAGGACTGCGGGAACTTGGTGGTGGAGGTCGACGAGGCGTTGTACCGGTAGACCGGGCCGGCCATCGGCGACTCGGAGCCGCCGCCGAACTCCGGCGGGCTGCCGGCGTCGCCGGCGTAGCGGATCCAGGCGGCCTTGGCGCCCGGGAGGGTGGTCAGGCCGGTGTTGCGGAACGAGTTGTTCGTCGGCCCGCCGGTGCAGTTGTACTTCGCCCCGGCCGTGCCGGTGGCGAAGTCCCACTCCGCGTACGTCTCGGTCGCGGTGTTGGTGCCGGTGCAGTACGGCCAGCCGTAGTTGCCCGGCCCGGTGATCCGGTTGAACTCGACCTGACCGCTGGGGCCGCGGGCGGTGGTGGTGCCGGCGTCCGGTCCGTAGTCGCCGACGTAGACGATGCCGGTGGCCCGGTCGACGCTCATCCGGAACGGGTTGCGGAAGCCCATCGCGTAGATCTCGGGGCGGGTCTTCGGGTCCGAGTCGACGAACATGTTGCCCGCCGGGATGGCGTACGTCCCGTCGGCGTTGACCTTGATCCGCAGGATCTTGCCGCGCAGGTCGTTGGTGTTGGCGGAGGTGCGTTGCGCGTCGTACGCGGGGTTGCGGTTGGTGCGCTCGTCGAGCGGGGCGTAGCCGGCGGAGTCGAACGGGTTGGTGTCGTCGCCGGTGGACAGGTAGAGGTTGCCGGCGGCGTCGAAGTCGATGTCGCCGCCGACGTGGCAGCAGATGCCCCGGTCGGCCGGCACGTCGAGGATGTCGACCTTGCTGCCGGTGTTGAGGGTGAAGTCGCTGTTGAGGGTGTACCGGGAGAGCCGGTTCACGCCTCGCCAGGCGGAGAAGTCGCTGCCGGTGGTGGGCGCGTCGCCGCCGGGGGTGGACAGCGGCGGCGCGTAGTAGAGGTAGACGTGCCGGTTGCTGGCGAAGTTCGGGTCGACCCCGATGCCCTGCAACCCCTCCTCGTCGTGGGTGTAGACCGGCAGCGTGCCGATCACCGAGGTGTTGCCGGCGGAGTCGGTGCGGCGCACGGTGCCGTTGCGCGCGGTGTGCAGGACCGACCGGTCGGGCAGCACCGCGATGGTCATCGGCTCGCCGACCTCGGCGACCCCCTTGGCGAGGGTGACCTGTTGGAAGTCGGTGGCGACGATGGGGTGCGCCCGGGCGGGCGTGGCGCCGCCGAGCGCGGCCGGGCCGGCGCTCAGTGCGAGCGGGCCGGCGGTGGCGGCGAGCAGCAGAGTCGCGGCGGTGGAGATCCATTGTCGCGTTCGGGATGTGGTGGGGGTGTCCTGGGTGGACATGTGCCGTCCCTTCCTGACGAGTGACTGCCAGGGCGGGCGCGCGCCGTCGCGCCGGATGCCGTAGCGGGGAGATGCTCCTCGGCCCGCCGGGTGCCGCCCGGCCTGCCGTGACCATGGATGGGGTGGGGACCACGTGCTCGGTGGTCACCAGTCGATGGGTTCCCGCGCCGCCGGTTCACCTCGACGGAACAACTTCGTGATGGCCACGACATTAAATTGTGTACGTCGATGTGTCCAGACCTTCTGCCCATCCAACGTGGACTTTCGTCGATCCGGGCAAAAGTCCGCCCCCGTGGCGCGCGCCTGTCCGGAGGCCCCGCCCGTGCGGCAGCCCCGGATCGACCCGCAGCAAGGGGTCAGCGCGGGCGGTGGACCGCCTGGGCGGCGAGGACGCCGAGGGCGTCGCGGGTTTCGGCGTCGACCGGGGCGGCGGCCAGCGCGGCCAGCGCGGCGTCGGCGCGGACCCGGATCATCTGCTCGATCCGCTCCCGGGCGCCGGTGCCCTCGATGACCGCCCGCAGCTCGGCGGCGCCCTCGGCGTCCAGCGCCGGATTGCCGAACAGCTCCTTCAGCCGGGCCGTCTGCGCCCGGTCGGCGGCGCTGCGCGCCAGCGCCATCATCACGGTGGGCTTGCCCTCGCGCAGATCGTCCAGGACGGACTTGCCGGTGACCGCCGGGTCACCGAACACCCCCAGCACGTCGTCGCGCAACTGGAACGCGTCGCCCAGCGGGTCACCGAACTCGGCCAGCGCGGCCACCAGCTCCGGCCCCGCGCCGGCCAGCGTCGCGCCGATCTGCAACGGCCGGGTCACCGTGTAGCGGGCCGCCTTCATCCGGATCACGGTCAACGCGCTGGCCACCGACCCGTCGCCCACCCCGGACACCAGGTCCAGGTACTCCCCCGCGATCACCTCGGTGCGCATCAACGCGAACACCGCGTACCCCCGCTGCACCTGCTCGCTGCTCAGCCCGCACTCGTGGAACATCTGATCCGACCAGGCGGCACAGAGGTCGCCACAGAGCAGGGCGGTGTTGCGCCCGTACGCCTCCGGATCGCCCCGCCACGCCGACCGGGCGTGCAGGTCGGCGAAGAGCCGGTGCACCGACGGTTCGCCCCGGCGGCGGTCACTGCCGTCCAGGATGTCGTCGTGGATCAGCGCGAAGGCGTGGAACAGCTCCAGCGCGGCGGCGGCCACCACGATCGGTCTGCCGTCCCCGCCGCCCGCGCCGCGCCAGCCCCAGTAACAGAACAGGGGACGCAGCCGCTTGCCGCCGGTCAGCACGAACCGGTGCAGCGCGGTGAACACACCCCGGGGAGCGCCGTCCGGCCACTGTGGGCCCTGCCGGTCGAGGAACGCGGCCAGCTCGGCGTCGAAGCGGGCCCGCAGGCCACTGGCGTCGGCGGGGGCGACGGTGACGGTCACGACGCCTCCCCGGCGGGTCGCCGGCCGGTGTCGGGCACCGCCAACCCGGCCAGCTCCAGCAGCAGGGCCTTGACCTCGGTCGCCGCGACCCGGTCCCGGGCCGCGGACGCCTCCGAGCAGAGCAGCACCGGCCCGTCGGCCGGGTCGGCGGGCAGCCGCCCGTGCGACCCGCGCACCGCCCGCGCGCCCGCGTCCAACCCGACCACGCTCATCAGGTAGCGCATGCCGAGCTTGCGGCGGGCCAACGCCACCGCGGCCCGGCGCTTCGCCGCGCCGGGGGCGGCCGGGTCGAACAGCAGCTCCGCCGGGTCGTACCCGGGCTTGCGGTGGATCTCCACCAGCCGGGCGAAGTCGGGGGCGCGGGCGTCGTCGAGCCAGTAGTAGTAGGTGAACCACGAGTCCGGCTCGGCGATCAGCACCAGCTCGCCCGCGCGCGGATGGTCCAGCCCGTGGGCGGCCTTGCCGCCGGCGTCGAGCACCTCGGCCACCCCGGGCAGGGCGGCGCAGCGCTTCGCCACCGCCGGCACGTCCGCCGCGTCCCGCACGTAGACGTGCGCGACCTGGTGGTCGGCGACCGCGAAGGCGCGCGACGTCCACGGGTCCAGGTACTCCATCCCGGCCTGCGTGTACACCCGCAGCAGCCCCTCGGCGCGCAGCGACCGGTTGACGTCCACCGGCCGGGACACGTCGGTGATGCCGTACTCCGACAGCGCCACCACGGTGGTGTCGCGGGCCCGGGCGGCGTCCAGCAGCGGCCCGAGCACCGCGTCCAGCTCGGCCGCCGCGACGGCGGCCCGGGGCGAGGACGCGCCGAAGCGTTGCAGGTCGTAGTCCAGGTGCGGCAGGTAGACCAGGGTCAGGTCCGGGGACTGGTCGGTGAGGATCCGCTCGGCCGCCCGGCATATCCAGCGCGACGAGACCAGCCCGGCGCCGGGCCCCCAGTAGCTGAACAGCGGGAACGCGCCCAGCCGGTCGGTCAGCGCGTCGTGCAGCTCCGGCGGGTCGGTGTAGCAGTCCGGGTCCTTGCGCCCGTCGGCGTGGTAGACCGGCCGGGGGGTCACCGTCCAGTTCACGTCCGCGCCCATCGCGTACCACCAGCAGACGTTGGCCACCGTGTAGCCGGGCTCGCGCCGGCGGGCCGCCTGCCACAGCTTCTCCCCCTCGACCAGGGCGTGGTGCTGCCGCCAGAGCAGCACCTCGCCGAGGTCCCGGAAGTACCACCCGTTACCGACGACACCGTGCGCGGCCGGGAGCGTCCCGGTGAGGAAGGTCGACTGCACCGTGCAGGTCACCGCCGGCAGGACCGTACCCAGCTCGGCGGCGAACCCGGCGTCGGCCACCGCGCGCAGCCGGGGCATGTGCGCCAGCAGGCGCGGCGTCAACCCCACCACGTCCAGCACCACCAGCCGCCGGCTCATCGCCGTACCCCCGTCGGGGTCGCCCGGCCGGCCGGGGTGAGGCCGAGGGCGACCAGCTCGTCGCGGGTGAAGGCCAGCTCGGCGGCGATCCCGGCGGCCAGCTCCGCGGCGCCGCGCGGGCGCCGCGAGGCCGGCAGCACCCCCCAGGTGTACGTCTCGACGTCGAGGTGGTCGCAGCCGGCGTCCGGGCCGGCGTAGAGGGCGGCCAGCGCGGCGCGCAGCACCGGCACCGTCGAGCCCAGCGGCGGCTCGGGCGGGGCGTGCAGCGGCACGTGGTAGTGCACCCGCCACGGCCCGGGCAGCCGGGCGGCCAGGGCCGCGTCCAGGTCGTCGGCGGCCCACGCCGGGTCGGCCGGGTCGGCGGGGTACGGGCCCGACCGGGGCGCCGGCACGCCGGTCGCCGCCGCGCAGCCCGCCGCGCGGGTCTGGTGCAGGAAGCGCGGCTCCACCCAGCGGCGCAGCGCGTCGGCGGACCCGGCCGGGTCGGTCGCCTCCAGGGCGGCGGAGACCTGGACCTTCACCACCGGCAGCCCGGCGGCGGCCAGCCGGTCCAGCGCCTCGGCGGGCTCCTCCCAGGCACAGGCGAGGTGGGCCAGGTCCAGGCAGACGCCCAGCCGCTCCGGATCCGCCCCGGCCAGCAGGGCGCCGGCCTGCCCGGTGCTCTCCACCACGCAGCCCGGCTCGGGCTCGACGCCGACCCGGACCGGCCGGCCGGTGTCCCGCTCGACGGCGGCGAGACCGGCCGCGAGCCGGTCCAGGCGACGGCGGGCGGCGTCGGCGCGGGCGGTGTCCCAGGGCCGCCGCCAGGCCAGCGGCAGGGTGGAGACCGAGCCCCGCGCGGCGTCGTCGGGCAGCAGGTCGGCCAGCACCCGGGCCAGGTCCAGGGTGTACGCGAGCCGCTCGGGCGTGGTCCAGTCCGGATGGTAGACGTCGCCCTTGACCACCGGGGCCTGGAAGGCCGCGTACGGGAAGCCGTTGAGGGTGACCACCTCCAGCCCGCGGTGGGCCAGTTCGGCCCGGACCCGGCGGCGCGGCCGCGCGTCGGCGGCCAGCTCGGCGGCGACCGGGGCGGCCAGCCAGAGCCCGAGGCCGAGCAGGTCGACGCCGAGCGCCTCCCGTACGGGCACGGCGTAGGTGTCGAGCTGGGCGAGGATGCCGGCGAGCTCCTCGGCGGGGTGCACGTTGGTGCAGTAGCCGAGGTGGACGGTGGCGCCGCCGGCGTGCCGCAGCCGCATCAGCTGCCGCCGCGCAGGATCGAGTTGCCGGCGTAGCTCTGCTCCGGCGCGTCGAGGTCGCTCAGTTCCAGTCGCCCGGACTGGCCGTAGAACTCCACCGGATTGCGCCACAGCACCCGGTCGACGTCGTCGTCGGTGAACCCGGCGAGCAGCATCGCCTCGCCGGTGGCCCGGGTGAGCAGCGGGTCGGAGCGCCCCCAGTCGGCCGCCGAGTTGACCAGCATCCGTTCGGTCCCGTACGCCCGCAGCAGCTGCACCATCCGCGGCGGGGACATCTTGGTGTCGGGGTAGATGGAGAAGCCCAGCCAGCAGCCGGTGTCCCGGACCAGTCCGACGGTGACCTCGTTGAGGTGGTCCAGCACCACCCGCCCCGGCTCGATGCCGGACTCGGCGACGACGGCGAGGCTGCGCTCCACGCCCCGGGCCTTGTCCCGGTGCGGGGTGTGCACCAGCGCCGGCAGGTCGTGCGCGACGGCGAGGGCGAGCTGGGCGGCGAAGGCGTCGTCCTCCTGCGGCGTCATCGAGTCGTAGCCGATCTCGCCGACCGCGACCACGGCGTCCTTGTCGAGGTAGCGCGGCAGCAGGTCGAGCACCGGGCGGCAGCGCGGGTCGTTCGCCTCCTTCGGGTTGAGCGCGACGGTGGCGTGGTGGCGTACCCCGAACTGCCCGGCCCGGAAGGGTTCCCAGCCGATCAGCGAGTCGAAGTAGTCGGCGAAGGAGGCGGCGCTGGTGCGCGGCTGGCCCAGCCAGAAGGCCGGCTCCACCACGGCCCGCACCCCGGCGGCGGCCATCCGCTCGTAGTCGTCGGTGGTCCGTGAGGTCATGTGGATGTGCGGGTCGAAGATGCGCATGTCACGTCTCCTGGATCGTGAGCCGGTCGAGCAGGTCGGTGGCGTCGGCGGGCACGGCGCGACCGGCGGCCCGCCGCTCGGCGGCCAGCCCGGCGAGCATCGCGGCCAGCTCGGCGTCGGCGCGGGCGTCGAGGTCGTGCACCACGGCCAGCGGCACGCCCGTGAAGACGCACTTGAGCACCGCCTGCCGCCAGGCGGGCGGGTCGAGGTGCCGGGCGTACGGGCCGAGGGCGGCGGCGAGCAGCCGGGTGTCGTTGGTGCGGACGGCGTCGTGCAGCAGCGGCACGCCGGCCGCGCCGATCGGCAGCAGCGGCAGGGCCCGGAGCACGGCACGTTTCTCGGCGGCGTCGCCGTGCCGGTAGAGGGCGTCGGCGTGCCGCGCGTGGTCGCTCGGCAGGGCGGTCAGCAACAGCGCCCGGGCCGCCTCGTCGGCGCTCCAGTCCTCCGCCCCGGGCAGTGGGGCGCGGCCGCATCGCCGCCGGGCCACGGCGAACGCCGCCGTGAGGGTGCCCGGGTCGGCCGCCACCCGGCGCAGCGCCGCGTCCAGCCAGCCGGGATCGGGTACGCCCCGCAGCGCGGCCCGTAGTGAATCCGGTGTCATCCCGTCTCCTCCCTGGTGCTGCTCGGGCAGGTACCTGCGCGGGTCCGCTGCGCTGCGTCACCTCACGGCGGATCCGGGGCGGCGGCGGCCCGGGCGGCGCGCAGGAAGTCCAGCGACCGGGCGGCGACGGCGGGAGCGGCGTGCGAGTGCCGGGGCAGCTCGACGGCGACCAGTCCCCGGTAGCCGGCGTCGGCCAGGGCGCGCAGCACCGGCGGGAAGTCGATCTCACCGGCACCGAACTCCAGGTGCTCGTGCACGCCCCGGCGCATGTCGTCGATCTGGACGTTGACCAGGTGCGCGGCCACCTCGTGCACGCAGTCGGGCACCGGCAGGGGCTCCAGGCAGCGACAGTGTCCGATGTCGAGGGTGATGCCGAAGCGGGGCGGATCACCGAGCGCCGCGCGCAGCCGGCGCCAGCCGGCGATGTCCTCGACGAGCATGCCCGGCTCCGGTTCGAAGCCCAGGCTCACACCGGCGGCGTCGGCGGTGTCGAGCACCGCGGCGCAGCCGGCGACGAGCCGGTCCCGGGCGGTGTCGGGCGCGACGGCGTCGGGGCGTACCCCGGCCCAGAAGGAGACCGCCTCCGCGCCCAGGTCCGCGCCGATGCGCACGGCCCGGCGCAGGAAATCGATCCGCGGGGCCGGGTCGTCGTGCAGCAGCGTCGGGGCGTGCTTGTGCCACGGGTCGAGCAGGTACCGCGCGCCGGTCTCGACGACCACGGCCAGGCCGAGCGCCGCCAACCGGCGGCCGACGGCCGCCACCCGCCGGGCCAGGTAGGGCGCGAACGGGTCGAGGTGGTGGTGGTCCAGGGTCAGGGCGACCCCCTGGTAGCCGAGGTCGGCGACGACCGCGAGCGCGTCGTCGAGCCGGTGGTTGGCGAAGCCGTTCGTGCCGTAGCCGAACCGCAGCGCGCCGGGTGTCGCCGGGGCCGGTCGCGGCGCGGTCATGTCGGGGAGACCTTCCGGGCGAGCCGGCGCCCCAGCGGCGCCGCCGCCGCGACCACCAGCCCGAGCGATCCCGCGCCGGCCCGCGCGGCCAGCGCGCCCTGCAACGCGGGCAGCCCGGTGATCCCGGCCCCGACCGCCGCCCGCACCCGGGCGGCGGAGGGCTCGACGACCACCCGGGCCTGCGCCGCGCCGTAGCGGGCGGCGTACCAGGCCGCGAGCAGGACCGGCAGCACGGCGGCGACCCGCCGCGCCGGCCCAGCACCGCAACCGAGACGGCCGGGCGCGGTTCGGGGGAACGCGGCCTGGGCGAGGGCGGCACAACCACGCTTGACCCGCGCGGGCGCGGCCTGGCCAGGTGCGGCACGGCCGGGCTCGGCACGGCCGGGCGCGGCCTGGGCGGGTGGTCGGGGCGCGCGGGCCGTGGCGGCGCTCGCCGCGACCAGGGCCGTGCCGGCGAGGGTACGCAGCGGCAGCGCGGCGTCGGCGCCGGTGACCTCCCGCCGGGAGAGCGCGGTGACCGTCCAGGTGTGCGCGGCGACGGTGAGCGCCGCCGGCAGCGCCCGCGGCAGCCGACCGCCGGACGCGCCGAGCAGCACGTCCAGACCCCGGCAGGCGGCCATCACGGCCGGCCCGGCGGCGGTGTTCTTCGCCGCCAGGTCGTACCCCCAGATGGTGGCGGCGAGCGGGACCGCGATCGCGGCGGCGCGGCGGCCCCCGGCGGTGGCGGCGAGGCCGACCCCGGCGGCGGTGAGTCCGGCAGCGAGGCCGAGGGCGGTCGCCGGGGCGACCCGGCCGCTGGGGATGGGCCGCTCCGGACGCTCGACGGCGTCCAACCGGCGGTCGGCCCAGTCGTTGCCGGCCATGCCGGCCCAGTAGAGCAACACGGAGGCGGCGGCCAGCGCGGGCGTACGTCGACCGAGCGTCCCGGCCGCGGCGGCACCGGCGACGACGTCCCCGGGCACCGACAGCGCGGCCGGCGCCCGGACCAGGTCGGCGAGGTCAGTCAGGCGCGCCATGGGCACCTCCGGTGGGCAGCCGGTGGGCGAAGCCGCACAGGCGGGTCCACTGCTCGGCCAGCGAGTGGGTCGGCGCGCCGAGCGGGTCCTTGAAGAAGAAGGCGAGGTCCACCAGCGGGCCGGTGTGCCCGGCGGCGTGCGCGGCGGCGGTGAGCCGGGCCAGGTCGAGCACCAGGGGCGCGGCCAGCGCGGAGTCGCAGCCGTGCCAGGTGAACTCCATCCGCATCCCGGTGCCGAGGAAGCCGGCGAAGGTGATGAGGTCCCAGGCGGTCTTGAAGTCGCCCAGTTCCTCGACGTACTCGATCCGGGCGCCGCCCTGCGGCTGGTAGCCGAGGGTCTCGCCGAGCACCCGTTGCTTGCTGTGCACCTTGGCGGCGTTGGCGGCCGGGTCGGCGAGGGTGGCCCCGTCGCCGCCGCCGAGCAGGTTGACGCCGGACCAGGAGCGCACCCTCAGGTGCCGCATCGCGAACATCGGGGCCAGCACCGACTTGACCAGGGTCTCCCCCGTCTTCCCGTCGTGCCCGGCGTACGGCAGGCCGCGCCGGGCGGCCAGCGCCGTCAGGGCGGGCAGCCGCAGCCCGGTGGACGGGGTGAAGTCGACGTACGGGCAGCCGGCCAGCACCGCCGCGTACGCGTACAGCGAGCTGGGCGGGAGCACCTCGTCGGGGCCGGCGAGCGCGGCCCGCAGCGCGTCGGGGTCGTCGTGCGCCGGGTGCGCCCGGGCGGGCGGCTCGGTGGCCGAGAGGTTGACCACGACGACCCGGTCCAGCGCGTGCCGGTCCCGGAAGGCGGTGAGGTCGCGGACGGTGGCGGCGGCGCGGTCGGCCTGGGTGCCGCCGGTCGGCGCGGGACGCAGTTCGCGGTCGACGGCGGCCAGCTCGTCGGGGAGGGCGGCGACCAGCCGGCCGGGCAGCACGCCGGCGGCGGCCAGGGCCTCGGCGCGCTTGGTCAGCGGGGTGGTGACGACGTCGTGTCCGCCGAGGACCAGGTCGGTGAAGGCGGGCAGGGCGGGCCCGCGCAGGTCGGGCAGCTCGGTGACGCAGCCGGTCGGATCGGCGAGCCCGGCCCGCAGGGCCAGCGCCCCGACGATGCTGGTGGTCGCGACCGAGCCGCGCGCGCCCACCAGCCAGACACCCGTACGCATGGTGCTCCTTCCCGGTGCAGGAGGAACCAGCCGTGCATTGAAGTACATGGATATCAGAAGTTTGCTCGTGGAGGTACCGGTCTGTGCGGATGGGCCCCGTCCCCCGGCCGCTCCGGCGGAGCCCACCGGCCGGCGTCGAAGTCGGCGGTGACGACGCCGGCCGGAATCCGGTGCGGTGACGGACGGACGGGGCTGGCAGGCAGGGTCGGTCGGCGTCTCGGCCCTGCCTCCCCCGCATCCGACCGGCGGGGCGACGGCGCGCCCCGATCGGAGGTCGTACGCGGACACGGCCCGGGACGGGCCGCCTCCGCCGAGTGCGGTGGTCCTCCGGTGCGGCCGGGGAATCCCGGTCCGGCCGCACCGGACGACCGTCCTGCTCGCGCCATCGGGCCGTTCGGCCCGGCGACACGTCCCTCCGGCACCGGCCTCGTCCCGGCCGCGGGGCGCAACCGCGGCCGGTCCCTCGCCGGCCGGCGCCGGAGGTGGCTCAGGCGGCGACCGTCGCCAGCGCCGGCTCCACCTCGGTCCACGAGGAGCCGAGGTCCGCCGACCGGGTCACCGCGTCCAGCACCAGCTGGACCTGCAACGCGTCGGCGAAGGAGGGGGCCGGGTCGGCGCCGGTGGCGACCGCCTCGATGAAGTCGCGCATCTGGTGCGTGAACGAGTGCTCGTAGCCGATGATGTGGCCCGGCGGCCACCACGCCGACATGTAGGGGTGCTCACCCTCGGTCACCAGGATGCGGGTGAAGCCCTGCTCGGCGGCGGGTCGCGTCGCGTCGTAGAACTCCAGCTCGTTGAGGCGCTCCAGGTCGAAGACCACCGTGCCGAGCGACCCGTTGATCTCCACCCGCAGGGCGTTCTTGCGGCCCGTGGCGAACCGGCTCGCCTCGTACGTGGCCAGCGCGCCACCGTCGAGCCGGGCCACGAAGACCGCCGCGTCGTCGACGGTGACCGTCCCGGTGGCCGGGCCGTGACCGTCGACGGCGCCGTGCCCGTCGGCCGCCCCGGCGCCGTTCACCGTGGCCGCGAGCCCGCTCGACCCCGCCGGCAGCGGCCGCTCCTTGACGAACGTCTCGGTGACGGCGCTGACCCCGGTGATCCGCCGCCCGGTGACGAACTGGGTCAGGTCGATGATGTGCGCGCCGATGTCGCCCAGCGCGCCGGAGCCCGCCCTGTCCCGCTGCAACCGCCAGACCAGCGGGAACTGCGGATCCACGATCCAGTCCTGCAGGTACGTCGCGCGGACGTGCCGGATCACCCCGAGCCGCCCGTCGGCGACCAGCTGCCGCATCATGGTGACCGCGGGCACCCGTCGGTAGTTGAACCCGCACATCGACCGCACCCCGGCAGCCCGCGCGGTGGCCGCCGCGGCGGCCATCTCCCGGGCCTCGGCGACCGTGTTGGCCAGCGGCTTCTCGCACAGCACGTGCTTGCCGGCGGCCAACGCGGCGAGGGCGATCTCGGCGTGGCTGTCGCCCGGCGTGCAGACGTCGACCACGTCGATGTCGTCCCGGGCGATCAGCTCACGCCAGTCCGTGGTGTACGCCTCCCAGCCGAGCCGGTCGGCGGCGTCGGCCACCTTCGCGGCGTCCCGGCCGCAGATCAACGCCATCCGGGCCCGCGCCGGCAGGTCGTACACCCGGTTCACGGTGCGCCACGCCTGCGAGTGCGCGGCGCCCATGAACGCGTAGCCGACCATGCCGACCCGCAGTTCTCTGTCTGTCGTGGACAAGGTGGGTCTCCCCCCGTGTGTCAGAACCCGAGCTTGAGGTAGTTGCTCGCGTTCTCCTTGGTGATCGTCTCGGAGGCGAGGATGATCTCCTTGGGCACCTGGAGTTCCACCAGGTCGGACATGCCCCGGCCCTGGGCGATCAGCCGGGCCAGGGAGACCGCCGAGGAGGCCATCGACGGGCTGTAGGTGACGGTCGCCTTCAGCACCGTGTTGTCGGCCTGGATGTCCTCCATCGCCTTCTTCGAGCCGGCGCCGCCGACCATGAAGAACTCCTTGCGGTTGGCCTGGTTGACGGCGGCGAGGACCCCGATGCCCTGGTCGTCGTCGTGGTTCCAGAGCGCGTCGATCTTCGGCAGGGCCCGCAGCAGTTGCGAGGCCTCCTGCTGGCCGGAGTCGGCGGTGAACCGGGCCGCCCGCCGGTTGGCGATCCGGAAGCCGTTGGCCGTCAGCGTGTCGGCGAAGCCCTTCGACCGCTCCTGGGTCAGCTCCAGCTCGTCCATCCCGGCGATCTCGGCGATCACCGGGTTGCTGAGACCCTTGGCCTTGAACTGCGCGACCATGTACGTCGCCGCGGCCACGCCCATGCCGTAGTTGTCGCCCTTGATCTGCAGCCGGTAGGCGCGGGCGTCCGGGAAGGCCCGGTCGAGGTTGACCACCGGGATGCCCGCCCGCATCGCCTCCAGGCCGAAGGCGTTGAGCTCCTTGCCGTCGTGCGGCAGCAGCACGATCACGTCGGGCTTCTGGGAGATCAGGGTGGACAGCGCCGCCCGCTGGGCCGCCGCGTCCGCGCCGGCCTCGACCGTCTTGAACTCCACGTCGGAGTACGCGCCGGCCTGCGCCTTGGCGTTGTTGGTGATGGCGGCGATCCAGCCGTGGTCGGCGGCGGGCGCCGAGAAGCCGATCGTCACCCGCTTGCCGGGTTCGTTGTTGCCGCCCGGGGCGGCGGCCGCCTTCGTCTGGGCCTCGGTCGGCGACGCCTCGTTGCTGGTGCAGCCGGCGAGCAGGACGCCGGCGCCGACGGCGGCCCCGCCGAAGAGCAGTCGGCGGCGTGACAGGTCGCGACTGTGCTGGGTCATGACGACCTCCTGGGTTCACGGTGGAGGAAAAAGGGTGTGTGCGGTCCGGCCACCGTCGTCTGCTCGGGTGGCCCAGGTGCGGGACGTTCTCGGGTGCGGGTGGTGCTGCCCGGCTCGGGACGGGTCAGCCGGTGGTGAGCCGGTTGCGGCCCAGGAAGCGGCTGACGCTGCGGAACTGGACCTGCTGGACCAGGACGGCCACGACGATGATGCCGCCCTTGACCATGTTCTGGGCCTCGGTGGTGAGGCCGTTGATGGCGAACAGGTTGGTGATGGTGGCGAAGATGACCACCCCGAGCAGGGAACCGACGATGGTGCCCCGCCCGCCGCTGAGCAGCGTGCCGCCGATGATCGCGGCGGCGATCGCGTCCAGCTCGTAGAGGTTCGCCATCGCCGCCTGGGCCGAGTTGGCCTGGGCGGTGAGCATGATGGCGGCGATCCCGCAGCAGAGGCCGGAGAGCGCGTAGAGCAGCACGGTGTGCCGTTTGACGTCGATGCCCGCCAACCGGGCTGCCTCCGGGTTGCCGCCCACGGCGACGGTGCGGCGGCCGAAGGTGGTGCGGTTGAGCAGCACCCAGCCCGCGGCGCCGACCAGGGCGAGGATGTAGACCAGCAGCGGGATGCCGAGCAGCTTGTCGCTGGCGATCCTGTTGATGAACTCGTTGCCGGAGACCTGGGTCTGCTTCGCGGAGATCTCCGCGGCAAGGCCGCGGGCCGCCACCAGCATCGCCAGCGTGGCGATGAACGGCACCAGCCGGCCGTACGAGATGAGCAGGCCGTTGACCAGGCCGACCGCCAGGCCGACGGTGAGCGCGGTGAAGATCATGCCGCCGGCGCCGTAGCTCTGGGTGGCCACCGTCGTGCACCAGACGCCGGCCAGGGCGACGATCGCGCCGACCGAGAGGTCGATGCCGCCGCCGATGATCACGAACGTCATCCCGACCGTGACCACGCCGACCACCGAGGCGAGTTGGAGGATGCTCAGCACGTTGTCCCAGACCCAGTCCGGGTCGGAGTACAGGTCGGAGCGGGTCAGGGCGCCGATCGCGATCAGCACCACGAGCACGCCGATCAGGGCGAGATTGCGCTTGGCGCCCTCGCCGCCGTCGCCGCGCCACCAGGAGAGCCGGCCGGCGGGGGCCGTCTTCTCGGCCGCCGCCGCGGTCTCGGCCGGGTCGACCGGCGGCGACTGGGCCGGCAACTGCGCCGCCCGCTCCGGCGCGGCGGTGGGGGTCACGTCGGTCATACCGGTGCGCCTTCCATCAGGGACCCCGCCATGACGAGGTCGAGCACGGTGTTCTCGTCGAGTTCGCCGGCCGGGGCCTCGCGGACGACCCGCCCCTCCCGCATCACCAGCACCCGGTCGGCCAGGCCGAGCACCTCGGGCACCTCGCTGGAGACCAGCAGCACCCCGACGCCACGCGCGGCGAGGGCGCGGATGACCTGGTACAGCTCCGCCCGGGCGCCGACGTCGACGCCCCGGGTGGGCTCGTCGAGCAGCAGCAGCCTCGTG
Organism: Micromonospora coxensis; assembly: GCF_900090295.1. NCBI lineage: Bacteria > Bacillati > Actinomycetota > Actinomycetes > Micromonosporales > Micromonosporaceae > Micromonospora > Micromonospora coxensis. Next base: position 6,491,962 of record NZ_LT607753.1, on the reverse strand, counting down.
TCGCCGAGCAGCCAGCGCCCGACCACCACCTTCTGCTGGTTGCCACCGGAGAGGGTGCGCACCGGGCGGCGTACGTCGCGGGGGCGCAGTTCCAGGCTCTCGGCGATCCGCTCGGCCTCGGCGCGCTCCCGACCGGTGTCGGTGAAGCCCGCGCGGGCGTAGCGGCCGAAGGTGGCCAGGGTGACGTTGCGGTAGATGGGCTCGCCGAGCAGCAGCGCCTGGCTCTTGCGTTCCTCGGGGGCCATCCCCATGCCGGCCCGGACGGCCGCGCCCACGCTGCCGGCCCGCAGCGTCCGGCCGGCCATCCGCACCGATCCGGAGTCGGCGCGCCGGGCGCCGTAGATGGTCTCCAGCAGCTCGGATCGGCCGGAGCCGACCAGCCCGGCGATGCCGACGATCTCCCCGGCCCGCACGGTGAGCGAGACGTCGGTGAACTCGCCGGCTCGGGTGAGTCCGGCCACGGTGAGCAGTCCATCGCCGGCGGCGGTGTCGGCCGGGCGGTCGGGGAAGACGTACTCGATGGTGCGGCCGGTCATCCGGGCGACCAGGTCGCGGGTCGGGGTGTCGCGGGCCGGCAGGTTCGCCGCGGTGGTCCGGCCGTCCTTGAGTACGGTCACCCGGTCGCCGATCTCGCGGATCTCCTCCAACCGGTGGGAGATGTAGACGACGGCGATGCCCTGTGCGGTCAGCTCGCGGATGATCCGGAACAGGTTGCCCACCTCGTCGTGGGCCAGCACGGCGCTCGGCTCGTCCATGATGATCAGGCGGGCCTCGTGCGACAGCGCGCGGGCCATGCTGACCACCTGCTTGCCGGCGGCGGGCAGCGCGCGGACCATCCGCCCGGGCGGGATCTCGGGGTGCCCGAGCCGGCCGAGGATCTGCCGGGTGCGCCGCGCCATCTGCCCGCGCCGGACGAAGCCGAGGCGGCGCGGCTCGTGGCCGAGGAAGGCGTTCTCCGCGACCGACAGGTCCTCGACCAGGTCGAGTTCCTGGTAGATGGTGGCGATGCCGGCGCGCATGGCGGCCTGCGGGTTGGCGAAGGCGGCGGGTTCGCCGCGCCACTCGACGAGCCCCGAGTCGGGGCGGTGCACCCCGGCCAGCACCTTGATCAGGGTCGACTTGCCGGCGCCGTTCTGCCCGAGCAGGCAGTGCACCTCGCCGGCGCGTACCTCCAGCTGCACCCCGTCGAGCGCGCGTACGCCCGGGAAGGTCTTGACCACGTCGGTGAGGCGCAGGACCACCTCGCCCGCGACGGCGTCGGCGGGGGCGTCGAGCAACGGCGCATCTGACACGTCGGTCTCCTCGGCTCGCTCACTCATGCCGGCGCTCCGCGGTGCTGCCGGCGGTCGGTCTGCGTGCTCACGACGCCTCCGCGAAGGCCACGTCGCTGGCCAGCACGGCGGCGCCGGCCACGCCCGCGCGGGGACCCAGCTCGGACAGGACGACCGGGAGGTTGCCGGTGGCCAGCGGCAGCGACCGGCGGTAGACCACGCTGCGGATCTCGGCGAGCAGGATGTGCCCGAGCTGGGCCAGCCCACCGCCGATGACGATCATGGAGGGGTTGGTGAAGCTGACCAGTCCGGCGAGCACGCCGCCGACCCGCCGCCCCCCGTCGCGGATCAGCTGGATGCAGGTGACGTCGCCCTCGACGGCGCCCTCGGCGACGTCCATGGCGGTCACCGCGCCGCGGGTGCTGAGCCGCTCGGCCAGCGCGGGTGAGGCGCCGCTGCGGGCGGCGGCGGTGGCGTCCTTGGCCAGGGCGGCGCCGCTGAACAGCGCCTCCAGGCAGCCGATGTTGCCGCAGGAGCACATCGGACCGTGCGAGTCGACCTGGATGTGGCCGATGTCCCCGGCGCAGCCGTCGGTGCCGCGGTAGACCTCGCCGCTGAGGTAGATCCCACACCCTATTCCGGTGCCGATCTTGACGAAGAGGAAGTCGTCCACGGAGTGGGCGACGCCGCCGTGCCGCTCGCCGATGGCCATGATGTTGACGTCGTTGTCGACCACCGCCGGGCAGCCGTGCTCCCGGGTGAGCAGCTCCCGGACGGGGAAGCGGTCCCAGCCGGGCATGATCGGCGGGGAGACCGGGACGCCGTCGCGGAAGCTGACCGGCCCCGGCACCCCGACGCCGACCGCGTCCAGCCGCTCGTACGCGCCGTCCACCCGGGCCTTGTGCAGCAGCTCGTTGACCCGGTGGAGGGTCACCTTCGGGCCGTTGCGGATGTCGGCCGGCTCGGCGTACGCGGCGACCGGTTCGAGGCGGCCGTTGACCACCTCGACGTCGATGGAGCTGGCGCCCAGGTCCACGGCGGCGAAGCGCAGGTGTGGGCTCAGCTCGACCAGGGTGGAGCGTCGGCCGCCCCGGGAGGCGGCCAGTCCGGCCTCGGCGACGTAGCCGAGGCCGACCAGTCGTTGCAGCTCGGCCAGCAGGCGGGGGCGGGGCATCTGCAACCGGTCGCCCAGCTCGGCCCGGGACATCGCCCCCTCGTCGCGGAGCAACCGCAACAGCCGTACGTGCAGGGGGTCGACGGTCCGCACGGACTCACCTCTTCATCGAACTCGTTCACATCGACGTGACGCCGATGTGTTGTGTTCGACACAGTAGGAGGCTTCCGTGGCGCATGTCCAGAGCTTCGGCCGATCTGATCCCAACTTTTGTCGGTCAGGACGAAAGTTGTCAGTGGATCAAGGAAAGACATTCCTCGACCGCGTCCGATCACCGCCTGTCCGGAGGACGGCGGAACGCCATCAGGGCGTGACCGGCGCGGTGGTGGGGCACCGTGGGGTCGAGGAACCCGGCTCGCCGGGCCACCTCGCGGTGCCACGGGACCGGGGCGACGAACTCCCCGCCGGAGAGGCCGACCAGGGCCTGCGCCCGCTCACGCAGCAGCGGGGTCATCGCCGGCTCACGGGCCAGGGCGGCCCACCACTCGGTCCACGGGTCCGCCGCACCGCCCTGACGCCGGCTGGACACGGGTGCGTCCGGCACGGCGTCGGCGACCAGGAGCAGCCCGCCCGGTCGCAGCAGCCGCCGGGCCTCGGCGTACCAGTCGCGCACCCGGTCCTCGGGCAGGTAGTGCAGGGTCATCAGGGCCAGCGCCAGGTCGTACGGGCCACCGGCGGACGCGAGCCACCGGGCCGTGCCGAAATCGGCCCGGACGGTACGCACGTGCGGCAGGGCGGTGGAGGTCAACGCCAGCAGGGCCGGGTCGACGTCCAGCACGGTGACGTGCGCGCCGGGCCACCGGCGCAGCAGGACCTCGGCAGTGGTGCCGGGCCCACCACCGACGTCGAGGACCCGCTCGGGCGCGCGCCCGTGGATCTCCTCGGCGGCGGCGAGGCCGGCGGCGAGGAGATCGTCGCGGCCCGGCTGGTAGTGACGCATCATGCTCTCCCAGCCGCGCCGCCACCGGGCGACGTCCTTCGGCGTCAGGGCGGGCGGCACCGTCAGGCCGGGACGGATTCGGCGATGTCGTGGTCGTGCAGGTCGCCGAGGTCCCATTCGGGGAACGGGTCGGCAAGGGCCCGCCAGGCGGGCTCCCCGGCGGCGATCTCGGCGTCGGTGAGCAGGCAGGCGGTCAGCGCCGCGCGCAGGCCGTCGCCGTCCAGGCCGACGCCGATGAGGACCAGTTCCTGCTGCCGGTCACCGAAGACCGGGTGCCAGCGGGACTCCAGCTCCGTCCGCTCGGCGGGATCCTGTGGCCAGTCCCCGGACACCGCCACCGGGATGCCGACCGGATCGCAGCGCCCGGACGGTCCGGCCTGTGACCACAGGGCCTGCACGTCCGGACGGCTGGCCAACCAGAGGAAGCCCTTCGACCGCAGCACGCCGTAGCCGTCGAGGCCACCGGTCAGCAGGTCCCACAGCCGCTGCGGGTGGAACGGCCGGTGGTCACGGAACACGATGCTGGAGATGCCGTACTCCTCGGTCTCCGGCACGTGCGCGCCGTTGAGTTCGGCGACCCAGCCGGGCGCGGTCTCCGCGCGGTCCAGGTCGAACCGGCCGGTGTGCAGGATCTCGCGCGGCGGCACTCGCCCGTGTACGGCGGGCACCTGCCGGGCGGCCGGGTTCAGCCGGGTCAGCAGCGCCCGCACCACCGCCAGATCGTCCGGGGCCACCAGGTCGGTCTTGTTGACCACCAGCACGTCGGCGAACTCGATCTGGTCGACCAGCAGGTCGGCGATGCTGCGGTCGTCGCCCTCGTACGCGGCCAGCCCGCGCGCCTGCAGCGTCTCCCCCGCCTCGACGCGGGCCAGCAGACCCGCCGCGTCGACCACCGTGACGGTGGTGTCGAGCCGGGCCAGGTCGTCGAGGACCTGCCCGTCCTCCACCCCGAAGGCGAACGTGGCGGCCACCGGCATCGGTTCGGAGATGCCGCTGGACTCGATCAGCAGGTAGTCGAAGCGGCCCTGGCGCGCCAACCGGGCCACCTCGTCGAGCAGGTCCTCGCGCAGGGTGCAGCAGATGCACCCGTTGGTCAGCTCGACCAGCCGCTCCTCGGTGCGCGACAGCGTCGCGCCGTCGCGCACCAGCGCGGCGTCGATGTTCACCTCGCTCATGTCGTTGACGATCACCGCCACCCGCAGCCCGTCCCGGTTGGCCAGGACGTGGTTGAGCAGGCTGGTCTTCCCCGCGCCGAGGAATCCCGACAGCACCGTCACCGGCAGCCGGCCGGTCACGGCTGATCCACCACCTGTCGTCCCTTGTACAGGCCGCAGTGCGCGCAGGCCCGGTGCGGGACCACCATCTCCCTGCGGGGACAGGGGCAGGGGGTCAGTGGGGGCACGCTCGCCTTCCACTGCGCGCGCCGGTGCCGGGTGTTCGACCGCGACATCTTCCGCTTGGGTACCGCCATGCCATCCTCCCCTTGGTTGCCGTCCGCAGGATCTTAACGGTTTTCGTTTTCATTAATGTCGGGGGGTGGCCGGCCCAGCGGCGCGGTCGTGCGGTCGCCCAGGGCGGCGGACGGTGGGCGGACCGAACCCGTCGGCGTCCGCATCCGCTGGTACGTGACCCGGGTCGGCGACAGCGCCGATCCCGCTCAGCCCGGACTCATGCCCCGGCCCGCCGCCCGAACCCGCCCGGCCGCCACGGCAGCAGGTCCCCAGACCCGTCCGAGCGTCGGTAGGCTCCGCTCGTGACTCCACGGGAACAGTCCATCCTCGACACCGCCGGCCTGGCCGGCCGGGAGGCGTACGTGCTGGACGCCGCCGGCGGGGGCCGGGCGCTGCTGGTCGACGTGTCCCCGGACGAGATGCTCGACGCGTGGGCGGCGGCCCGGGCGGCGGTCGCGCGTACGGGTCGCTGGCCGGTGCTGTGCCCGCGGCACGCGGCACGCGACGGGAGCCTGTTCTCGCGGTTCTACTTCGACGAGGGCAGCAACGGCGCCGACAGCAGCCCGGCGGGCGTGCTGGCCCGGGCCGAGACGATCGATGTCGACGCCCGGCTGGCCGAGCGACACGCGCACTATCCCGACGGCCTCGTCGCCCGGGTCGACGAGACGATCGAACTCGAGCGCGAGGCCACCCGTGCCCGTTACGGCGACGCCCCGGCCGCGCAGGAGATCCGCGCCGCCGTCACCGGCGCCGATCCGGTGGAGATCGCCGTCAACCGGCACCTGTTCGGTTGGGAAGGTGGCCGCGAGCCCCTGGTCGGGCCCGACACGGGTGTCCAGGACTGGTTCGGGTCGACCGAGGAGCGCGCGACGCTCGTGCTGCTGCCGGTCGCGCAGCCGTGGGCGGTCTACGCCTACGTCGACGCTCTGCACGACGCCTGCGGGTACGGTCACGACCTGCTGGTCGCGGCGGCCCGCCGCTGGTACGAGCGATACGGCGCGGAGCCGGTCGCCGCGTGGGAGGTGACGACCTGGCTCACGGTCGCCCGGCCACCCACCGACCCGGACGAGGCGTGGCGTCTGGCGTTCGAGCACTACACGCTCGCCGAGAACACGCTCGCCACACCGGCCGTCACGCTGCGCGAGCACGCGCACCTGCTGCCACACCTGGACCGGTGGGTCCTGTTCTCCCGACCCTGAGCCGCCTCGGAGCCTCGGCTCGCCCCCCTCCTTCTGACGGCCCCGGTCATCGCCCTGCTGCCCCAGCCGCGCGGCGCCCGACGGATCGAACCCGGTGACCGCGCGCGGCAGCGCACCAGGCGCCCGGAGTCGTCCGCCGGGCGCGGCGCCACCACGGCGAGCGGGTCGACCGCCGCGGTCCGTCACGATGTCATCGGGGCTGGCAGATACGGCCGCTCAGGGCCGGGTCCCCCTCGCGGGAGGTGCTCCAGATCGGGTTGACCGCCAGCACCAGCGGCGGGGACTGCCAGGCCGCGCCGAGTCGCTGCAGCACCACGTAGCCGCGCCAGGGCTGGGTGACCGGCTGCCCGGCCAGGAACCGCATCGCGCGTTCGTGGATGGCGCGGCGGTTGAGCAGGCCGCCGTGCAGGGCCGGCACCTCGACGACCGGTATCCGGGAGTACTCCCCGGAGGGCGCCTCGGCGGCGCTGACCAGCGGCAGGAAGGCCATCATGCGGATTCCGGGCACCGGGCACAGGATGCGGTTGCGGTAGAAGGGGGCCTCGACGATGACCGAGCGCACGAACGGCTCGTCCGGGCTCGCGTCGACGGCCTTGGTGAGGTTCGTCAGGGCGGCGATGACCCGCAGTTCCCATCCGGCGACCGTTCCCCAGCCCTCGTGGCCGGGCGGCGGATAGTAGGCCCGTCCCGGCCAGATCAGCGGGCTGAACAGGAGGGCCGCCTGGACCGGGCTGTGCGGGAACTTCTCCAGGTAGGTGCGGATCACCAGGGCCCCTTCGCTCTCTCCGAGGAGGGCGACGGGGCGGCGGGTACGCCGGTGCAGGGCGTCGACCTGCGCGGCGAGCAGCGCCGCGCTGGAGTCCAGTGACCGGTGGGTCGCCTCCGGCGCGTACGGCAGGGGTCGGCCGTCCCGGGTCACGCCCGCGTAGGAGAAGTGCGCGACCCGGGGGTCCGCGGGCAGCTGCCCGTCCCAGCCGGACTCGAAGCCGGCGAGGACGATGACCGCGTACGGCACGGTGGCCGGCAGCGGCTCCGCCGTGACGGGTGGTCGCCACCGACCGGTCGTGCCGGAGGCCACGCTGATCAGTGACGGCGCGGCGACGGCGGTGGCCATGGTGAGGATGATGACCACCGGTGTCACCGGCACCGCCGCCCAGCGAGGCCGCTCGTGCCGGACGGCCGCGATCACGGTCGTGCGCCACAGCAGCCCGTTGGCCACCCCCGCGAGGCCGGCCACCGGCACCCGCCACCACTGCGGGACGCTGACGATCACGGCGCCGGCCGCGGTGATCACCAGGAAGTTGACCACGGACCAGAGCAGCAGCTGAACCGACGGCAGCCCCTTCCACCAGTGCGCCGTCACGCCGGCGCGTAGCAGGAACGGGGCGATCACCAACAGGGGTATCACCGAGGCGAAGAGATACCAGGACAGCGCGACCGCGGAGAACGCCACCGAGATCGCCGCCCACGGCGAGATGATCACCGTGGCGAGCGCGGCGACCTCGATGTTGCGGCGTACCAGCTGGCGCATCGAAGGACGCGGCGTCTCCGCCGGCCAGGACAGCGCGGTCAGCCCGGCCGACAACACGCCACGGGCGACGACGACCACCACCAGTCCGGCGACGAAGGCCGGCCACGAATCGTGGTAGACGAGCAACCACCGCAGGTCGTGATACGAGTCGTACGGCCAGATCGCCGTCGACTGCGGCGCGAGCGCCTGGGCCGCCCCGAGGCCGAAGCCGACCAACGCCGCCATCTCCACCATCGGTGGCACGGCGCCGAGCAGCAGCACCGCCGCACCTCGACCAGCTCTCGTCACCCAGGCCACCCCCATCCCGTCGGATGCAGGATCCCGTGGATGGCGGGTCGGTGACGGCCGTTTGGGTCAACAGGCTGCGCCGTCGCCGGGAGCCGGCCCCGACGGCGGGCGGCGGCGGGCGGCGACTCGATCGGTCGACGGCGACCGCTGATCGGCAGTGCCGGCGAAGGAGCAGGTGACACGGCGTGGATGCCGTTCTGGGCCATGGTCGGATGCCATGTGGAGCCGCGACCGGGAGGCCGGATGACACGGCGAGCACGGGTCTTCATCGGGTCGTCCAGCGAAGGGCTGGCGGCGGCCCAGGCGATCCGGAGTCTGCTCGCCAACGACGCGCAGGTGACGCTCCGGAACGAGGGACACTTCCGCAGTAGCCCGACGGAGCATCCTCCTGACGGCGACGAACCTGGCCTACACGCCGGCCCTGAACGTGGCCGAGTTGCAGCAGCGGATCCGGGAGGGCGTGGACGTCCGGTTCCTGGTCCTCAACCCGCGCAGCCCCCACGTGGAGGCGACCGCACGCGAGTTCATGATCTCCACCGTGCAGTTGCGTGAGGAGAATCGCCTGCATCTGCGGTCGCTGATCGACCTGCGCGACTTCTCCCTCGCCTGCGAGGCGGGGTCGGCACGGCCCGGGAGTGTCGCCATCCGCCTCTACGACGCACCACCGCGCATGCGCAGCTACTCCTTCGACCAGCCCGACGGCACCAGCTTCTTCGTGCCGTACCTCAATCGGTCGCCCTCCCGTCCGCTGCCGGTCTTCGAAGCCCGCAACGACGCCGCGGTCGCCCAGCGGTACCTGGCCGCGATCGAGAACCTGTGGTCCGCGCCGGACACCGTGACGGCGGAGGCGTTCCTCGCGCAGGACCCGTCGTACCTGTGAGGGACGCCGGCGGTGTCCCCGCGCGGCCGGGCCCGCCACCAGGACGTGCCGCGGCGAATCCCAGGCCGGTGGGGCTGCGGTTCGAGACGCGCCGGTCCGACTCGCCGTGGGTCGACACCGTGTGGACGTGCACGAGCGAGCAGGTCACGACGATGACGTCCGTCGCAGGGGTGCGGTGGGGCCTGGTGTTCTGGGAACAGGCCGGCCGGACGGACTGACCCGGGGCGCGGTACGGCAGATCGAGCGGGCCCGCACGGCGGCGGAGCTGCTGGCTGCCGGCGTCCCGACCACCGACGTCGTCGCCAAGCTGGACTACTTCGACGAGCCGCACCTGGCCCGGGCCCTGCGCTCCTACGTCGGCCGTACCACCCGCCAGCCGCGCGAGGGCGCCGGCGGCGCGATCGCCCTCGACCTAAATCAGCGTCGGACGTCGTAGATCAGCTTCAGGATGCCGTTCGGGTAGCTCTCCGACTCCCGCAGCGTCAGCATCTGCTTGTCCCGGTCGGCCCGGCCGAACAGGCTCTTGCCGGCGCCGAGCAGCACGGGGAAGACGAGCAGGTTGTACTGGTCGATCAGGCCCGCGTCCGACAGCCGCCGGGCCAGCTCCGCGCTCCCGTGGATGAAGATCGCGCCGCCCTCGCCCTGCTTGAGCGCGGCGACGTCCTCGGTCGAGCGCAGGATCGTCGTCGGCCCCCAGCCGTCGACGAGGGCGTCGTCGGACAGCGTGGTCGACACGACGTACTTGGGCAGCTCCTGGTAGGCGGCGTGGTCCTCCGACCCGGGCCAGACCGGCGCGAACGCCTCGTAGCTGCGGCGGCCGAACATCAACGCGGTCGTGTCGGTGAGTTCCTCGCCCTTGAGCGACCACGCTTCCGGGACGAACTCGAGGTCCTTGAACACCCACCCGCCGCTGCGGTGCTCCTCCCCCGGCCCACCGCCGGGCGAGTCCACCACGCCGTCGAGCGACATGAAACCGGTGTAGACCAGGTCACGCATTGTGCTGTCCCCTCGTGTTCGGGCGGGCTGCCGGGTCCACGCTAGGTCACCGCCGAGGCGGTCGTCCTGGACGGAACCGACATCGGGTCCACCGCGTGTCGCCGGCCTGAAGCTACCCGGTCGGTACGACGAGAAGGGCTGAGTGGCGTGTTTGCCGACCCGGCTGCGCAGGTGGCAGCGACGGTACCGCCGCCCACCTCGGCAGCCGGATCGGCGGTTCAGCGCAGGGCGGTGTGGGCGTCGGCGAGGAACCGGTCGCGGTCGTCGCCGTGGGCGAGGGCCGCGTGGTGGACGGCGTCGATCGCGGCGACCAGCGGATCGTCGTTGGCCAGGGCGAGCAGGGCGGGGAACGCGGCAGCCTGCTGGAGCATCTCGGTGACGTGCGGGGCGCCGAGCCTCGTCGGCTCCCGGCGCAGCGTGACGGTGCTGTGCGGCACCTCGGGATCGGCCAGGAGCCGGCGGAACGCGGCGGCGCCGCCCTGCTCGGTGAAGGAGCGGGGCAGTGGGCGGGCGGCCTCGGCGGCGGCGAGCGCGTCGGCGATCCACCCGATCTGCTCCAGCCCGGCCACCCGCATCGCGCGGCGGGCCGCCCAGCAGGCCGCCTCGCGTCGGCGGGCGACGGGCAGCGCGTCGATGCGGTCGAGCAACGGGCGGTCCATCCGGGCCAGGGACTGCGCCTGGCTGGGGAGCCTGCGCAGACGCTCCGGCGGCGGCGGACCTCCCCACCGCTCGGCGTCGTGCGCGGCCTTCAGGCGGCGGGTCTTCTCGGCCTGCGCGGTCGCCTCGGCGGCCTGCCCACGCAACGTCTCGAGCCACGGGTACGAGCCGGCGCCGTCGAGCAGATGGTCCCAGATCAGCCCGAGGGCGACGGCGTGCCGACCCCGCACACCCTCGTGCCGCAGCGTGACGCCGTCCGGGCCGGACGTCAGCCGCACGGTGCTCGGCTCGTCGTCCGGCAGCGCGGTCAGCGGCTCAGGGAAGATCGGCGCGTCGGCGGTGGTCCACGACCACGTGAGCGTCTCGCCGTCGACCCGTTCCAGCCGGACCTCCAGGTCGCCGACGGGCAGCACCCCCACCGGGACCTCGACCGGCGCGGGTCGGTGGCGGACCACCGCCACGCGGGCCAGGCCGGCGTCGTCCTCGTACGGGTCGGGGGGCAGCGGCCGAAGGACGGCGGGACGGTTGGACGGACGCGGCACCAGTGACAGCATCGCCTGCTCGGCGGCCTTCGCCGGCTTCTGCTCCCAGGCGCGGCCGCCCGGGTCGGCCAGCACGGTGCGCCAGGGCGTCTCCTCGGACACCGCCCAGACGTGCAGCTCGTGCCGCTCGGGCGGGTCGCCGTCGGTGCGTACGGTCTCGTGCAGGCGGTCACGGGCGTGCACCCGTACCCGGATCAGCCCGCGCGGGACCGCCACATCGGTGAGAGCCTCGGCGCCGCCGCCCATCAGGCCGACGACCGACAGCCGACCGCTGGGACTCCACAGGGTCGCCTCACTGATCACGTCCCAGCCGGTGTCGATCACCGTCGGAGGCGCGGGCAGGACACGGACGCGCGCCTCGATCCAGCCGGTGTGGATGCCGCAGAAGCCGGTGAACTGATGCGGTCCGCCGACGTGCACCAGGTCGTCACCGAGGACGTAGATTCCCACGCCGGACGCACCCGGCACGGTGAACACGTCGTACTGGCAGTAGCTGACGAACAACCGCGCCCAGTCGGTCACGAATGCCGGAGATCCATGGTCTGCGCCCGGTACAAGGTCCACTGCCAGATCCTAGGGGCGTTCCCGTCTCGCCGAGGACCCCGCCGACCGCTCGGAGCAGGGACAGTTCCCACACCCCTCTCGGGCTCTGCCGGGGCGCTGTCAGCTGCCAGGGCGGATGATCTGCGAGCCTCAGCTGACACATCGACCGTCAGCGGCCATGAGCCACACATGCGATGCGCCGAAGCGCTCCTGCCGATCCCGGTGGGCCACGGGCACCCCGGCAGCACGGGCGTGACTGATCATGGAACGGTGACGAATCCCGCCGCGCTGCCGGCCGACCCCGGTGTGTTCTCGTTGGCCGTACCGCCGCTGTTCGCCGCGCTGGCCCCGGCGCGGAGCATCCTCATCGCCGGAGCGGGCGGCGGGTTCGACGTGTACGCCGGCCTGCCCCTGGCGTTCGCCCTGTGGCGCGGCGGCGCGCAGGTGCACCTGGCCAGTCTGTCCTTCTCCGAGCTGGAGCTGATCGACCGGGACGCGTGGGTGGCGGAGCACGTCGCCGCGGTACGGCCGGACACGACCAGTCCGGACTGGTACTTCCCGGAACGCACGCTCGCCCGCTGGCTGGCGGCTCAGCAGCTGCCCTCGACCGTGTACGCCTTTCCGCCGCTCGGCGTCCAGCCGTTACGGGCGGCGTACCGGCACCTGGTGGACCACCTCGACGTCGACGCGGTGGTGCTGGTCGACGGTGGCACCGACGTCCTGCTGCGCGGCGACGAGAGCGACCTCGGCACCCCGGTGGAGGACATCACCAGCCTGGCCGCCGTGGCCGCGCTGGACGTGCCGGTCAAGCTGGTGTCCAGTCTCGGCTTCGGCATCGACGCCTACGACGGCGTCAACCACGTCCAGGTGCTGGAGAACCTCGCCGCACTCGACCGCGACGGCGGCTACCTCGGCGCGCTGTCCATCCCCGGTTCCAGCCGGGAGGCGGCGCTGTACCGCGATGCCGTCGCCGACGCCCAGGCCGCCACCCCGGACCGGCCGAGCATCGTCCAGGGCCAGATCGCCGCCGCCACCAGCGGCGCGTTCGGAGACGTCCGGTTCACCCGGCGCACCGGCAGCGGGGACCTGTTCGTCAACCCGCTGATGGCGATTTACTTCACCGTCGACCTCGACAAACTCGCCGCCCGATGCCTGTACCTCGACCGCATCGAGAACACCATCGGCAGACGACAGGTCATCACGCGTATCCAGGCGTTCCGCGACGAACTCCGCACCGCCCGCATCCCCCGCGCGTTCCCCCACTGAGCGCCCGGGGGCGGCGTCGTCGGCGGAGGTCGCGGTGTGTCGGTGTCGTCCGGGCGGCTGTGGCCGATCGCGGGTTGGCAGCAGCGTCCGGGCGGGACGTTCGCCGAGACTGCTACGGGATCGGGCTGAACGTGACGGTGCGCCCGGAGCGTGGCTCGGGCTCGAACATGGTCAGCAGGCTCTCACCCTCGGCGACAACGGCGTCGCGCTCGGCGGTGGTGAGCGGGCGCAGCGGTGTGATCCGCAACGTCGCCGCGCCGTCGTCGGCGGCGACCGCCCAGGTCCCCGCCACCCGGCCGTCGACCAGCAGGAAGCGTGCACCGGTGACGCTCAGCCCGCGATGCTCGGTGTCGATGACGCGGCTGCGGTCGTCGAAGCCGAGCACCGCGTTGTCGAACGCCGGCAGGAAGCGCGGCGGCGCCGGGGTCTCCGGGTCGGGCAGCGCGCCGTCGGGCACGTCGAGCAGCTCACGACCGCGTTCGTCGCGGAACGTGCGCAACGACGGGCGCAGCCGTCGGACGGACTCCCGCAGCCCGCTCAACCCGGACCAGGCACGGATGTCGGCGCTGGACGCCGGACCGTAGGCGGCGAGGTAGCGCAGGACCAGCGCGTCGACGGCGTCCGGCGACGCCGGCTCCAACGGACGGCCCAGCCACTGCTCGATGGTGGTGTTGTACGCGGCGCCTCGCGCGCCCCAGACACCACGGGGCGGCACCTGCACGAGTGGCACGAGTGTGCTGAGCGCGTCGCCCAACCAGCGCGGCTCCACATCCGGCCAACGGTCGGCGATGACACGGGCCGCCTCGGTGAGCATGCGGGGCCGCTCCTCGAACAGCGGCCGGCCCAGTCTGGTCAGCTCGTCGAGGTCGACGCCGGGCAGCACCCGGCGCAGCGTCGACCACATGCGTGAGACCAACATCGCCTGGTGCACCGGCCGCAGCGTGCGGCAGTCCCGGGCGGTCACCAGGTGCAGGGTGCGGCGCATCAGCAGCGTGCGGACCGCCTGGCGGCTCAGCAGCAGCTCGGCCAGGGCCGGCGGCCGGAAGCCGGCCAGCCGGCTCCACAACCCGACGTACGGCTCCAGGGGCTCCTGTGCCTGCAACCCCACCAGGTGTTCAAGGGCGTCGGCGACCGGCATGTCGTGCCGCTGCAGCAGGAGCTGACGGGCCAGGAGTGCCCGATTGAGGGTACGGCGGTCGAGCACGCTCATGGCGATGACGCTATCGCCCACCCCGGACATCTTCGGCCCCGTCAACGCTACTCGGGGCCGTGGGAACAGGCGATCCGGGCAGGCGCGTCCACACCCGTGATCCGAGCCCTCGACCCTGTCCGGACTCGACCGTTCACCAGCAACCGTGCGGATCGCACGCACGAGCGAGGTCGGGTACGGACTGGACGCCCGGTCACCGCTGCGGTGCACGGTCGACCCTGCTCCACCGGGTCGTCCGATCCTGGCCGGACGTGGCGGGACGACGTCGGGGGCTGATGCCGATCCGGTCAGGGCCTCGGGTACGGCGTCGTTTCTGGTGATGATGGCGCGGACCGCTCAGTGCTGCGGACCTCGGCGACCGCGTCGGCGAGGGCTGCCACTCCGTCCGCGATGGCCCGTTCGGTGAGGGTGGCGTAGCCGAAGATCAGCCCGCCCGGTCCGGCGGGGCTCAGTCGGTACCGGGAGACGCCCTGCACGACCAGTCCGTGCCGGGCGGCGGCGGCCACGACGGCGGCCTCGTCGAGGTCGTGCGGGAGCCAGGCCACGACGTGCTGGCCCGCCGCGACACCGACCGGCTCCAGTTCGGGCAGCCGTGTGCGCAGTGCGGCCAGGAGCGCGTCGCGGCGGCGGCGGTAGACCGGGCGCATGCGCCGCAGGTGCCGGTCGAACTCGCCGCGGGTGAGGAAGTCGGCGAAGGTCAGTTGGTCGATGACGGGAGAGCCGCGGTCGGCCAGCACCTTGGCCGCCGTGAGGTCGTCGACGAGGTGTGCCGGCGCCAGCAGCCAGCCGAGGCGCAGCCCGGGTGCCAGGGTCTTGCTCGCGGTGCCGCAGTACACGACGGTGTCGGGCGCCAGCCCCTGCATGGCGCCGACGGGCGATCGGTCGTAGCGGTACTCCGCGTCGTAGTCGTCCTCGATCACCAGGGCGCGTCGGCGCTGCGCCCAGTCGATCACCCGGGCCCGCGCGGTGGCCGACAGGACCCCGCCGGTGGGCCACTGGTGCGAGGGCGTCAGCACGACGGCGTCCGCGTCGGTACGTTCCAGCTCCTCGACGAGGACGCCGTCCGGCCCGACCGGGACGCCGATCACGTCCAGGCCGGCGGCGGCCGCGACGGGGCGGGCGTCGTCGTCCGCGCAGGGGTCCTCGACGGCCAGCCGGCGGGCGCCGCGCGCCGCGAGCACCTGGATCAGCAGCGCGACGCCCTGGGCGTAGCCACTGCAGATCACGACGTTCTCCGGGCGGGCCGACGTGCCCCGGACGCGGTTGAGGTAGTCGGCCAGGGCGGTGTGCAGTTCGGGCACGCC
This sequence comes from Micromonospora coxensis, assembly GCF_900090295.1. Lineage (NCBI taxonomy): Bacteria > Bacillati > Actinomycetota > Actinomycetes > Micromonosporales > Micromonosporaceae > Micromonospora > Micromonospora coxensis. Next base: position 6,476,710 of record NZ_LT607753.1, on the reverse strand, counting down.
ACGCCCGTCGAGGTAGGCGAAGTGTTCGTTGGGGGTGGTGGTGAGGACCGTTCGCACCGATCGCAGCCAGGCGTCCCGGGGGAACGACGACACGTCGGTGCGGCCGTACCCGAAGTCGATGCGGGCCGCCGGCCGGCCCTCGGCGCGGCGGCCGGCCGGCGTCGGGGCCGGCTCGACCGCGACCTGGGTGTAGCTGCCGGCCCGGCTGGTGAGGTAGCCCTCGGCGACGAGCTGCTGGTAGGCCTCGACCACGACGCCGCGTGACACTCCCAGATCGGCGGCGATGGTGCGGGTGGGTGGCAGGGACGTCCCGAGCGGCAACCGGCCCGCCCGGATGCCGCCCCGGATCGAGGCGGCGATCTGCCGGTGCAGGGGCTCGGCCGCGGACCGGTCGACATCGATGAGCAGGTCCGCCGCCGTACGCGAATTGGTCCTGATTTGGCCCATGCGATCGGACCTTACCGGGTGTACCGATTTCCGTCAGGCTCGGACGTATGACGACCGCGACCAGCCCTCGCTTCGACGGCCGCCTCCTCACCCCGGGCGACCCGGGCTACGACGCGGCCCGCACCGTCTGGAACGCCATGATCGACCGTCGGCCACGGATGATCGTGCAGGCCGCGAGCGTCAGCGACGTGGTGACCGCGGTGCGCCTGGCCCGCGAACTCGACCTGGAGATCGGGGTGCGCTGCGGCGGGCACAACGTGGCCGGCCTCGCCGTCCCCGCGAACGGCCTGATGATCGACCTGACCCCGTTGAACGGGGTCCGGGTCGACCCGATCCGGCGGCGCGCCCGGGTCCGGGGCGGCGCGCTGCTCGGCGCACTCGACCGGGCGTCGCAGCGGTACGGCCTGGCCACCACCGCGGGCAACGTCTCGCACACCGGGGTGGGCGGCCTGACCCTCGGCGGCGGCATGGGCTGGCTCGCGCGTCAGTACGGGCTGTCCTGCGACAACGTCGTCTCCTACACGATGGTCACCGCCGAGGGGGAGGTGGTGACCGCGAGCCGGACCGAGAACCCCGACCTCTACTGGGGCCTGCGCGGCGGGGGCGGCAACTTCGGCATCGTCACCGACTTCGAGTTCCGACTGCACGACACCGGAACGCAGACCCTGGTCGCCGAGTTCGACTTCCCCGCCGCGGACGCCGTGCCGGTGCTCGAAGGCTGGCGGGACCTGAGCGTCGTCGCGCCGCGGCGGGCGACCCTCACCGCCGATGTCCGTGGCACGGCCACCGGCCCTGTCGCCACCGTCGGCTTCGTGTGGGTCGGCGACCCCGCAGGGGCCCACCGGTTGCTGGCGGCGATGCGTGCGCTCGGGCGCCCGCTCGCCGAGCGGGTCACCACGCCGTCGTACCTCGAACTGCAACAACGCGACGACACCTCCGGCGGCCACGCCTACCGCCGGTACTCCGGCGCGCACTACCTGCGGCAGTTCCCGACCGCGGCGATCGAGGCGTTCCTGCTGCGCGGTGCGTCGGACCTGCACGCCGGCACTCCCCTGCCCGGTGTCGGTCTGCAGGCGCACGGCGGCGCCATCGCCGACATCGCCGACGCCGACGCCGCGTTCAGCCACCGCGGCACCCTGTTCGAGTTCGGCGCCGACTCCCGCTGGACCGACCCCGCCGAGGACGACACCCGGATGGCAGCGGCTCGCACGGCCGCAGCCGCGCTCGCCCCGTACGCCGACGGCGTCTACGTCAACTCACTCGCCGCCGACGAGGGGCAACGCGGGGTACGCCGCGCGTACCCGCCCGCCAAACTCGCCAGGCTCACCGCGCTCAAGACCAGCTGGGACCCGCAGAACGTCTTCCACCTCAACCACAACATCCGGCCCGGCCACGCCCGAGCCGAGGCCGACCGATCGAGAGGATGCCGATGACCTCCACCGCCTCCACCGACCGGCTCAGCACCCAGGGCCGGCAGCGCCGCCGGCTGCTCCTACCCGGCCTGGCCGCCGCGGCTGCCGCCGCCGTCACCGTCACGGCGGTCGCGGCCCTCGCCATGGCCGCCGGTGTCGATCTCGAACTGCCCGACGGCGGCGAATCGATTCCCCTGGCCGGCTTCACCCAGCTCACGTTCACGTTCAGCGTCGTGGGCATCCTCATCGCGTGGGCGATCCGTTGTTGGGCGTCCCGGCCGGCACGCACCTGGGTACGCACGGCGGTGGCACTCACCGCGCTGTCGCTCGTACCACCGTTCCTGGTCGACGCCGACCTCGCCACCGAGTGCACGCTCGTGCTCGCTCACCTGGTCGCGGCCGCGATCGTGATCCCCGTCGTCGCCCGTCGGCTGGCCTCCTGACGACCGCCCGCCACGGCACCCCGGCGTCGGTGTGGAACGGGGCCGGCAGCCCTCACACCACGCCCGCCCCAGCCGGCCAGCCGGCTGCCGCATGCTGCCGACCTGCTCCGCTACCGGCGATGCTCCGGCGTGGGATCCGACGCGGGTCGGCCGGTAGCGGTCGCGCACGGTCGACGGCGGATCAGGATGCCGGCCACCGCTCGGCAGGGCACCGTGTCGGCTACCACCGGTGGCAGGATACGGCGGTGTCGAACTCCGCGGACGGCTCTCCCAAGGCTCGCATCGTCACGGCGTTGCTGCGCGACGGCGATCGGGTACTGCTCTGTCACCGGTCTCCCCGGCGCCGGTGGTACCCCGACGTCTGGGACCTGCCCGGTGGGCACGTGGAGCCCGGGGAACTGCCCGGCGCGGCACTTGCTCGGGAGCTTCGAGAGGAACTGGGCATCGACATCCCGGCGCCATCGGATCCGCCCGTGCACGAAGTTCACGCCGACACGTTCGACATGCAGATCTGGCTGATCGACGCGTGGACGGGGTCTCCGGTCAACGTCGCGCCGGACGAACACGACGCCATCGCGTGGTTCACCGAGGACGCGTTCGGCGACCTGTCCCTGGCTCATGACAGCTACCCCGCCCTGTTCAGCAAGGTTCTTGCCGAGCATCGAGCCTGACCACGACGGCACCCGCGCTCCTCGCCAGAAGCGGATGCGGACGCTCGGGCTCCGGTGACCGTACGAGGCGGCGCTGGCCTCGGTCGTCCCCGGCAATGGCTGGCCGGCCCTGCCGTCGACTCCGCTTCCACCACGGCCGCAGCCACAGAACATCGTTGGCACGTAAGTGCGTAAGTACGTACTATCGTGGCTATGACCGATGTGGAGGACCGGCTCGCCGCTCTCGAGCGACAGGTTGCCGGGCTGGTGAACCGGCTCGCCCCCAGCGATGCGGCGCCCGCCGACGCCGGCACCTTCTGGGCCCTGGAAGGACTGCGCGATCGCATCGACGACGACGCCACCGGCGCGGTCCTCTACACGGGGATCGTCCGACTGGCGGGCCGCCGTTTCGAATGGCAGTACGGTCGCTCGGTCGACGACACGCTCGACAGCGACTGGTCCGAGGTGGCGGCGAGCCTTGCCGCGCTCGCCCACCCGGTACGGCTGCGCCTGTTGCGGGAGATCCTCGGCGGTCGCGAGGCCACCGCCGCGTTGGCCGAGCTGGACGGGCTCGGCACCACCGGTCAGCTGCATCATCACCTGCGTCAGCTGACCGCCGCCGGGTGGCTGCGCAGTACCGGGCGCGGCAGGTACGCCGTGCCCGCCGAACGGGTCGTACCCCTGCTGGCGGTGCTCACCGCGGCCCGCCGCTGACCGGTTCCCCCGCACCGCCTCCCCCTCGAAGGAGCATCATGCGCAGGCCCGTCATCGTCGCCATCGTCGTCGGTCTCGTAGCAGCAGTCGCCGGCCTCGGCGTCAGGCCCGACGTGCCCCGCCTGACCGACCAGGTGACAGGTGACCGGGCGCTGGCGACAGCGGTCCGCGGCGTCATCGATGACCCGCAGGGACTGCGCGGCCTCGCGGTGGCGCTCGTCGACGGCGACGGAGTGCGCATCGCCGGCCTCGGTGATCGCAACGCCGCCGGCGATCCGGTGACCGCCGAGACGCCGTTCGAGATCGGCTCGATCCAGAAGACGCTCACCGGCATGCTCCTCGCCCACCGAGCCGAGCAGGGCGCAGTCGACCCGGACGGCCCGATCCGCACCGCACTGCCCGAGCTGACCGGGCCGGTGGGCGAGGTGACCTACACCGAACTCGCCAGCCACCGCTCCGGCCTGCCGAGGCTCGCCGGCACCGGCGTCGGGCAGTTCCTCCGCACCTGGTGGACGGGGCTCACCGCCGGTAATCCCTACGCCGGACAAGACGTCGACTGGTTGCTCGACGCCGCCGCACAGGAACAGCCGGATGACACCCGCGGGCAGGTGCACTACTCGAATCTGGGCATGTCGCTGCTCGGCCACGCGCTCGCCGCAGAAGCCGGGACCACCTACCCCGCGCTGCTCGAACGCGAGCTGTTGCAGCCACTGGGCATGACCGACACCGCGCTGGTCACGGAGGTCGACGCGCCGCCGGCCGGCCACGCTGCCGGCACCAAGGCCGGCGGCCGAAGCCCCGAACTCTGGCGCGGCGCGGGATACGCCCCCGCAGGCATCGGCGCCTGGTCCACCGCCGACGACCTTGCCGCGCTCGTCAAGGCGATGCTCGCCGGCACCGCGCCGGGCGGGGCAGCCGCCACTGCCCGCTTCGACGACGGCGACGACAGTCGCATCGGGTACGCCTGGTTCACCACCCGCCACGGCGACCGGGACATCGTCTGGCACAACGGCGCGACTGGCGGCTTCAGCTCCTACGTCGGCTTCGACCGGGTCACCGGACGCGGCGTCGTCGTGCTCGGCAACACCGACCGCGGCGTCGAAGCCATCGGACGGCGCCTGCTCGGCGTGCCGGCACAGCACGCGGGTGACACCGGTCCGGGGCTGGAAGGCTGGATCGGCGCAGGTGTCGCGATCGTGTTCGCCTTCTTCCCTGCGGTGGCGGTGCTCTCCACCACCCGCCGCGCCGCCGACCGCCTGACCCTGGTGCCCGCCGTCGCCTGGGCGGTGCTCTATCTCGGCCTGGCACACCGCCTCGGTGACTGGTCCGTCGTCGCCGGATGGCTGTGGTCACTGGGCGCCGGGCTCACCACAGCCGCCGCCGTCCACGCCGCCTACACGTCGCGTGCGCTGCCCGTCATCGCTGCGAACCCACGGCGGCGAGCCGTGTCCGTGGTGGCCTCCACCATCGTCGCCGCTGTCGCCACGATCGTCATCGTCCCGTGACCGACGGGTCCAGGGTCACCCAGGCCACGCGGCGGATGCGGCGCGCAGGGCAACCGGTCGACGGCCAGGCTTCGAAGGACCGCGCTCTGTCAGAGCCGTGTGCCCCGCAGCGCGCCGGCCACCTCCTCGGCCATCCCGGCGATGGTGGGCCTGTCGTACATGACGTGCAGGGGTAGTTCGACACCCAGCCGGGCACGGATCCGCGCCGATATCTGCGCCACGGTCAGCGAGTGCCCGCCCAGGTCGAACAGGTCGTCGTGGATGCCGATCGCGGTGGTCCCGAGCACGTCGGACCAGATCTGCTGGATCTCGCGCACCGGCCCGGCGGCGGTGGGGGTGTCACCCTGCGGGACCCCGGCGTCGGGGTTGGCGGCGACGACGGGGCGGGCGCGCAGGGCGACGCGGTCGATCTTGCCGCTGGTGTTGAGGGGCAGGGCATCGATCAGCGCGATGACGGCCGGCACCATGATCGCCGGCAGCGCGCCGGCCAGGTGCTCCCGGAGGGAGTGTGGCGACGGTGGCGTCGCCGTGGGCACCACGTAGGCGACCAGCCGCTGCTCCCCGGCCTCGCCCACGCTCACCACCGCCGCGCGGGCCACCTGCGGGTGCTCCAGCAGCCGCGCCTCGATCTCGCCCAGTTCGATCCGGTGCCCACGCAGCTTGACCTGCTCGTCGCGCCTGCCGGCGAACTCCAGGACACCGTCGTCTCGCCGGCGTACCAGGTCTCCGGTGCGGTAGAGCCGTGCTCCGGGCGGGCCGAACGGGTCGGGGCGGAACCGGTCGGCGGTGAGTCCGGGCCGGCCGAGGTAGCCGCGGGCCAGCCCGACCCCGCCGATCCACAGCTCTCCGAGCAGGCCCGGCGGCACCGGATCGCCCCACTCGTCCAGGACGTGCACGGTGGTGTGGGCGATCGGGCGGCCGATCGCCCCCTGACCGGCGTCCGGCAACTCGGCGACGGTGGACCAGATCGTCGTCTCGGTGGGGCCGTACACGTTGAGCAGTCGTGCGGCACGCCCGGCGAGGCGCTGCGCCAGCGGCTCGGTGAGCGCCTCACCGCCGGTCAGTGCCGTGATGCCGTCGACGGCCAGGCCACCGTCGAGCATCAACTGCCAGCCGGACGGGGTCGCCTGGACGTGGGTGACGCCCCGGTCGGCGACCAACCGGGCGATCTGGTGTCCGTCGCGGGCGACCTCAGGGGGCGCGATCACCACGGTGCCGCCGCTGATGAGCGGCAGATACAGCTCCAGGGCGGCGATGTCGAAGGTCAGCGCGGTGAGGGCGAGCCAGCGGTGCCCGGGGCCCGAGCCGAGCCGGTCGCGGAAGTCCCGCAACAGGTTGGCCAGCGAGCGGTGCTCCACCTGCACACCCTTGGGCTGGCCGGTGGACCCGGAGGTGTACAGCACGTAGGCGCACTCACCCGGGTGCGCCGGGCGCCCCGGCGTGAAGCCGCCGGCCGGTGAACTCCCCGAGTCCCACAGCAGGATCGGCGCCCCGTCGACGGCCGGCAGCACGCTCGTGCACTCGTGGCTGGTCAGCACCAGATCCGGCCGCGCGTCGGCGAGGATCCGGGTGTTCCTCGCCGACGGGTGGTCAGGGTCGAGCGGAAGGTAGGCCGCACCACTGCGCAGGACCGCGAGCTGAGCGACCAGCGCGTCGACGCCGCGCCGGGCCAGCAGGGCCACGAGTGCCCCGGCGCCGATCCCGGCGTCACGCAGCCGCTGGGCCAGCGCGTCGATCGCCGCGCCCAGCTGCGCGTAGGTGAGCGATACCGGGCCGTGTTCGACCGCGACGGCGTCGGGCGTCCGGCCGATCTGTTCGGCGAGCAGTTGGGGCAGGGTGACCGGTGGTGCGCTGATCGCAGCCTCGCCGGCCGGCGACTGTTCACGCCCGGTGAAGGGCAGGTCGTGCCACGGGGTGTCGGGGTGCTCGGCCACCGCGCGGAGCAGCTCCCGCCAGTCGCGGGCGACGCGCTCGACGTCGTCGCGGCTCACCACGCCGGGGTCGAACTGCAGGCTCACCCGCCGCTGTTCCGGGCCGTCGACGATGTGGATCCGGAGGGCGCCGCGGCTGGTGTGGTTGGGCAGCGCCCAGTCCACGACGGTGTCCAGCCCGGGGAACTTGGCAGCGGCCTCCCGTCGCCGGTAGCCGAGCGTGACCGGGGCGAGGGCGACCGCCGGCCGGACCGCGCCGACCGCGCGCGCCAGCGGCACCTGCCGGTAGCGGTAGAGCCCGTCGGCGTCGGAGCGGAGGCCGAACTCGGCGACCAGCCGGGTGGTGACGTCCTCGAACGTCTCGCCACGACGCGCGGCCAGGGCGACCGGCAACTCGTTGACGTGGGCGCCGATGTGGTGGCGCTGCGCGGGTGAGCGGGTGCCCAGGTCGACGCCGATCACCGGCGTCTCGTTGCCGTAGCGGCGCAACAGCAGCAGCCAGCTGGCGAGTGTGATCACGAAGGTGGTGTGCCCGAGCCGGCGGCTGGTCGCGCGGATCGCGGCCCACAGGCTGTCGTCGAGGTCGAAGGTGACGGCCTCGCCCGGCCCGGCCGTCCCGGGTGTGCCGCGCAGGCCCGGCAGCACCACGTCGGTCCCGCCGGTGTGGTGTCGGGCCCAGAACCGCTTCGCCCCGGGGAGCAGCTCCGCCGGCCCCTCGTCAGGCGCGGTGTCGAGGGTGGGCAGCACCTCACCGGCGTACGCGGCCGCCAGATCGTCGACGAAGATGGAGGTCGACTGACCGTCGAAGACGAGGTGATGGGCGACGACCAGCAGCCTGGCCCGCTGCGGGGCCAACCGGATGAGGGTGCAGCGCAGCAACGGACCGCGCGCGAGGTCGAAGGGCCGCTCGATCTCCGCCCGCTCGACCGCCGGCGCGTGACCCGGATCGAACCGCAGGTCCACCGTGGTCAGCAGCGGCGGCGTCGCGGCGGCCACGCGTACCGGCAGCCCGTCGCGCTCGACGAAGGCGGCGGCCAGCACCGGGTGCCGGGCGACCACCTGGCGGATCGCGCCGGCCAGCGCGGCGTCGTCCAGCGGGCCGTCGAAGGTGATCGCGAACGGCATCGAGTAGACGGTGCCCAGCCCGCCCATGCGTTCGGTGAACCAGATGCCGCTCTCGGCGGCCGTCGCGGGCGCACCGTACGGATCACTGGTGTTCATCGTGACTCTCTTCCGTGACGGCGGGATCGGTGGTCAGCGTGGCCAGGAAGGACCGCCCGAACGGGTCGGTGACGGCGGCGGCGGGAGCCGGCGCCGGTGGCTGTCGGCGCACCGGCGGTTCGAGCAGCCGCCGGATCTCGGGCTTGATCGGCTTGCCGGTGGCGTTGCGGGGCAGGTGGTCCACCACGAGCAGCCGCACCGGCAGCTCCGCCCGCGACAAACGGGTGGACAGGAAGTCGCGGACCTCGTCCAGGTCGACCGGGTGGTCCAGCCGCACCACGGCCGCCGGCACGCTGCCCATCACCGGATGCGGCACGCCGACCGCGGCGGCCTCGGCGACGGCCGGATGCTCCAGCAGCGCCGCCTCGATGCGCAGGGTCGAGACCTTCAGCGCGCCGGACTTGATGACGTCGGATTCGCGGTCGACCAGGATCAGGAATCCGTCGGAGTCCAGCCGGCCCAGGTCTCCCATCCGGACCCACCCGTCGCGGAACACCGCCGCGCTGCCCGACGGGTCGCCCAGATAGGCGCGAGGTGGGGCGTCGGAGCGCAGCCAGACCTCGCCCACCTCCCCGGGCGGCAGTTCCCGGCCCAGGTCGTCGGTGATGCGCAGGTCGTGGCTGCTGACCGGGCGGCCCAGCGCCTCCGGTCGCCCGGGGTCGACGATCATGCTGATCTGTGCCGGCACCGCCTCGGTCGAGGTGTAGTAGTTGACCAGCACGGCCTGCGGAAACGCCTCGGTCAGGCCACGGGCGGTGGCCGGCGGGAGCGCGGCGGCCGACGAGCTGAGCAGTCGTACGCAGGACAGGTCGTGCCGCCGGTGGGCCTGGCTGCGCAACAGTTCCGCCGCCATCGACGGGACCAGGAAGACGGTGCCCGCGTCGTGCCGCGCGATCAGGGCGCAGAAGCGGTCGGCGTCGAAGCGGCCCGCGCACAGCAGGGTGGGAGCGGCGGTGAGCGCCTCGATCAGCATCATCTGCCCGGCGTTGGTCCCGATCGGGAAGGCGTGCACCATCAGCTGGGAGTGCGCGTAGCGTCTCGGCCGGGGGTCGAGCACCTGGCCGTGGCACAGGTTGGCGTGGCTGGCGGCGACGTCCTTGGGTTCGCCGGTGCTGCCCGACGTGCACACGATCTGCGCCACGTCGTCCGGCGCGGGCGTGTCGGGCTCTGCACCGGGGACGGACGTCGCGGTGGCGGCCAGGTCGCTGCCGCAGGCGCTCCACCAGGCGCCGTCCGGCACCGGGCGTCCATCCTGGTGCAGCACCGCGGTCGCGCCGACCCGGCGCAGCAGGTCGTGCAGTTGTACCGGCGACAGGCTCGCCGACACCGGCACCGCCGCCGCGCCGGTGGCGACGACGCCGCAGAAGGCGACCGCGTACCCGCACCAGTCGTCGTCGTAGAGCAAGGCGACGCGATCACCGCGCCGCACGCCACGGCGGGACAACGAGTGGGCGACGGCCTGGGCGTCCCGCTGCCAGTCGGCGAAGGTCAGACGTCCGCCGCGACTGTCCATGATGGCCGTCCGTGCGGGGTTCCGCTCGGCCCGGGCACGCAGCAGACCTGGCACGGTCAGGGGTGGGGCAGCAGGCATTGCGGACCTCGCATCGGCTGTGGGCTCCGGACACTAACACCGCCGGATCCACCGATGAAAGATGCTTCAGAATCTTTCAGCATGGTCTTGCACAAGCCTCGGGCGATGACGCAGAGTCGGTGACCGGCGTGCCGGAACCACCGGCGATCAATGCCACGGGGGCAAGTCCATGACGATGACACCTGCGCAACCAGCCGAGCCGGTCCGCCTGCCGGACGCCGACCCGAGCCCGACCGAATCGACGCTGGCCGCGATCTGGCGCCGGCTGCTGATGGTGCCGGCGGTCGCACGCGACGACGACTTCTTCGCCCTCGGCGGCGACTCGTTCCGCGCCACCCAACTGGCCAACCAGGTCACCAGCGTCTTCGGGGTACGCGCCGACGCGAAGCTCGCCTTCGACCGGCCGGTGCTCGCCGGGCAGGCGGCCTGGATCGACGCCGCCGCCCGCACCTCCGCGGCGACACCGCCGACCACGACCGCCCACGTCCAGGAACAGCCGGCGACCGTGCCACTGAGCACGCAGCAACGGGAGTTCCTGGACTGGATGTTCGCGACCGAACCGGCCCGCGACCCCGGCGCCATCTGCACCGCGATCCGCATCCGCGAACCGTTCGACGCGCAGCTGCTGCACCGCTGCCTGGAACTGGTGACCGCGCGCCATCAACCACTGCGTACCGTGGCAGAGCCCCGAGTGGCGGGGCGCGGCATCACGCTGTCCACTGCCGAGCACCTGCCACCCACCGTCGAGGTGGTGACCGCCGACGGGGACACCACCGAGCAGCGCCTCGCCGCGGCCACCGAGCTGGCCCGCGCCGAACGCAACCGGGTCGGCGACCTGGTCCGCGACCCCCTGGTCCGCGCACTCGTCATCCGCATCGACCACGACGACACCGTCCTGGTCCTCAGCGTGCACCACTTCGTCTTCGACGGCTGGTCACTCGGGGTGCTGCTGCGCGAACTCGGGCTGCTCCACTCGGCGCTGCGCGCCGGCAGTGCCCCGCCGCTACGCCCACTGGCCATGGACTACGCCGGCTACTGCGCCTTCACGGCCGGGCAGTGGGAGCTGAACCGGGAGCACTGGAAACGGGTCCTGCACGACGCGCCGAGATCGCTGACGCCCTTCCCCGGACGGCGTGCCGGCAACCGGTTCTCCCGACGCCGCCACCCGTTCGTCATCGACGCCGCACTCACCGCGCGGCTGCGCGCCGCCGCCCAGCACCACGGCGGAACGCCCTTCATGGCGGTCGCGGCCTGCTGGAGTCTGACGCTGTCGCGGTGGAGCGGCGCGACCGACATCGTGCTGATGTCGCCGGTGCCGGGCCGGATCGCACCCGAGCACGACGCGCTGATCGGCTGTCTCGTGCAGTCCCTGCTGATCCGCGTGGACACCTCCGGCGCGCCCGACTTCGGCACCATGCTGGGCCGGGTCCGCGACAGCGCGCTCGACGCGGCGAACCACCAGCTGCACGCCTACCACGAGACCGCGCCCCTGGTGCCCTACCCGGCCCGCATCCACTACGAGAGCTGGGGCGGCGCTCCGTTCTTCCCGGGACTGCGCTCCGCGGCGTTCCCCGTCCCCCGCGAGCAGGAGGACCTCGACTGGCCGACCCCCGGCGGCGAGGACGACCTGAGCACCCCGGAACTCATCGTCGAGGAACAACAGGACGGCAGCATGCACGCCGCGGTCGTCTACAACCACCACACCTTCACCGCACGGACCGCCACCGACCTGGCCGCCGCCTTCCACGACCAGCTGGCCGCCGCCACCACGGGCGCCCCGGGAGCCCCGCAGTGATCGACCTTTCCCCGCAGCAGGAACGGATGTGGTTCCTGCAACGGCTCGACCCGGGCGACGCCTCCTACAACATCTACTGGGTCCACCGGCTCCGCGGCCCGCTCGACGCCGACGCGCTCGCGCGCGCCCTGGCGGCGACCGTCACCCGCCACGAGGTGCTGCGCACCCGCTACCTCGACCACGACGGCGTACCCGTCGGTGACGTGACCGCACCGGCGCCGGTCGAGGTGGAACACGTCGAGATCGACGAGGCCGACGCCGAACAGGCCGCGCACCGGCTCGTGCTCGACCGCGTCCGCGAACCGTTCGACCTCGCCGCCGGGCCGCCGCTGCGGGTCACCCTGCTGCGGCTGGGCGAGGCGGAGCACATCCTGTGCCTCGTGGTCCACCACATCGCCGCCGACGGGCTGTCGATGCGCATCGTCGGCGACGAGATCGCCGCCGCGTACCAGGCATTCGTCGAGGGGGCGACGCCGCCGGCCCGCCCCGCGGAGCCGGCCCACCGCGACTACGTCGCGGCGCTGCGCGGCGACACCGGCCGACACTCCATCGAGCAGGCCAGGAAGTTCTGGGCCGAGGAGCTGGCCGGGGTCGCCGACCTGCAACTCCCCGTCGACCTGCCGCGCGCGGCCGTCCGTACGACCACCGGTGGCCTGCACCGCCTGGAGCTGCCCGCCGAACTGCTCACGCAGGTCGACACCTTCGCCCGGCGACACCGGTGCACGACCTTCATGATCCTGCTCGCCGCGTACGAGGTGCTGCTGGCCCGGCACGCGAACCAGGACGACTTCTGCGTCGGCGTCCCGGTGGCCGGACGCGACCAGATCGAGTTCGAACGCGTCATCGGCTGTCTGGCCACCACCATCGCCATCCGGGCGGACCTGGCCGGAACTCCCAGCTTCCACACCCTCGTCGAGCGGGTGCGCGCCCGGTGCCTGTCCGCGTTCAGCCATCAGCAGCTGCCGTTCGCGGAGGTGATGGCCGAACTCGACGTGTCGCGCGACCGCTCCCGTACCCCCGTCTACCAGGCCATGTTCTCCCTGCAGTACGAGCAGCCGCAGCCGTTCTCGCTCGGCGCGGCCGACGGCGCCACGTACCACATCGACCACGCGCAGGCCAAGTGCGACCTGGCGATGGAGATCTGGCGCGGCCCCGCCGGCGCCCGCCTGGACGTCAGCTACTCGGCCGGCCTGTTCACCGCGGACACCGCGCAGCGGCTGGCCCAGCGGTTCGTGACCCTGCTGCGCCGGCTGCTGTCGGCGCCGGACGCCCCGGTCGGCGCGGTCGACATGCTCTCCCCCGCCGAGAGCCGGCTGCTGAGCGAGCGCGGTGACGGCGGCACGCTGACGTCGACGGCCGGGGCGACGGTCCTCGACCGGTTCCTCGACCGGGCCCGCCGCTCGCCGCAGGCGCCCGCCGTCTGCTTCGACGGCGGCGAGTGGAGCTACGGCGAGCTGGCGGAACACAGCCACCGGGTGGCGTCGCGGCTACGGGCGGCCGGGGTGCGCCCCGGCGGGGTGGTCGGTGTCTTCCTGCCCCGCGGCCCGATGCTGATCGCCGCGCTGCTGGGCGTCTGGCGTGCCGGCGCGGCCTACGTGCCGCTGGACCCGCGCTACACGACCGGACGCACCGCGCAGGCGCTGCGCGACTCCGGCGCGGCGTGCGTGCTGGTCGACGCCCGCTCGGCGGCACAGTTGCCGGCGGAGTCCGACACCCCCGCGGTCCGCGTCGACGAGGCCGGCACCGAGCCGACCGCCACGCCTCCCGCGCCGCAGGGCGGACACACCGCGTACGTCATCTACACGTCGGGCTCCACCGGCCGTCCGAAGGGCGTCGCGGTCAGCCACGCCTGCCTGACCGCGTTCCTCGACGCCACCGCCGCACGGGTCGGCGGCACCGGCCCGGACGCGGCCTGGCTGGCGCTGACCTCGGTGTCGTTCGACATCTCCGGCCTGGAGATGTACCTGCCGCTGGCCACCGGCGGCCGCGTCGCCGTCTGCGGCGAGGAGATCGCCACCGGCGACGGGGCAGCCGTCGTCGGCTTCGCCCGCCGGCAACGGGTCACCCACGTCCAGGCGACCCCCTCGGGCTGGCAGGTGCTGCTGGCCGGCGCACCCCACCTGCCCGAGGTGACCGCGCTGGTCGGCGGCGAAGCGCTGCCGTTGCCGCTGGCCCGGCAGCTGCGCGGCGCCACCGCGCGACTGTTCAACATGTACGGCCCGACCGAGACCACGATCTGGTCGGCGTGCTGGGAGGTTCCCGCCGAGCCGGCGCACGTGTCGCTGGGCGAGCCGATCCCCGGCACCCGGCTGCGGGTGCTCGACCCGTCCGGCGGCCTCTGCCCGATCGGCGTGCCCGGCGAACTGGTCATCGGTGGCGCCGGTGTCGCGCTGGGCTACCTGCACCGGCCCGGCCTGACCGGGCAACGGTTCGTGCCCGACCCGTGGGGCCCGCCCGGCTCCCGCATGTACCGCACCGGCGACCTGGTGCGCTACCGCGCCGACGGTGGCCTCGAGTTCCTCGGCCGGGGCGACCAGCAGGTCAAGGTGCGCGGCCACCGGCTGGAGCTGGGTGAGGTGGAAGGAGCGCTGCGCGCCGCGCCCGGCGTTCGCGAGGCCGCCGCCGCGCTGCACGGCGATCGCCTGCTGGGCTACGTCACCGGCGACGTCGACCCCGAGCAGGTACGCGCCCGGCTCGCCACGGTGCTGCCCGGGTACGCGGTGCCGTCCGTGGTGCTGGTGCTGCCGGCGCTGCCGCTGACCCCCAACGGCAAGCTGGACCGCTCGGCGCTGCCCACCGAACCCGCCACCCCGGCGGCGACGCCCGCACCCGAGTACGTGGGCGCCGCCGCGCAGATGCACGACATCTGGTGCGAGGTGCTGGGACGTACCTCGATCGGTCCCGACGACGACATCTTCGACCTGGGCGGACATTCGCTGACCATGGCCAGGATCGCCGCCCGGGTACGCGAGCGGATGGAGGTGGACCTGCCGCTGTCGGCGTTCTTCGACGCGCCGACCAT